>JBNMMB010000038.1:0-32092 GCA_050875105.1 Prevotella sp. | reverse complement strand
GCCGAAGAGACCCGTGAGAATGATGTTTCTTGTTTTCATGATTGTTACCTTTAATGGTTGAACGGTGCAAAAATAGAAATTATTCGCGCTAAAAGTAACATTCTCCAAAATTTTTGATGTATTTTAAGATTTATCCGCATTTTGTAACTATCCAGAGGCCCCTATACCTAATATTTATGGCAAATTGTTTGGGTAATCGAAAGATAGGACTTAATTTTGCAAGAGAAACCATAAAACAGGTCATGCTTATGAGAAGGTTCACCCTCATGTTGCTGCTCACGTTGCTGAGCGCCCTCACCGCCTCTGTCGAGGCGCAGACATCCACTTCCGTCGACACCCTCAAGCTCACTGCCACACGTGCCTATCAGACCGCTGGCCGGGGCGGCCAGGCTGTGCTTCTGTCTGGTGAGCTCACTGTGCCGGCAGGCCAGTCGGCCACGCTGACGGCCGTCGACATCGCCCTGCCACAAGCTACTGTGGCCGCGGTGGATGCCATCGAGGTCTATCTGACGACCGCTGCCGACAATGAGTTTTTTGCCCAGGCGCGCACCCCCCTTGCCACATCGGCCCCCGCTGAGCGCCTGACCGTCAGCGGAGAGGCCGCACTCGCCGCCGGCGCCACCTATCACCTGTGGGTGGTGGCAAAGGTCAAGGCCGACGCACCCCTGGGCGCCTCGCTGAGCGCCGCCGTCACCGGCATGACCTATCAAGACGCCACGGGAGCCACCCGGCAAGAGCGAGGGCTCAACCTTAACCCATCGGGTGGCGTGACGGTGTTCAAGCAGCAGAGCTTCGTCTTCGTGCCCACCACTCACGACTGCCGTTATTACCGCATACCCACCTTCATCCGTGCCCAGGACAACAGTCTTGTGGCCGTGAGCGACATGCGCTATGACAACCAGGCCGACCTCGGCAATGACCATCGCATCGACCTGGTGGCACGGCGCAGCACCGATGGCGGACAGACCTGGGGCGATCCAGTGGTCATCGCCCGTGGCGATGGCAGCAGCGTGGCTCGCTGTGGCTTTGGCGATGCCTCACTGGCCAAGGCACCCAGCGGCAGGCTCATCTGCACCATGGCGGCAGGCAGCACCAATTACTTCCTGGGCATGCGCCATTTCTTTGTGAGCACCAGCGACGACAATGGACAGACCTGGACCGAACCCAAGGACATCGCCAAGGCGGGTGTGCTCACCGACCTGGTGAGTGGTACCGACGGACTGGGCCTCTGGAGCGCCTTCCCCTCCTCGGGACGCGGCATCACCACAAAGGCCGGTCGCGTGATGTTCCTGCTCAACGGACTCACCGTCAGCGGCGATCACTCACGCACCTTCCTGCTCTACACCGACGATGAGGGCGCCCACTGGACGCTGGCCCACGACCAGGTGTTTGGCGAGGATGTGGCCTCCAATGAAGGCAAACTCGTGCAGCGCGCCGACGGTTCGATCATGGCTTCCATTCGCCAGGCGGGCCAGCGCGGCTTCAACATCGGAACACCCGACGGCACACAGTGGATGGGCGAGACCCGCTCGGCCACACTCTCAGGCAATGACTGCAACGCCGACATCATTGCCTACAACGACCAGTTGTTGCTCCACACGCTCATCGTCGATCCCGCCACACGCGCCAACCTGCATCTCTTTGCAAGTCGTGACCAAGGTGCCACATGGACGGATGTGCTGACCATCCAGGAGGGTGGGGCGGCTTACTCCACGCTCGAGGTGCTCGACAACGGCGATCTTGCCGTGCTCTATGAGGACGCCTCCTATGGGACCAACGGATACATCACCAACCTCCTCACCATCGACAAGCAGACCGTGCTCGGATGGCAAAAGACCCTCGACAGTCTCCCGCAGCAACAGAGCCGGGGCTATGGCGCTTACGTGGAGAGTCGATTGGGCAGCTTTTTCACGGAGAACGTGGGCGGCGTCTTCGCCCTGACACATGAGGGCTACGACCAACTCATCGGCACCTACCAGACCTATGTGGACAGTTGTTCGCAACAGCAGTTCTTCGACCTTCAGCAGGCGGTCTTCGACCATATTGGTTATCCCGCCACGGGCTATTACCGCATCCGGAGCGTGGGGGCACGAGGAACCGACACCTATTTGGCCGTGGGACCGAATGCAGCCGGGACGGGAGATGCCACACGTGGCTACGGACTGAAGACCGTGAGCGCCACCGACGCCATCACCGATGCCTCGACCATCGTTAGGCTCACCATGGTCGACGGCCATCCAGGCACTTATCGCATCAGCAGCCAGGGCGAGGGCGTCGTGGCGCCCAAGTCGCGGAGTCTGCCTTTCGCACTTACGGCCGAGGAGGACGAGGGCCACACATTCACCTTCAAGCCCATCCGGGCCCATGCCGGTCGGGTGACGATCCTCTGTGACAGTGTGCGCAGTCGTTATGGTTATCTCCACGAGGCTGCGGGCGAGGCCGGACAGGCTCCCGTCATCGGATGGACGGCTGAGGGCACATTGGCCTCACCCTCCACCTGGCAGGTGGAGAACGTGCCGTCGCGTGCCTATCGCATCGCCATGACGCAGGCCACGGCACCCGACGGCACCAACAAATATTTCGGTACGCTCTGTGTGCCTTTCGGCGTCAAACTGCAACAGGCCAAGGCTTATGTCTGCACGGCCCTCTCCGACAAGGAGGTCTCGCTCAAGGAGATCGGTTCGTCGGTGCCTGCCGGCACGCCCGTGGTGGTCGTTGGCTCGCGCCGCACGGAGACGATGGCGGTGAGCAGCAAGGCATCAACGACTGACGAACAAAACTTCCTGCAGGGCACGTATGTGGCCAAGGCATCCGATAGCGCTGGTTATGTGCTCGGTAGCCAGGATGGCAAGGCGGGCCTTTACCTGACCGATGCCACGGAAATGGCCGCCAACAGTGCCTTCCTGCCCGTCTGCACCGCCACACCAGGCTATGCCTTCACGTTCACAGACCTCACTGGGATACGCCTGGTGGAGACTGCCGCCGGCAAGAACAGTCCTCGCTACAATGTGGCCGGACAGCGTGTCGGGGCTGATTATAAGGGCCTCGTCATTGTGGACGGACGGAAGATGATACAACGATAATGCCATTTGCATCCCGGTGATTTGCCCTATGAATGAACCTGTGGTGCTGTCGGTCATCATTCCTGCCTATAATGTGGAGCGCACGCTGGCCCGCTCGGTGGACAGCGTGCTCATGCAAGCGGTTGGTGGCATGGAGGTCATCGTGGTTGACGACGGGTCGACGGATGCCACGCCGGCCGTGGCGGACCGCTATGTGGATCGCCCTGGCGTGCTGGTGGTCCACAAGACCAATGGTGGCCTGTCGGATGCGCGCAACGAAGGCCTGCGGCATGCCACGGGGCGCTATGTCACCTTTGTCGACTCCGACGATTACCTCATGCCCGACACTTACGCGCCGCTGATGGAGATGCTTGCCGGACATCCCGACTATGATGTCTTGGAGTATTCGTTTGACCGCGACACACCCCAGGGACGCCTGGCAATGCGGCTTCCCGAACGCGAATACACGGACATGACCGACTATTGGCTCCGGGGAGAGGGCTTTCGTCACGCTTACGCATGGAACAAGATCTTCAGGCGTCAGCTCTTTGCTGACGTTGCGTTTGCCAAGGGGCGCCTTTTCGAGGATGTTTTTGTCATGGGCGACCTGTGGCCACAGGTGCGATCGCTGCGCACCACCAGCCGGGGCACCTATCGTTACACCTACAACCCAGCAGGCATCACCGTGCGTGCGGACGCCAGGGGCTGGAGCGACTTGCTGCAAGGCCACCTGCGCATCGTGGAGCGGCAGGGCCTACAGCGTCATCCTGATCTTGCCAACTATTACGCTCACTTGCTCAACATCCAAGTGATGACCTATGTCTGTTCGACTGATGAGCATGACCTAGTGCTTCCTACGATGCCCTATCGTCACACCTGGAAGCTGCGCCTTCTGCACCTGTTGGGCATGAAACGGCTCTGCCAACTTATCCGCTGTGTCAGAAAGACAAGGGAACGACTCTTGAGAATGATTCAAGCTTGAAGTGTGTTTTTGTAGCCTTATTGGTTTTAAGGCTTCTGAGTGTAAATTGTACATTTTTATGGCAGAACACTTGCCGAAACGTTAAAAAGGTGTTATCTTTGCAATCAAACAACCTATTATAAACAACAACCTGATTATGCGCAAAGTATTACTGAACATGACGGCCTCATTGTTGGTCGTACTGGCGGTCTCCCCCTGTGCGGCCCAAAAGATGGCGGTCTACACGTCTGTCGACGGACAATGTATGCAACGCTCCTCGGTGAGCATGAGCACGAAGACGACTGCGTCACCCGTCGTGAGCGTCGATGCTGCGACCAAGCCCATTGTGACCTATCGTGCTTGGGGCACCACCTTCAACGAACAACACTGGCGGGCGCTCAACATCCTATCGGCACAAGATCGTGAGGAGGTGATGCGCCGTTTCTGGTCGCCTACGGGTGACTTGCATCTCACACGTGGACGCTTGGCCATGAACGCCAACGACCTCGACATGGGGTGGTATAGTTGCGACTCGGTGGATGGCGATTTCCAACTGAAATACTTCAACATTGAGCACGACAAGCAGACGAAGTTGCCGTTCATTCACCTGGCTCAGAAATACTATCCGCAACTCACCTTGTGGGTGTCGCCCTGGTGCCCGCCCACATGGATGAAGATCAACCATCACTATGCCGTGCAGAGCAATCCCACCAACGACCTCGATCCGCGCAAGGACTACCTGCTCTTTGGTGACGGCGACCGCTCAGACAACGAGCAGATGAAGCCTGACAAGACCAAGTTTCCGCGCCGCCTCACCTGTCAGGACTTCTTCATCCAGGACCCGCGTTACTTGCAGGCTTATGCCGACATGTTTGCCAAGTTCATTGACCTCTACAAGGCGGAGGGCGCACCCATCAACATGGTGATGTTCCAAAACGAGTCTTACAGTTACACACCATACCCTGGCTGCCCCTGGACGCCACAAGGCA
This sequence comes from Prevotella sp., assembly GCA_050875105.1. GTDB lineage: Bacteria > Bacteroidota > Bacteroidia > Bacteroidales > Bacteroidaceae > Prevotella. The sequence continues at coordinate 27,080 of JBNMMB010000038.1, read as the reverse complement.
CCATCCGTTTCAACATGGAATACCTGGCTCCAACGCTTCAGAAGACCCATCCTGAGGTGGCCCTCTACATGGGAACATTCAACACCAACCGTTATGACAATGCTGACGAGATCCTGAGTGACCCGCGCATGAAGACCAATGTGAAGGGTGTCGGACTGCAATGGGAAGGCCGCGAGATTCTTGCGCGCCTGCGCCAGAAGTTCCCAGAGTGGAGCTATATCTGCTCGGAGTGTGAGTGTGGAGGAGGCACGTTCGACTGGAAGGCAGGCGAGCATGTCTTCGAACTCATCAACCATTATCTCGGCAACGGCTGCAACGAGTTCTTCAACTGGAACGGCGTCTTGGCCGACGATGGCAAGACGCTGTGGGGCTGGCGACAGAATGCGCTCGTACATGTCGACTCAAAGACTCGTTCCTACACCCTCACGCCAGAATATTATGCTTTCATGCACTACAGTCACTTCATTGAGCCCGGAGCCGAGATCGTTGGCTATGTGCCACAGGGCAAGGAACAGACGCCTGTGTTGGTGGCCCGCCACAAGAACGGTAAATATGTTGTCGTGGCCGCCAATCTTGGAAACGAAGACCGCGTGGTGGCTGTCAAGTTGGGCAAGAAGTTTCTCAACATGACGCTGAAGGCCCACTCCATGAACACCTTCGACATGAAATAACTCAAGTAAAGACTATTCGTTACCTTATAATTCCAAACGAGACATGAGAAAACGATCATTACTACTTGCGTTGATGGCGGTGTTGCTCGCAGCACCTGCATCGGCAGCAAAGTCAAAGACAAAGTTTGCCGGTTACCTCTTTGCCTACTTTGAGGGCACTGGTGACGCCAAACAACAAGAACACCTGCGCTTTGCCATCAGCAAGGACGCTCGCGACTGGTATGCGCTCAACGCCAACCGCCCAGTGGTGAGTAGCGACACTATCTCCACCAGTGGCGGCATACGCGACCCACACATCTTGCGTGGCGAAGACGGCTGCTATTATATCGTGGCCACGGACATGAACACCGCCGCCAACGGATGGACAGAAAACCCGGGCATTGTGTTGATGAAGTCGAAAGACCTTGTCAACTGGACACATGGCAAGATTGTGCTCAAGGAGGCTTACAAGAACTTCGCGGATGCCTACTGGGTGTGGGCGCCACAGACCATCTACGACCGCAAGGCCAAGAAGTACATGGTCTATTTCACGCTCCAGCGCACAGGCGATGGCCGCAAGAGCCTCATCACCTATTATGCCTATGCCAACCGCGACTTTACGGGTTTCGAGGGAGAACCCAAGGTGCTCTTCTCGGCCAAGTATGGCAGCATCGACAACGACATCATTGAGCGCAACGGCGTCTATCACCTTTTTTACAAGGGCAACATCAAGAACGCTGAGGGCAAGGAGATCCAGAACGGCATCCAACAGGCCACATCCAAAAACCTGTTGGGTCCGTGGAAGGAAGACTTCAAGTTTATTGACGCTTATGCCAATCAGAAGACGGGTGTCGAAGGTTCGGGCGTGTTTCCGCTCAATGACGGCAGTGGCTATGTGCTGATGTATGACCTCTTTGGCTCGGGTCGTTATGAATATCAAACATCGGCAGACTTGAAGACTTTCAGTGCCAAGCCCCAGTCGTTCCGCAAGAACTTCTTCCCCCGGCATGGCACGGTCATCCCCATCACGGCCGATGAGATGGAACGCCTTCAGCAACGCTGGGGTTACGTGATGGAGCATGAGTACACGGCCAACGGCAATCCGCTCTTCACACATGTGCACACGGCCGATCCCGCCGCACTGGTGCGCAACGACACGTTGTGGCTCTTCACGGGTGTCGACGAGCCGGGCGATCACCGTGGCTATGCCATGCGCGAGTGGGCCGTCTTCTCCACCACCGACTTGCATCACTGGACACAATATCCCTCGCCCCTGCGCGTGACCGACTTCAAGTGGGCCAAGAGCAAGCAGGCTTATGCTGGCCATGTGGTCGAGCGTAACGGCAAGTTCTATTGGTATGTCTCCACCAACTGGAGTGGCATCGGTGTGGCGGTAGCCGACAAGATCGAAGGCCCTTATCATGACGCCCTGGGCAAGCCCCTGCTCACCAACGACGACTGCTTCGCCTCGAAACACTCGTGGGCATGCATCGACCCGGCGGTGTTCATCGACAAGGATGGCACACCTTATATTATATGGGGCAACCAACAGTGCTACATCGCCAAGTTGAAAGACTCCATGACGGAGATTGTGCCTGGCAGCATCCGGCAGATCGACCTCGGCAAGGATTATCCCTTCACCGAGGCGCCATGGGTCCATGAGTATAACGGCAAGTATTATCTCACTTATGCGTCCGGTTGGCCCGAGAAGATCGCTTATGCCATGGCCGATAACATCGACGGCCCTTGGCAACCGAAGGGCATCATCTCAGAGATTGCAGGTAACAGCAACACTACCCATCCGGCTATCGTGAACCTCAGGGACCAGTGGCTCTTCATCTCCCACAATGGTGCCCTGCCTGATGGCGATGGTTATCGCCGTAGCGTCATCATCGAGAACATGGCTTACCGTCCTGATGGCACCATTAAGCCCATCGCCCCGACCACACGTGGCGTGTGCGGCCCGGGCAATCCCATTCTCAATGGTTTCCATGCGGATCCAGAGATTATCTATTCCAACAAGACCAAGCGCTATTACATCTACTCGACCACTGATGGCAAGCCCGGTTGGGGCGGATGGCAATACTATGCTTATTCGTCGGCCGACCTGAAGGACTGGCGCTGTGAGGGTGTGGTGCTTGACGCCAAGAATGGTCAGATACCCTGGGCCAATGGCAACCTCTGGGCGCCTGCGGCCGAGGAGGTGAAGACAGCCAAGGGTTACAAGTACTTCCTCTATTACAGTGCACAACCCAAGGATGGTGGTCGCAAGAAGATCGGCGTGGCCGTGGCCGACTCACCCACAGGACCGTTTGTCGACCTTGGCCATCCGTTGATTGGCAAGGAACCAGAGGGCTTCCGTGGACAACTCATCGATGTGGATGTGTTTACCGATCCTGTCAGCAAAAAGCCGTACCTCTATTGGGGCAATGGCATGATGGCGGGAGCCGAACTCAATGCCGACATGACCAGCATCAAGGAGGAGACCATCACGCTCATGACGCCGCAGGGTGGATCGCTTCGCGACTATGCTTATCGTGAGGCTCCTTATGTGTTCTACCGCAACGGACTTTACTATTTCATGTGGTCTGTCGACGACACGGGTTCGCCCAACTACCATGTGGCCTATGGCACCTCGACATCGCCATTGGGGCCCATCAAGGTGGCCGACAAGCCCATCGTGATCCAGCAAGACCCGCAGCGCGAGATCTATGGCACGGCTCACAACGCTGTCATCCAGGTGCCGGGAACTGATGAGTGGTATATCGTCTATCATCGCATCAACAAGGACTGGTTGCGTCATCAGCCAGGCGTGCATCGCGAGACATGCATTGACCGCCTCTACTTCAATGAGGACGGCACCATCCGTCCGGTTGTGCCAACAGAGTAAAAGGAACTATCATTGTGAGTTCTTCATAAACAAATCAAGAACTCGTGAAAAACAAAAAAGGGCAAGTAAACCACAATAATGTAGTGGTTTTGCTTGCCCTCGCTTATGTCATTACGTTATCCAAACATAAGCATTGCTGAATCGTAACCAGCGACAGAAGTCGTTGACTGAGCATCACGTGAAGCCGAAGCTTACTTGACCTCAATTTTCTTTACGTCGTCTTTCTTCTCTTCCTTGGCCACCTTAGGAATCTCGATCTTCAAGACACCATTGTTGACCTCGGCAGTGATCTTCTCCTGGTTGGCATCCTCAGGCAGAGCGTAACTCTGTGAGTAGTTGGAGTAAGAGAACTCGCGGCGCAAGTAGTGCTCGTCCTTCTTGTTCTCTTTCTTCTCGTCCTTGTGCTCGATGGAGACGTTCAGGTAACCATCCTTGTCGATGTTCATCTTCACCATCTCTTTCTTCAAACCAGGAGCGGCGACTTCCATGGTATATTCTGTAGCACTCTCCTTAACATTGACGGCAGGTGCGGTGGCGTTCACGCGCGGCATCAAGTCGGTATCAAAGAGATTGTCATCAAACCAACTGTTCAACCAATTTGAAACGTTACTGTTATTTCTACGAGCTAACAACATCATGTAAACCTCCAATTTTGTTTTTCTCGTCCTCTCCTTGTCGTTGCCGACTCGGTCGGGATTTCTGTTTGTTCTTTGTTTATCCTTGTTGGCTTCTCGCTCGTTTTTCGCAAGTTCAAAGCGAAGCGTCGGCGTCGAGGTTCGGATTGCTTTAGAAGTCCAAGTTGTCAATGTTTTTGGCTTCTTGCCATCCTTGCCTTTCGGCTTCAGCTTTCGCCCACAATGATGCAATTGGCGTGCCAATGGCTTGCTTCTGCTGGCGCTGACAATTCTCGCCAACAATGACATGAAAGGCTTGCCGCTTTGACACGAATGTTTAATTATTTTAATCATTCCTGTCAATCTTGTGTTGATGAGGGCTTGCAGAGAAAGTGGTGGGTTAATGAGAGAGACTTCTTATTGAATAGTTAATTATTCAAGCGGATTTGCCTTGACAGGCTCCCTTCGAATTGTCCAGTGCGGGCGCAGCCCGTCTTCCTAAATCCGCTTGAATTAATTATTGCGCTTTTCGTGTCGTTTGTGTTCAACTTATTGTACCTTTGCATAGTATATATATAAGGTGGAGGTCGATGGTGTTGTGCGCCATGCGGTTCCCAAGGTGTCTAATAACTAAATGTTTTGTTATGCGAAAGAAAGTACACTCTGCCGCTGGGTTGATCGAGTTGGTCAATGAGATGGGCATGTTGCCGTTGTTGCGGTTGGGCATCGAAGGATGGTCGGCTGAGGACCTGGTGGACGAAGACTGCCAGTATGTGGTCTTGCCCGACGGTGGCTGGGAGTGGCCGTTGTGGGAGTGGAAAGGCTCTGTCATACGCGAGTCGGGTTGCGCCTATGGCAAGTTCCTGTTGGGTAAGGCAGCCTTTATCAGTCAGGACTTGTGGCCCGATTTCTGTAATTTTCGCCGTAGTTTCAATCCTTATCCTACAGAAGGCAGTGTGCAAGAGTCTGTGCTCGAAATATTGAAGACCAATGGTAGCATGACGACGCGCGATCTCCGTCGGGCCTGCGGTTTCACTGAGCCCAAGATGCGGGGCAAGTTCGACACCATCGTCTCACGATTGCAGATGCAGACCTACATTGTCACCGAGGATTTTGTTTATCCCCATGACAAGCATGGCAAACAGTATGGTTGGGGTTGGTCGCTGTTGACCACCCCCGAGAGTCTGTTTGGTCGCGACGCTTGCCATGTGGGACGGTCGCCCGAGGCCTCCTTGGCCCGATTGGCCGAACGCATGATGGCCGTTGTCCCTCAGTTTGAATGTGAAGAGGATTGCGCCTCTGTGTTGAAAAAGATGAGTTAGCCTTATGTCGCAGGTTCGCAAATATCGTTGTGAGAAGTGCGGTTACATGGTTGACGTCTATGAAGGGCGTGGCTTTATGGGGCAGCACATCGTCAACATGACTTGCCCCGATTGTCACTCTGTGGTGCCGTTGGTCGTCGGGGGAGTCATTGGCGATGTGGCCCATAGTTTCAGTTCCTTGGTAGGGCGCCTGTGTCTGCGCTGCGGGTCAGACCGCATCAAGGAATGGGACATGCACACCTGTCCGAAGTGTGGCGGAACCATGAAGCCTACTGGCGAACAGAACTTTTGGACTTGATGGCCGGAAGAAATCTTTAGGCTATTAAGCTGTTCCTTGACGCCTTTTCTTGAGGAATGTGAGAATGAGTGCCAAGAGCCCGATGCCTGTTATCCATGAGCTGAGAATGCAGGGAATGACGCCTAATGCCTGTGTGAAGCCAGCCACGATAAACGTGAGAAACGATACGGAGGCCACCGTCAGTGCATAGGGCAACTGCGACGACACATGGTGCACGTGTTTGCAGGCCGCTCCAGCGCTTGCCATGATGGTCGTGTCGGAGATGGGTGATATGTGGTCGCCGCAGACGGCACCGGCCATGCATGCTGAGATGGAGATGACACGCAGGGGAGCGGCAGCGGGAAACACCGCTACACAGATGGGAATGAGAATGCCGAAGGTGCCCCATGACGTGCCTGTGGCAAACGCCAGAAGAGCCGCCACGACAAAGATGATGGCTGGCAGGAGCATTTGCAGTTGGCCCGCACTGCTGGCCACGACATCCGCCACATAGTGGGCGGCGCCCAGCGAGTCGGTCATGCTCTTGAGTGTCCAGGCCAGTGTGAGGATGAGGATGGCTGGCACCATGGCCTCAAATCCCTTGATGAGACTGCTCATGGCCTCGTCGAAAGGCAACGTCTTGCGAATGGTGAACAGGCCGATGGAGAGGATCAGCGCTGTCAGCGAACCGATCACGAGACCTACGGAAGCATTGCTTGCGGCAAACGACGCCACGAAATCATGGTAGGCGGCCTTGCTCGTGTCGAAGAAACCGCCAGAGTAGACCATGCCGATGGTGCACAGCACGATGAGCAACACGATGGGGATGACGAGGTCGCTGACCGTCCCTCGGTTGGCGGTCTTGCCGGGTTGACTGGCACCCACGCCGTGCTCGGCCAGATGAAGCTTGGTGTCGCTCACCTCGTCGAGGTGCCCGCCATGGGTGCGTTCATACCATTCGCGCCATCGTGCGTCGTACTTGCTCATCGACTTGAAATCGAAACCGATGAGCACCACAGCAAACATGAAGAGAATGGTGAACAGGGCATAGAAGTTGAACGGGATGGCCTTGCAGAAGAGGGCCAGTCCGTTCTCGTCGCCGGTGACGAAGCCCGACACCGCCGCCGCCCAACTGGAGATGGGCGAGATGACACAGACGGGCGCTGCCGTGGAGTCGATGAGATAGGCCAGTTTCTCTTTGGTCACGCCATGGCGTTGTGTGATGGGGCGCATGACGGAGCCCACCGTGAGACAATTGAAATAATCGTCGATGAAGATGAGAATGCCCAGGAGGATGGTGGCTACCTGTGCACCGCGCTTTGTCTTGACATGTTTTGTGGCCCATTGGCCGAATGCGGCCGATCCACCTGCCTTGTTCATCAGCGACACGATGGCGCCCAGCACCACGAGAAACACGAGGATGCCCACGTTCCAAGGATCAGAGAGACAATGGATCAGTCCGTAATGTTGAGCGTCGGCGCCACTGCCCACCGTGTCGTTGAGCAAGTGGGAGATGAAGCCCTCAAAACCTGTGCCCACGGAGACGCTGTATTGGGCCGCGCCGAGCACGATGCCGATAAAGAGAGAAGAATAGACCTCCTTGGTCTTCAGGGCCAAGGCGATGGCCACGATGGGCGGCAGAAGGGACCAAATGGTTCCAATCATGTTGTAGTCCATGCCGTGTTTGTGTTGTGTGATTGTTATCGCAAGAAGTCCCCACAAGGGTTGCCAACCTGTGTGTGCAACCCTTGTGGGGACATTGTTTTTTGTTGTTTCTGATTACTTGACGCTCACCTTCAGGGGTGTTCTCACGCATTGTGCCTCACGGCTCAGCAGCGCTTTCCATGCTGCGAAGTCGTGCAGGCCCTCCGCCTTGTTCTGGTCCCATCCCGAACCGAAGTAATAGGTGAAGGATGAGCCAGGCTTATAGGTGGTCTTGGCGAGGATGTGTCCTGTGGCGATGCCGTTGGGCCTTGCCTGGAAGAAGGTCGTGATGTTCTTCTCGGGGAAGAGCAGACCGATGAAGATGTGTCCCATCTCCTTAGCCAGTTGTTCGCGGTAGTTGGGGTTGTAGACACTGGCGTCGCCCAGGTCGTCGTAACCCATATAGCCATCACGAGCGTCCATGACATAGGCTGTGGGGTTCGACTGGTGGATGACGGTGCCGGCCGCTACCGAGATGGGCTTGTTGAGGCCGTCGTAGGAGACGCTGACGCGATTGAAGTGCGTGCCCGCATCGAGCGTGATGACGCGCTTCTCGATGACCTGCTTGCCGCCGATCTGGCGTTCGGGATAGGTCAGTTCGACGGTGAAGCGCACGGGACCCTTGTCGAGGATCTTAAACGACTTGTAGCACTGGGGCATCTCCAGGTTGCCCTTGTCATCGAGGATGGCATTGGCGCCTCCACCCAATGTCGGGCCGACGGTGTAGCAGTCCATGCCCTTGCCGTGGTTGATGTGGTAGCAGTAGGCGTTGTAGACCTGGTCGGCCAGGTCCTTGTAGCCTCGCTGTGCCAAGTCCTTGATGGTGCGGCGCATGGTGGCGTCCTGTTCGCTGGCGTACCAGTAGTCGAGCATCAGGTCGGTGGTGTTCTTGTTGAAGAGGTCGTAGCCGACGGCTGCTCCGTGTCCGTAGATGCGGTAAGCCACCTTGTCGTTCTCCCATCCGAACTCGTCTTGCCGCTCGGTGAACAGACGGCCAGCCACCTTTGTGGTGTATTTCTGTGGCGTGCCCTTGTGGGCGTAATAGACGGCGCGACCCTTGGCGGGTATGTCGGCGAGGAAGACCAACTTCCCGTTGTAGGTGGTCTGTGAGGCGATCTCCTTGCCGTTGGCGTCTGTGACGATGATGTCCTTGTCAGCACTGAGCTTGTGTTGCACGGTGGTGAGTGACGTCTCGACAACCTCAGAGCGTGGTGTGGCCAGTGTGTTGGCCACGGTGATGGTCACCCTGTCGGCAGCTTGTGCCAATGAGGCATAGGCGGCGAAGAGTGTGAATATGATTTTTTTGCAGTTCATAAACGTGGAATGTTTGATGGTTTTTCGTTTCCTTGCGCGGTGGTCAGTCTTTCAGGGGGTTCCAACCTTGCGCAGTGATGTCAAACTCCTGGTTGTCGCGGCTGATGAGCTTGGTGCCCAGCTCTGGCTTGGTGATGTAGCCGATCTGGCGGATGCCTTGGCTCTCGAGGGCGTTGAGCTTGTCGTGGTCGCCGATAGGTACGGTGAACAGCAACTCATAGTCCTCGCCACCGTTCATGGCGCAGGTGGTGACGTTCATGTTGAACTCTTCCGCCTGCACCGCCGTTTGGTAGTCGATGGGGATGTTTTTCTCGTAGACACGGCAACCACACTGGCTCTGCTTACAGATGTGGAGGAGTTCCGACGACAGTCCGTCGCTGATGTCCATCATGGCTGTTGGCTTGATGTTGTTTTCGCGGAGGAGTTTGATGATGTCGCCGCGAGCCTCCGGTTGCAGTTGTCTTTCCAACAGGTACTCGTGTCCAGCGAAGTCTGGTTGGAAGTCGCTGGCCTTGGCCCCTTGTTCCCTGAGGTGCTTCACGAGGGCGTCGTTGCCCGCCTTCTTGGCCTCAGCAATCTTCTTGTTGATGTCATCAAGTTGCTGATAGTAAACCATCTTCTCGCGCTCCAGCAGTTGCAGGCCCATGTAGGCCGCTCCGAGGTCGCCGCTGACGCAGATGAGGTCTGTCTCCTTGGCTCCGTTGCGGTAGACGATGTCGTCCTTCTTGGCCTCACCGATGCAGGTGATGCTGATGGCCAGTCCGGTGAGCGACGAGGTGGTGTCACCACCCACGATGTCGATGTCCCACTTGCCGCAGGCACGCCTGATGCCATCATAGAGCTGTTCGATGCCCTCCACGTCGAAACGTTTGTCAAGGGCTAATGAGATGACCATCTGTCGGGGTGTGCCGTTCATGGCAAAAATGTCGGAGATGTTCTCCATGGCCGCCTTGTAGCCCAGTTGCATGAGCGATACATACGTCAGGTCGAAGTGGATGCCCTCCATGAGCATGTCCGACGTGACAAGCACCTCCGAGTCGGGGTAGTGGAGCACGGCGCAGTCGTCGCCCACGCCGTAGCGTGAGCTGTCGTTCTTGAGTTTTATGTTGTTGGTGAGGCGGTTGATGAGGCCAAACTCACCCAGCTTGGATATTTCCATGAGTGTTTCGTGATGCAATATAATAATGTGAAGGCCATTTAGGAGCGTGCGATCATGCCCCTCATGATTTCCGTCATCTTCGGTTCTGCCGATGCGGCGGCCTGCTGCACCTCGGTGTGGCTCACCTCGACAGGATTGTCGAAACCACCCAGGTCGGTGATGATGCTCATGCCGAAGACGCGAATGCCACAGTGGCGTGCCACGATGACCTCGGGCACGGTGGACATGCCCACGGCGTCGCCGCCCATGAAACGATACATCCTGTATTCCGCAGGAGTCTCGAATGTCGGGCCTTGCACGCCGGCATAGACACCGTGACGCAGGGTGATCTGCTTCTCCTGTGCGATCTGGTCGGCCAGTGCGATGAGCTCATGGTCGTAGGGCTCGTGCATGTCGGGGAAGCGCGGACCTGTGGGGATGTTCTTGCCGCGCAACGGATGCTCGGGGAAGAGGTTGAGGTGATCGGTGATGACCATCAGGTCGCCGATGTGGAACTCCGGGTTCATGCCGCCAGCGGCGTTGCTCACGAAGAGCGTCTTGATACCCAGTTCATACATGACGCGCACGGGGAAAGTCACGTCCTTCATCGAGTAGCCCTCGTAGAAATGGAAACGGCCGTCCATCGCCATGATGTCCTTACCACCCAGCTTGCCGAAGATCAGCTTGCCAGCGTGTCCCTCCACGGTCGACACGGGGAAGTTGGGGATGTCGCGATAGGGTATCTCTGTGGTGTCAGTTATCTCGGAAGCTAATTGTCCCAGGCCTGTTCCCAGGATGATGGCTGTCTTTGGGCTTGCCGTCATCTTTTCTTTTAGCCAGGATGCTGTTTCTTGAATTTTTGCGTACATAGCTTATTATTTTATGATTGAAATTTTCTTCTTGGTCGAGCATGAACCGTATGCGGATGGGCAGGGCGTAGATGGCCTGCTTGACTTCGGTCGTCAGGGCCGGCGTGGCCTCGAGCCTGGAAGCGTCCTTCTCGGTCGTGATGATGATGCGCGGCTCAGGCAACTTCGCAAAGGCCTCGCTGATGCGGGCAGCGTCGCGCTCGTTGAACTGGTGATGATCGCCAAACGACAGGGGGGTGATCGAGCGGCAGCGATCTTTCAGGTCGAGCTCCATCTGTCGTGGTGATGCGATGCCCGTGAGCAGCAGCACGTTGGACGACGACAGGGTGGGCAACGTGCTGGCCTCGGGGAAGACAGGTTGCAACTCGTCGTAGTCGATGCAGGTGAAGAACAGCTCCTGGTAAGGAAAGAGGTTGAGCGCCTTGGTCAGCACCCGAAACTCCATGGGCTTCAGGTCCTTGGGACATTTCGTCACGATGACGATGTCGGCGCGGTTCTTGCCCTTCATCGGTTCGCGCAGGCGCCCAGCTGGCAGGAGCTTGTCGTAGATGATGAGTCGGTGATAGTCCACCAGCAGGATGTTGATGCCCGGCTTGACGTAGCGGTGCTGATAAGCATCGTCGAGGAGAATGACGTCCACGTCGTGTGTGGGCTCGTCGTCGGTGAGACGGCGGATGCCCTGTCGTCGGTTCTTGTCCACGGCCACGTAGATGTCGGGAAACTTACGCTTCATCTGGAATGGTTCGTCACCGATGGTCTGCATGGGCGTGTCGGTGTCGGCCAGCACAAAGCCGCGGCTCTTGCGCTTGTAGCCCCTTGAGAGCACGGCCACCTTCATCTTGTCACGCAACAGGCGTACGAGATACTCCACGTGGGGTGTCTTGCCCGATCCGCCTACGGTGATGTTGCCCACGTCGATGACGGGGATCGAGAACTCCTGTTGGGGCAGCACGCCCAGGTCGAAGAGGTGGTTGCGCACACCCACGCCGATGCCGTAGAGCCAGCTCAACGGCAACAGCCACTCGTTGATTTTTATGAGGTCACCTTCCATCAGCCTTTGGTTCAGAGATTGGTGATGATAAACGGACAGCGCGCCTGCAGTGGGTCGAGCTGGTCGATGGTGCGCATCATCATGACAGGCTCATAGAACGAGCCCAGCGTGAGGCGGAGCTGCTCGTCGAGAGCCGTGCCCTTGAAACCGCCCATGTTGAGCAACTGGGCCATCCAATCCTCCGGAGCAGGGTAGGGGGCGGTGTGGTAGGCATCGAGCTTGGCCAACTTGGCTGCTTTGGCCACAGCCTTGTCGAGTCCGCCCAGTTCATCCACAAGATGAAGCTTGAGGGCGTCGGCGCCGAGGAAGACGTGGCCCTGAGCGCGATCCTCCACCTGTTGCATGCTGAGGCGGCGTCCGCGCGCCACACGACTCTTGAAGAGCGTGTATCCACGGTTGACGCTGGCCTGCATGTATCCCATCTGCTCGGCCGTCATGGGCGACATGGCGCCTCCCATGGTGGCATTGCGGTTGGTCTTCACCTCGTCGTAGCGGATGCCGAGTTTCTGCGTGAGCAGTTGCGACTTGTCGAGTTGCAGTCCGAAGATGCCGATGGAGCCTGTGATGGTGGTGGGCTCCGCCACGATGTAGTCGGCTGCGGCGCTGATGTAGTAGCCACCCGATGCGGCTGCGCCACCCATCGACACCACGACGGGCTTCTTGGTGCGCAGCACCTCGATCTGGTGCCATATCTGTTCAGAGGCGTAGGCTGAGCCACCGCCCGAGTTGATGCGTATCACGACGGCCTTGACGTCATCGTCGTCGGCCAGGCTCTCCAGGTCAGCGCACATTTCTCGGCCCACGATCATGTGGGCGTCGCTCAACGAGCCTTGCGCCGGTCGATCCTGCACGATGTCGCCCCAAGCATAGTAGACGGCGATCTGGTCGCCCTTGGCCTTCGATGGCGTGTCGTTCATGTCGGCCACCGACACCTGCGGCACCTGGTCATTCTTGCCCAGTCCGAGACGACTGCGCACTACGCCCTTCACCTGGTCGTTGTAGAGCAGGCCGTCGATCATCTTATAGCGGATGAGGTTTTTCGGGTCCTCCAAAGTGACGACACGGTCGGCGTATGCCTGAAGCGAATCGGCCTTGATGCCACGGCTCTTGGCCACCGCCTGGCAGATTGTCTGCCACCAACCGCCGAGATAGCGCTCCGTCTGCTCGCGGTTGGGCTCGCTCATGTGCTCCTCGGTGAACATCTCCGTGGCACTCTTGTACTTGCCGCACTTGAACGGCACCATCTTCACGCCAATCTTGGCGAGTGCGTCTTTCAGGAAGATCATCTGTCCGCCCATGCCTTGCCAAGCCACCAAGCCTTGCGGGTTGAGATAGAGCTTGTCGGCCACCGTAGCCACATAATAGGAACCGAGCGAGTACTCCTCGCCATAGGCCACGATCCACTTGTGTGCCGTCTTGAAATCGGCGAGCGCGTCGCGCAACTCCTGCATCTGTGCCATGTCGGCGCCGAGACTACCAGCCTCGAGATAGATGCCCTTCACGGCCTTGCTGCTCTTGGCCTTGCTGATGGCGTCGAGCGTCTCAGCCAGTCCGCTGGTGGTCGTGCCGTTGATCTTGTCATAGAGGTTGTCTGTGGCGCCCTCCTGCAGCGATCCGTCGAGTTTGATGACTAGCACCGAGTTGTCGGGCACGCTTTGGGTTGACTGCGAAGAGGCCACCATACCCACGATGCTCATCAGGCTCAGTGCACCCACGATGATGAAGAAGGCCAGCAGACCCACGATGGTGGCGCAGACCGATTTGAAGAAGTCTTTCATTTCCTGTCGTCAGTTTGGTTGTTGTCAATTTAGATTGCAAATCTAATACTTTTTTTAGGATAATCCAAGCGCTTGCGTGTCTTTGTTTAAAAAAATAAGGTATATTAGGCTGAAGTATGATGTCACTCATTAAAAAGGCCGGCAATCCCGAGGGGGAATGCCGGCCGCATGAGAACAAAGTAGACTTAAAAACCTGACGTCTTAATTACAATTACAATCTTCTTACCTTATTAACTCTTCTTATGTTAGTTTTTGTCAGGGTTGCAGTGTGAAGCCGACCACGAGGTAAGCCTTCTCGGTGCTCGGGTTGGCCGCCACCTGTGCGAAGACGGGCACGCTGAACGTGCTGCTCACCTTCAGGTCCTTGGTGGCTTTGAGGCTGACGTTGGTCACGGCGAAACCGTGGGCGTCGGCATAGAGACTTGTGGCGTAGGGCACGGCGCCGATGGCTGCTTCCCAGTCGCATCCGCCAAACTTAAACGGTGCGGTGGCCTCCACGTAGGAGGAGTAGGCGTGGTCGCCGCTCTTGTTCACCCCGTCGTTGCCGGCGAAGTTGGTGTACCAGTTGAGCGCCACAGGACCAAAGTCGTAACCCACATTGGCCTCGAAGACGTGCGACGTCTTGTGGGCCGCATAGCAGAAATAGCGTTCGTTGGGCGTGTTAAACCAGTAGTCGGTCACACCGACGTGGAAACCACCCGTCTCGTAGGCTGCCGTGAGGTCAAACTCCTTGGTGTCGCTTGGCTGCGAGATGCCCACGCTTCCCCAGGCGGTGAGCGACAGGCCCTTGTAGCCAATGCCGAGGGTGGGCTGCAGCGAGATGGCTCCCAGGTCTTGGCCACGCCAGTAGTACTGGCTCACGATGTCGGCCCCGATAGTGGTCTCCACTTTGTCTTGCGCCTGTGCCGACGGCATGAAGGCCACCAATCCGAGTGCCACGGCACCCATACGCATTCTGTTCATCTTGCCAATCATAGTTCTCAAATCTTTCATAATCCTATTGTTTTGGGTTAGACAATATGGGGTGGGAGATGTTCAGAAACCCCTGGGTCGAGAGGGGTGACCTCGCTGGAGTTTCTGAACATGGCTGTTTGTATCCCCCTCCTTAGTTGTAGCAGCTCTCGCCGTGCTCGTAGATGTCGAGTCCTTCCTCCTCGATGCGCTTGTCGACACGCAGGCCGGCGATCTTCTTGATGCCGTAGAAGAGGATGATGCCAGCCACGGCAGCCCAGACGTCGATTGTGACGATGCCGAGACACTGTGCTCCGAAGAAGCCGAAGCCGTGGCCGTAGAAGGCGCCAGAGTCGACAGCCAGCAGACCCGTCATGAGGGTGCCGAAGATGCCGCATACGCCGTGTACAGAGCTGGCGCCCACAGGGTCGTCGATGTGCAACTTGACATCGATGAACTCGATGGAGAACACCAGGATGATGCCAGCCAGTGCGCCGATGATGATTGAGCCGAGCGGGCTCACCAGGTCACAGCCTGCGGTGATAGCCACCAGGCCAGCCAGCACACCGTTGAGCGTCAGCGAGAACGAAGGCTTGCCATACTTGATCCATGAGGTGAACATCGTGCCCAGGCCACCTGCCACGGCAGCGAGGTTGGTGGTGAGAAACACATGGCTGATGGCCACGCGGTTGACCTCGCCAGCGGCTGCGAGCTGCGAGCCGGGGTTGAAACCGAACCAACCGAACCACAGGATGAACACACCCAGGGCAGCAGCCATGAGGTTGTGGCCAGGGATGGCGTTGCTCTTGCCGGCGCGATATTTGCCGAGACGCGGGCCGAGGCAGATGGCGCCCACCAGGGCCAGCACGCCACCCACGGAGTGGACGATGGCCGAACCGGCGAAGTCGTGGAACGCGGCACCGAAGGTGCTCATCATGAACGATGACGGATCGGCGTTGCACAACCAACCGCCACCCCAGGTCCAGTGACCCTCAACGGGGTAGATAAGCAGCGAGATGAAGAACGAGTAGACGCAGTACATCGAGAACTTGGTGCGCTCGGCCATGGCACCCGACACAATCGTGGCACTGGTGGCACAGAACACCGTCTCAAAAATCAGGAAACCCTCCGTCGGCAGTTCGCCGTGATAGAACAATAGGTCACCGAAGTTGGGCATTCCGATGAAGCCCGCGCCGTCGCTTCCAAACATAAATCCGAAGCCCACAAACCAGAAAAGGATGGAGCCCACCATGAAGTCGACGAAGTTCTTGAACAAGATGTTGGCCGTGTTCTTGCTGCGTGTGAAGCCCGCCTCACACAGCGCAAAGCCTGGCTGCATGAAGAACACCAGCATGGCCGCCAGCAACATCCATACCGTGTTTAATGATATTCCTAAATCCTGTACACTCATAATCTTTACCTTTAATGATTAACAATCGGGGAAACTACTTCTCTAACTCGGCGTTGTAGAGCGCGATGTCGCCGCGCTCGCCCGTGCGGATGCGGATGGTGTCCTCCACGGGGATGATAAAGATGCGGCCGTCGCCGATCTCGCCCGTCTGTGCCGCTTGCTGCACGGCGGTGACGGTCTTCTCCACATTCTTGTCGCGAACCACGATGTTGAGCAGCACGCGCTCGATGCTACTCGTGTCGTACATCACGCCACGGTAGATGCGAGCCTGCCGCATCTTGCCTTCGCCCCTCACGTCATAGTAAGAGAACCACTCGATGTTGGCCTTGAGAAGTGCCTCTTTCACATCCTCAAACTTGGTCTTGCGGATGATGGCTTCAATCTTTTTCATGTTCAATCTCTCCTTGTTTATGGTGAATACTATGTTTTCTCTCGTTGTGTGCCTCCTGTCAGTCAGCAGGCTGCTTGCGTGTCGTTCCGTCTATAAATATCCGAATAGACTTACAATATGTTTGTTTACGACTGCAAAAGTACAACAAAAAGCAAGCGTAAACAACATATAACTTTCCTTTTGATATATTAAATTCTTTAAAGTTTCAAGTTGTTTGCGATAACAGTCGCAATGGTGTTAAATTGTAATGCATACACCATCAGAACTTAACAAATCGTAATTTCTCTCCGAAATTAAGAATGCAAGGTGTCGCTATAATACCTATTTGAATTGCAAAATGCATTAATAAGCACAGTTTCCTGAGGCAAAAGGTAGCTGTAAGTGGCTTGAGTTTGACAAAAGGATGAACCGCGTGTGGGCTCTCGAGAAGTCGCTACACTTTCCCACCCTTATTTTTTCGGGAAAAGAGATGCGCAAAAGAGGTGCCGTTCAAATCTTATTTCGTAACTTTGCAACAACAAGATAAACAATGACTATCCATCAACCGCAAACCACCATGCGCAACCTCCTTCTTAGCCTGATGCTCCTTGCCGGAGCCATGAGCGTCCAAGCACAGCGCCCGCTCCACGTGCGCTTCAACCAACCAGCACCCGAACCAGCCGACTATCACCCCGACCATGCTGTCGACCCCCAGTGGGAGCGCCGCTCGTTGCCCCTCGGCAATGGCAACATCGGAGCGTCGCTCTTTGGCAGCGTCGGCACCGAGCACCTCTCGCTCAACGAGATCTCACTCTGGAATGGCGGCCCGGGCACCAAGAAGGGCGCAGCCCATTATTGGAATGTCAACAAGCAGTCAACCGACGCCCTGCGCCAGATACGCGACGCCTTTGCCCGCGGCGACTCGGCCCAGGCGGCCCGGCTCACCGCCAACAACATGAATGGCACAGCATCGTATGAGCGTGGCGACGAGGCAGAATGGCGCTTCGGCAACTACACCACGTTGGGCGAGTTGCGTGTGGCCACGGGGCTTACGGGGTGCGACGAGGGCAGTTACAGCCGCACGCTGTCGCTCGACTCGGCACTTGCGCGCGTCTCCTTCACGTCGGGTGGCGTGCGCTATGTTCGCGAGACGTTCTGCTCCCATCCCGACAATGTGCTCGTGTTGCGCTTTGCGGCCAACAAGAAAGGCAAGCAAAACCTCACCCTCCGTTACCTGCCCACGTGGGAGGGCTTCGGTCCCACGGTGCGCGCCGAGGGCGACGAGCTCTATTATGTGGGTGAGCTCTTCAACAATGGCATGAAGCTCTCCGTGCGTGTGGCCATGCGCCACAAGGGCGGCCGCGTGGTGCGCGACGGCCAGCCTTACCTGCGCGTGGAAGGTGCCGATGAGGTGGAGTTCATCCTCACGGCCGACACCGATTATAAGATGAACTTCGACCCCGACTTCGATGACCCGAAGACCTATGTGGGCATCGACCCGCGACTGACCACCGCCTCCTGGCTCAAGGCCGCTAAGGCCATGAACTACAAGCGCCTCCTGGCCCGCCACTTGGCCGACTACCGCCCCATCTTTTCGCGCGTCAGCCTGGCGCTGGGCAACGACGCCGGTCCCGCCACCGCTCCGTCGGTGGACAGCAAGACCACGGCGCAGCGCCTGGCCGACTATCGCAAAGGCGTGGCCGACCCCTACCTGGAGGCCCTCTACTTCCAGTTTGGCCGTTACCTGCTCATCGCCTCTTCGCGCGCAGGCAACCTGCCTGCCAACCTGCAAGGCCTGTGGCTGGCCAACATGGACGCGCCCTGGCACGCCGACTACCATAATAATATTAATATCCAGATGAACTATTGGCCTGTGATGCAAGATGGCCTGCAAGAGTGTGCGCAGCCCTTTGTCGACTATGTGCGCTCGCTCATGAAGCCCGGTGCTGTCACGGCGCGTTCCTATTACGGCGCCCGTGGCTGGACAGCCTCCATCTCCGCCAATCCCTTTGGTTTCACCGCCCCGTTGCGCGACCGCGACATGTCGTGGAACCTCTCGCCCGTGGCCGGTCCGTGGTTGGCCGCGCAGGTCTACGACCTCTACACCTTCAACCGCGACACCACCTGGTTGCGCCGCGAGGCTTATCCCATCATCAAGGGCGCTGCGCTGTTCTGCCAGGACTTCCTTTGGCATAAGGCCGACGGCACCTACACCGTGGCCCCCAGCACCTCGCCCGAACATGGCATCGTCGACGATGGCGCCACGTTCTGCCAGGCCGTGGTGCGCGAGTTGCTCACCGACGCTGTCGAGGCGGCCAACACGCTGGGTGTCGACGCCGACGAGGTCGGCCAGTGGCAGGAGATACTCAGCCACTTGCGTCCTTACCGCATCGGCCGCTACGGACAACTCATGGAGTGGAGCCGCGACATCGACGACCCGACCGACGAGCACCGTCATGTCAATCATCTCTTCGGCCTCCATCCGGGCCACACGGTCAGTTGGGCCCACACGCCCGAACTGGCGAAGGCGGCCAAGGTGGTGCTCGAGCATCGTGGCGATGGCGCCACGGGTTGGAGCATGGGTTGGAAGCTCAACCTCTGGGCACGCCTGCTCGACGGCAACCATGCCTACAAGCTCTATGGCAACCTGCTCAAGAATGGCACGGGCGACAACCTCTGGGACCTGCACCCACCTTTCCAGATCGACGGTAACTTCGGTGGCACAGCAGGTGTCACCGAGATGTTGTTGCAGAGCCAGGATGGCGACATCCATCTGCTGCCAGCCCTGCCCAGCGCCTGGGCCGACGGCCAGGTGAAGGGCTTGCGTGCGCGCGGCAACTTCGATGTGGACATCACGTGGCGTGGCGGCCAGCTCGTCGAGGCCCGCATCCGCTCCAACAGCGGCGCGCCCTGCCTGCTGCGCTATCAGGGACAGACGCTCCCCGTCGGACTGGCGAAAGGCAAGACGGCTGTCGTCGGCCTGAAGGACGGCAAACTGCAAGTGAAATAAGTTACATACACATTAATACCTATTAAATGATCAAGAAAACCATTATCGCGGCCTGCTGCCTGTTGGCAACGCTTGCGCCGCATCACGTCTCAGCGGCCAACGACAAGCCGTTTGTCATTCCCGAGCTCAAGAGTTGGAAGGGCGGCGACGGCCTCCTGACGTTTGCCACAGCCGACGGCCAGGTGGCTTCGCTGAAGCCCTGCGTCGTCATCAAGAAAGACGCCAACAGCGCCAAGGTGCTCGAGGTGGCCCAGATCCTGGCCAGCGACCTCAAGAAGTCGTTGGGCGTCGAGGCGCAGCTGCCCCAGCGCCACAAGGCACAGGCCGGCGACATCTACCTCGAAATCAAGAAAGACAAGGCGCTGGGCGCTGAGGGCTACACCCTCTCGGTGACCGACCACGTCACCATCACGGCCCCCACGGCCAAGGGTCTCTACTGGGGCACGCGCACCCTGCTGCAGATGCTCGACCACTCGAAGGGCAAGAGCCTGCCCAAGGGTGTCGTGCGCGACTGGCCCGACTACAGCTATCGTGGCGCCTTCCTCGACGCCGGCCGCAAGTTCCTGCCCATGTCGATGTTGCGCGACTACGTGCGCATCCTCTCCTATTATAAGATGAACACGTTGCAGATCCATCTCAACGACAATGGCTTCAAGCAGTTCTTCGACGGTTCGTGGGACAAGACCTATGCCGCCTTCCGCATGGAGTGTGACACCTATCCCGGTCTGGCGGCGCGCGATGGCTATTACACCAAGCGCGAGTTTATCGCCCTGCAGCAGTTGGCCGACAGTCTCGGTGTGGAGATCATCCCCGAGATCGACATGCCGGCCCACGTGCTGGCCTTCACCCACTACAAGCCCGAGATCGGCAGCAAGAAGTATGGCATGGACCATCTTGACCTCTTCAACCCTGAGACCTACAAGTTTCTCGACGGTCTCTTCAAGGAGTATCTCGACGGTCCCAACCCTGTCTTCCGTGGCAAGTATGTGCACATCGGCACCGATGAGTATTCCAATGCCGACCCGGAGGTGGTGGAGAAGTTCCGCGCCCTGACCGACCGTTACATCCGCACCGTGGAGGGCTATGGCAAGAAGGCCAAGATCTGGGGTTCGCTGACCCATGCCAAGGGCAAGACGCCGATCAAGGTGAAGGACGTGCTGATGGATCTTTGGAGCAACGGATATGCCGATCCCGACTCGATGGTGAAGTTGGGCTACGACGTGGTGTCCATCCCCGACGGCTACGTCTACATCGTGCCGAAGGCCGGCTACTACTACGACTACCTCAACTGCAAGTGGCTCTATGAGAACTGGACACCCGCCAACGTCAACGGCAAGCAGTTCCCCGAGCATCACCCGCAGATCAAGGGCGGCTCGTTTGCCGTGTGGAACGACATCGTGGGCAATGGCATCACCGACCAGGACATCCACTACCGCTGCATGCCTGCCATCCGCACCATGGCCACGAAGATGTGGACGGCGTCGGCCACGAAGACACCTTGGGCCGACTTCGACCGCGAGGCGAAGGACGTGCGTGAGGCTCCGGGCATCAACTATGCTGGCTATCATCCCGAGGGCAAGTTGCAGGTGGCCGAGGTGAAGCCCGGCGCCAAGATGCCCATCGACAACATCGGTTGGAACTATGAGGTGGGCTTCGACATCGAGGCACAGCCCGAGGACCGCGGCACGGTGCTCTTCACCGATGGCTCAACGACCTTCTACCTCGCCGACCCCATCTCGGGCATGCTGGGCTACAGTCGCGATGGTTATCTGCACCACTTCAACTACCAGTTCTATCCTGGCGAGAAGGCCCATGTGGCCATCCGTGGCGACAAGGAGCAGACCACGCTCCTCATCAACGGCAAGGCCGTGGAGACGCTTGGCGTGAAGCAGTTGAGCTTCGGCCAGCGCGGCACGATGTACTACATCCGCACCTTGGTCTTCCCGCTCAAGCAGGCTGGCCAGTTCCGTAGCCACATCACCAACCTCACCGCTGAGGCTGTGAAGTGAGACGTGGCGAGATGTAAAACAAGCAAGAAATCATAGCAAAAGCCTGTCGGCTTCGCCTCTGTGGCGGAGACGGCAGGCTTTTGTCTTTTTGTCCGTCCGTTAGTTTTATTTGTCTTCCGTCGCTCTTTTCCGTTGTTTTTTTCGTAATTTTGTACACGAACATGACATGTAATGAAGGTATGGAACAGACAACCATGAAGAAAAAGATACTTTTTGTGTGCCACGGCAACATCTGTCGTAGTCCGATGGCCGAGTTCATGATGAAGCAGTTGGTGAAGGAGGCAGGGCGCGAGGCCGAGTTTGAGATCGACAGCGTGGCCACGTCGACTGAGGAGATCGGCAACGACATGTATCCGCCAGCCAAGCGGTGCCTCCGTGCGCACGGCGTGGCCTTCGGCCGTCGACAGGCCCGGCAGATCATGCAGGCCGATTACGACCACTATGACCGCATCTTCGTCATGGACCGCAACAACCTCCGCTGGTTGCAGCTGCTCGGCATCCGCGACGAGGCCCACAAGGTGAGCCTCCTGATGTCGCTCATTGGCGAGGAGCGCGACGTGGCCGACCCCTGGTACACCGACAATTTTGAGAAGACCTACAGCGACCTCAGCCAAGCCTTGCCGATGCTCCTGAAGGCATGAAGGGTTAGATTAGGAATTATTCAAACAAAAAGTCTTCTGAGAATCGCTCGAAATCAATCAAGCCTACTTTTGCTCGCAAATACGCGATTCTCAGCGTGTTTTGCACAAACGTCTGACATTCAGAGTATTATGCGAAAATACGCCTTTCAGAAAACTTTGCGCATGCTCATAGTTTTGCGATAGATATCTTATCGACCCTCGATTCGATATCTATCGAGTCTCGATAAGATATCTATCGAGTCTCGATTCGATATCTATCGCAACTCGATTAGGCCTCTTTCGCCGAACAATTTCATACAAATTAACCGACATTGAGATTTTTAACGAAATTTAATCGGACAAAACCTATTTATTTTTCTCTAGAAGGTGCAGTCGCCAGGTGCCTGTTTTTTCAGAACTTTCAAGACAAAACGCAGGTTTTTATGCATCTTGGGAGGCGACTCTTTCGTGTCCAACGCCGAGGCTTTCAATCTCAAAGAGGGCATTCGTCTCGGCGAATGCGTCTCCTAATCGCCAAGGAAACACACGAAGTTGCATGATTTTCCCTTATTTATTTGTCCAACCCTAATAAAAAGGTTACCTTTGTGCAGAAATTGACGTACGCAACTATAACAATCTATCTTCAATAATGATCATTCGCAATGTATTAACAGCCGTGGGCTGCCTCTTGGCGACCACGCTGTCGGCCCAGACCCGCTTGGCGGGTTATGAGTATGGCTCGGCCACCGCTCCCACAGGCCAAGAGTGGCAACAGCCCGAACTGTTGGGTTACAACAAGTTGCAGCCCCATGCCTGCTTCACCAGTTTTGCCTCTGTGAGCGAGGCCAAGGGCGTGCTGCCCGAGCGGTCGAGCTACTGGATGAGCCTCGACGGCAAGTGGAAGTTCCACTTTGCCAAGAACCCCGACGCCCGTCCCAAGGACTTCTACCAGGCCGGCTATCCCGACCAGGGATGGGATGAGGTGGACGTGCCGATGTCGTGGAACATCTACGGCCTGCAGAAGGACGGCTCGCAGAAGTATGGCACCCCCATCTATGTCAACCAGTGGGTCATCTTCAAGTATGACCTCGCCGTGGGCGACTGGCGCAAGGGCGTGATGCGCGAGCCCCCGAAAGACTACACCACCTATGAGTATCGCAATGAGGTGGGCTCTTATCGCCGCTCGTTCACGCTGCCCGCCACGTGGAAGGGCCGCGAGACCTACATCAGTTTCGACGGCGTCGACTCGTTCTTCTACCTCTGGGTCAACGGCCACTATGTGGGTTGCTCCAAGGACTCGCGCGACGTGGCCGAGTTCGACATCAGCCAGTGGGCCAAGCCCGGCAAGAACGACGTGGCCGTGGAGGTCTACCGCTCGTCCGACGGTTCGTTCCTCGAGGCGCAAGACATGTTCCGGCTGCCCGGCATCTTCCGCACGGTGGCTGTCTACAGCAAGCCCAAGGTGCACGTGAGCGACCTCAAGGTCATCCCCTCCTGGCAGGCCGATGGCACGGGCAGTCTCAATGTCGACTTCGCCGTGGCCAACGTGAGCGGCAAGGACGCCAAGAACTACACCGCCGTCTTCAAGCTCTTTGCCAACAAGCTCTATGGCGACGCCGAGGGCGAAGGCCGCGAGCTGACCTCTACGCTCGGCGCACTGACGCTGCCCAAGGGCGACACCACTGCCTGTCATGGCAACTTCACTGTAACCGATGTGAAGCCCTGGACCAGTGAGGAGCCCAATGTCTACACCCTCGTCTGCGAGCTGCGCGACAAGAAGGGCAACACCGTCGAGGCTGTGAGCACGCAGACAGGCTTCCGCACCGTGGAGATACGCGACGTGGCCGCCAAGGACGATGAGTTCGGACTGGCTGGCCGCTACTTCCTCGTCAACGGCAAGCCGCTGAAGCTCAAGGGCGTGAACCGCCACGAGACCAGTCCGTCGCGTGGCCACGCCATCACGCGCGAGCAGATGTTGGAAGAGGTGATGATGATGAAGCGCGCCAACATCAACCACGTGCGCACATCCCACTATCCCGACGACCCCTATTTCTATTATCTCTGCAACAAGTATGGCATCTGGCTCGAGGCCGAGGCCAACGTGGAGAGCCATGAGTACTTCTATGGCAAGGCCAGTCTGAGTCACGTGCCCGAGTTCCGCAACCAGCACGTGGGTCGCATGATGGCCATGGCCCACGCCCGTGTCAACGACCCCTGTGTGGCCATCTGGAGCCTCGGCAACGAGGCCGGACCGGGAGAGAACTTCAGCGCCAGCTATGCTGCCATCCACGCCTACGACCCCTCGCGCCCCGTGCAGTATGAGCGCAACAACGACATCGTGGACATGGGGTCCAACCAGTATCCCTCGGTTAACTGGGTGCGCGCCGCCGTGCGTGGCAACCTCGGCATCAAGTATCCGTTCCACATCTCTGAGTATGCCCACTCGATGGGCAACGCCGTGGGCAACCTGCAAGACTACTGGGACGCCATCGAGTCGACCAACTTCTTCTGTGGCGGAGCCATCTGGGACTGGATCGACCAGTCGATGTACAACTACACCCCCGACGGCAAGCGCTACCTCGCCTATGGTGGCGACTTCGGCGACACGCCCAACGACGGCCAGTTTGTCATGAACGGCATCATCTTCGGCGACATGGAGCCCAAGCCCCAATACTATGAGGTGAAGAAGGTCTACCAGAACGTGGGCGTGAAATGGGCCGACAAGGTCAAGGGCACCCTCGACATCTTCAACAAGAACTACTACAGCGGTGACCTCACCGACTACGACGTCACCTACAGCCTGACGGCCGATGGCCGCGAGGTGGAGAGTGGCAAACTGGCCGTGGGTAGCGTGGCGCCACGCCAGCACACGACCGTCAGCGTGCCTGCCCTCGCCAAGGGTGGCCTCGACGCTGGCCGCGACTATCAACTTCTCGTGTCGTTCCACCAGAAGCACGACACGCCGTGGGCCAAGGCTGGCTATGTGCAGGCCGAGCAGCAGCTGCTTGTGCAGACGGCTGCCCAGCGCCCCTCGCTGGCCACCACTGCCACGGGTAAGGAGAAGGTGAACGTCAAGGAGACGACCGACAACATCGTCGTGGACGGGGGCAAGGCCTTCACCGTCGACTTCGACAAGGCCACGGGCTCCATCCGCTCGCTCACCTATGGCGGCAAGCCAGTCTTCGCCGACGGATGCGGTCCGCGCCTCGACGCCTTCCGCGCCTGGGTCAACAACGACAACTGGGCTTACCAGGCTTGGTATGAGAACGGCCTGCACGACCTGCAACACAAGGCCACCGAGAGCCGCGTGGTGACCAACGCCGACGGCTCCGTCAGCGTGAAGTTTGTGGTGGAGAGCCAGGGCCGCGAGTCAGCTCGCCTCGAAGGCGCCGACAAGAACTGGAAGAAGCTGACGACGACGGGCAACAAGCCCGACTTCAAGTTCACCACCAACGTGGTCTACACCATCCATCCCGACGGCTCGGTGGAGAACGAGAGCTCTGTCTCGGCCTCGCGCGCCAACCTGACGCTGGCCCGCCTCGGCTACGTGATGAAGTTGCCGAAGACGATGAGCCACATGAAATACTATGGTCGCGGACCTGTGGACAACTACCCCGACCGCAAGAGCGGCCAGGCTGTGGCCATCTGGAACCAGCCCGACGTGGCCCGTGAGTTTGAGAACTTCCCCAAGCCGCAAGACATGGCCAACCACCAGGACAGCCGCTGGGTGGCCCTCAGCGACGGACAGCAGGGTGCCATCTTTGTGGCAGACAGCGTGATGAGCTTCTCGGCCCTGCCTTACTCCGCCCAGCAGCTCGCCATGGCCAACCATCCCCATGAGTTGCCCGCCAGCGACGGCGTGTGGCTCCACATCGATCATGCCATCACGGGTCTCGGCGGCAACAGCTGCGGACAGGGTGCGCCCCTCGAGGCCGACCGCGTGAAGAGCACCACCCAGTCGTTTGGCTTCGCCATCCGTCCCACTACGTCGATGGCCGACGACAAGCTGGCCGACCTGGCCAACGTGTCGCTCGACGGACAGGCTCCGCTCAGCATCAGCCGCTCTGCCGACGGCACGGTGACCATCAGCGGACCGCAAGACCAGCCCATCTATTATAAGGTGAATGGTGGCAAGCGCGTGCAACGCTACACCCAGCCCTTCGCCCTGCGCGAGGGTGGCTCCGTGGTGGCCTTCGCCAAGGGCTCACGCTTCAACTACCAGCAGCACTTCGACCGCATCGACGCCATTCCCGTCACGGTGAAGTTCGCCAGTTCGGTGGAGAGTGGTGAGGGCGATGCCGAGCACATGACCGACGGCAATCCCAGCACCTATTGGCACACGATGTACAGCGTCACGGTGGCCAACTATCCCCACTGGGTCGACTTCGACTGTGGCACGGCCAGGACGCTCAAGGGCTTCAGCTACCTGCCCCGCCAAGACAGTCCTAACGGCAACATCAAGGACTATGAGGTGCAGGTCAGCATGGACGGCAAGACGTGGAGCCAGCCCGTCGCTGCCGGCGCCTTCGCCAACAACCGCGCGCTGAAGCGTGTGATCTTCGACAAGCCTGTGCGCGCCCGCTACCTGCGCTTCACCGCCAAGAGCTCGCAGGACGGACAGGACTTCGCCACCTGTGCCGAGTTCAACGTGCTCGAGCAATAGTTGTGGCGGTGCTTCACAAGCCCGTGTGTTTTGACAAAAACCGGATGAAACCCCAGCTGGTTTTCTGAGCCTGTCGGCTTGGCCGTCTTGCTTGGCCGCGCCCTTACGTGAGCGAGCTCACGACGGCCCCGACCAAGCAAGGCGGCCAGTGGCGCCCGGCGCCACTCAGAAAACCAACTGGCCATAAACCGAATTAAACCGCTCACGCTGTGGGTGGTGGAATGCTGACTAAACCGCTCACGCTGTGGGTGGGAAACTAACAAAACCGCTTGCGCATCAGTTGATCTCATTGCTGATGTGTGAGCGGTTTTTTTGTTTCCTTGTCTTTGGATGCGTGGGCAGTTTAACTTTTCTTAGTGGGTGACGTGTCTCACGTCACGCAGAGGCGTGAGCGGTTTAACCTGTTTCACTCTTCTTCGACAGCGTGAGCGGTTTAATT
>JBNMMB010000037.1:0-32415 GCA_050875105.1 Prevotella sp. | reverse complement strand
GAAAACTCTGCGCATGCTCAGGGTTTTGCGATAGATATCTTATCGAGTCTCCGTTAAGCATCTATCGAGTCTCGATAAGATATCTATCGAGTCTCGATTCGATATCTATCGCAACTCGATAAGGCTTCTTTCGACGAACAATTTCATACAAATTAACCAATATTAAGACTTTTAACGAAATTTAATCGAACAAAAGCGGTTTATTTTTCTCTAGAAGGTGCAGTCGCCAGGTGCCTGTTTTTTCAGAACATCTTTTACAAAAACGAAATGGCCCTTAGGCCGACTGCGTCCCAGCCACGGGTCACTTCTTGCGCTGCTGCGACTTGCGGTTCTTGCGTTGTTCGCGATACTTGGCTTTCTGTCGGGCTGAGCCCGAGCCATGGGCACCGGTGATATACTTTTTCTTCTTGGCCTTGGTCTTCACCTTGTCGTCATCCTTCTTTGAGCTGTGGCCACCGCTGCCAAACTGGATGCCTTGCATCAGGATCTCTTCGAAATTGTCCATAGTCGTAAAAAAAACATTAATGCCTTCCGTGCCTCGCCGAAGGGGCAAGGCAGGGAAGGCAGGGTGATGAAATCTATTAGTGGTGGAACAGGCGCACATGGGTCATGGCCATGGCGATGTCGTACTTGTCGCAGGTCTCGATGACATTGTCGTCGCGGATGGAGCCACCGGCCTGGGCGATAAACTTCACGCCGCTCTTATGAGCGCGCTCGATGTTGTCGCCGAAGGGGAAGAAGGCGTCGGAGCCCAGTGCAACGTTGGTGTTCTGTGCGATCCACTCCTTCTGTTCCGGGCGAGTGAAGGGCGCAGGCTGCTCCGTGAAGAACTGCTGCCAAGCACCGTCGCGCAGCACATCGTCGCACTCCTCAGAGAGATAGACGTTGATGCAGTTGTCGCGGTCGGCACGGCGGATATGCTCCTTAAACGGCAGGTTGAGCACCTTCGGGCTCTGGCGCATCCACCACTCGTCGGCCTTCGACCCGGCCAGGCGCGTGCAGTGGATACGGCTCTGCTGTCCGGCACCGATGCCGATGGCCTGGCCGTCCTTGACATAGCACACCGAGTTAGACTGCGTGTACTTCAGCGTGATGAGCGCGATCTTCAGGTCGCGCAAGGCCTCGGGCGTAAACGTCTTGTTGGCTGTGGGCACATCCTCGAAGAGGGCGGGATCGTTGAGGTTGACATTGTTGCGGCCCTGCTCGAAGGTGATGCCGAAGACCTGCTTGTGCTCGATGGGAGCCGGCACGTAGTTGGGGTCCACCTGAATGACGCAGTAAGTGCCCTTGCGCTTGCTCTTCAGGATCTCGAGCGCCTCGGGGGTGTAGCCTGGCGCGATGACACCGTCGGACACCTCACGCTTGATGAGCAGGGCGGTGGCGGCGTCGCAGGGATCGCTCAGCGCGCAGAAGTCGCCATAGGAACACATGCGGTCGGCGCCACGGGCGCGGGCATAAGCCGAGGCCAGGGGCGTGAGCTCGAAGTCGACATCATCGACGAAATAGATCTTCTTGAGCGTGTCGCTCAGCGGCAGGCCCACGGCTGCGCCCGCCGGACTGACGTGTTTGAACGAAGCGGCGGCGGGCAGGCCGGTGGCTTCGCGCAGTTCCTTGACAAGTTGCCATGAGTTGAGCGCGTCGAGAAAATTGATGTAACCGGCGCGGCCATTGATCACCTCCACAGGGAGCTCTCCGTCCTCCATGTAGATGCGGGCGGGTTTCTGGTTGGGGTTGCAACCATACTTAAGTGCGTATTCTTTCATTTTATGATAAGATGGAAATAAATGGTAGCGCAAAGTTACAAAAAAGTAAAGAAGTGGGAAAGCCATGGCGAGTTTTTTGCTCATTTGCTTTCCCACTTTTTCTGCTTTTCGTAACTTTGCACGCGGTATTAGTTGACAATGTATTTATGAAACGCGATTTGAGAAGTCTCTTTGCCCTCGCTGGCACAAAGATGGCACACCCCGGACACATGCTGGCCGAAGATTTTGAGCACATCTCGATGCTTTGCTCCAAACATCACATCAATCTCAGCGGCAACTCGCTGAAGAAGCTTTGGGAGCTGACCACCGGAAAGCGCAAACTCTCGAAAGAGGCCAAGGACCGTCTGGCCCTCTTCGCGGGCTTCCAGAGCTGGGACGATCTCGACGACGCCCTCCACGGAGACGCCGACGCTTCCATCAACTATTCCGACAAAGACCGCCGACAGCCCTAATCATTCATGCGCATGGCCTCGGTGGAGATCACGCGGTTGCTGTTAACGCGCGCACGCTTGTTGCCCCACTTGATGCGATAGCTCAGCGACAGTTTGACCATGAGCATGGCCCGGTCGTAGCGGCTATCGGTCCTAAACACAGGTGTCTGTTCGGACGTGCGCGTCAGGAAGGTATAGCTGCAACTGAGGCCCGCATACCACTTGTTTTTCCAGAACCATTTGCCCAGGCTGGCATCGACGTCACCCAGGTAGTAGAGGTTCGTGTAGAAGGAACGCTGCGGACTGTTGAGCGTGGCCGAGCAGTTGAAGTTGATGCGACCGGGCAGCGTGCCCATCAGCGTGAAGCCTCCCGTCACCTGACTGGTCACCTGTTTCCGACTTTCATATTTTTCTTTCTTCCACAGGTAGGTGGCATAGTAGTCGAGTCGCCATTGGTCGGAAAATTCCACCAATGGAAAACCCAAATAGAAGAAGAGACTTTGGGCGTGCAGGCCATTGTCGTAAGAGTGCACCTCGTTGCCAGCCTCGTCCAACGCATAGGTGCCCACGTTCGACATTTCATTCTCAAAGCGCCCACGGATGTCAAATTTTCCGATGCGTGTCTGCAAGGCCACCTTGTCGGTGAACCCTGGATTAAGGTGGGGGTTGCCCTTGTTGTAGGAGTATTCCGACCGCCAATTGGTCGTCGGGTCCATGGCGAGGAGGTTGGAGAAATCGTAGGTGCGCTCATATTGCAGCGTAATGGTCTTGTACGACGTGGGATCGTAGATGTAAGTGAGGGTGGCAAAGGGCAGAAACTTGCTGACATTGCGCGTGTAATAGGCGGTCTTGCCATCCTGCGCCACCAGGGGCTTCATGTGCGAGCTCAGGTAACGCGTGCCCACATTCACATCCCATGTGCCCTTGCTGTATTCATAACCCAGCGAACCGTCAAACGACGACTCCTTGTAGAGGTAACGATAACGGTTGGCCTCCTGGGCCAACGGCTGCTGATAGTTGTTCTTGTTGTCCCACTGGGTCGCGGTGACCGAGGTGGCCACCTTGTGACCCTTGCCAAGTTTCCAAGTGGCTGAGAGACTGCCTGAGAGCAGGTGGTAATAGGCCATCTTGTCTTGTGCGAACAGGCTCTGCTGGCCGTCGGCAAGAGACTGGCGACGGTCGGTGCGGCCATCGTCTTCCTTGAAAACGTAGTTGAGTGTTCCGTATAGCGTCGCGACTGGCAATTCCCCAAAGTAGTTGAGCATGCCCTCAAAATAATTGATCTTGCGGCGCTCACCCACATAGCCGTCGGTGGCGTCCGCCTGCTGGTCGCCCTCGAAGATGTCGTTGTGGGTCTCTGCCGTCTGCAGGCGCTTCTGGTGCATGCCGCTGACGTTGAGCGAGAGGTTGTTGCTCTTGTCAAACTCATACGACAGACCACCCGTCAGCCACAGGGTTGGCTTGAACTTCAGATGGGTCATTTGGGTCTCTTTCCTCACCACGCCACTCTCGGAGAGCGTGGTGGTGCTCTTCATACCGCGGTTGAGCATTGAGCGCGGCGTGTAGTCGGGTATGAGAAACATCGACCATTTGCCGATGCGTTGCTGAATGTTGAGCGTGGGCTTGGCCTGAAAGTCGTAGACACTTGACGCCCGTGCCGACACGCCCACGGTGGCGTTGCCGCCATCCTCGGCGCTCGTGGTGGTGATCTTGATGACGAAAGCCATCTTGTCGGTGAGCAGCGGGTCGGCGGTGCTGTTGAGCACCTGCACTGAGACGATGTTTTTGGCCTGCAAGGTGCTCAGGTAGCTCACCAGGGCAGGGCCCTTGTACATCAGACGCTTGTTGTTGACAAACACCGAACCTATTTTCTCACCATAAGCGTGAAACTCATTGTCTTGCAGATACAGACCAGGCAACATGCGCATGGCCTCTGACAAATTGCGGGTCTTGAAGAGCGGATCACCAGCGATGTTGGCCACATAGCCCTTGGTGTTGTAACTGATGCGGTTGGCCTTCACCACCACGCCTGCCAGTTCGTTGCTACTCTCCTGGAGCACAATGGGTGGCATCTGGATGCTGTCGACACACTCCACGCGGGCCTCATAAGGCGCATAGCCTGTGTAGGTCACACGCAGCGTGTAGTAGTTGAGCGCCAACTTCACCTCGAAGCATCCCTCCTTATCGCTCACCACATCGGTCTTCTTTTCGGGGTCCGCCAACGATGCAAAGCTCAGATGGGCACCCACCAACTTTTCCCCAGCCGCATCGACAACATTACCCCTCACGGTCAGTTTGCCATCTTGGGCGAAGGAGGGAAGGGAACAAAGGCTTAATAATGTAAAAAGGAAAAATACAAGTTTGGACTTCATGCTTCTACGTTTTGGAGAGTTACAATTAGAAAAACACAATCAGCAAGTTAATCTATAACCTGCTGATTGTTATGGAGCTACCATTCACTCATCATTTTTGAGTATCGGGATCGGGATCCGTGGGTGGCGAAACAATCACCACAATTGTGCTACTGGCTTTCTTCCACTCGCAGCCACAAATAGGGCATGAAAAAATTCCAGTCTTAACATTGTAAAGTGTCATCTTACAACCGCAAGCGGGGCAAGTAGTAACATCCCCATCAACACTCTGAACCGCAGCCGTATTGCTCACAGGGGCAAAGCTCGATGCCACAAACGACAGAGCGCCCAAAAACAAAACAACGATTAATTTCTTCATAAGCTAATACTTTAAAATTAATACATTGGCAATTTAGCCAATATGTTTGAAAACGCAAAGAAAAATAGCGGAAAAGTTTAATTTTAGGATAAAAAAACAACAAATAGTTTAAATTCTTTGTTGCAAGAGCACATCTATTCCGCAACGACAAATACTGCTTGGAAACACCCAAAACGCAAACAGGAGGCCAACAACCGAAAGGGCTGTTAACCTCCTGTTTTTTAATCTTCTTCGCCACACCACCATGGTGGCTTGGCGACAGCGGGCAAAGGATTAGTCGTTGATGATCACGCGCTTCTCCTTGATGCGGGCAGCCTTACCAGTGAGCTTACGCAGATAGTAAAGCTTGGCGCGACGCACCTTACCGTGCTTGTTGACCTCGATAGAGTCGATGTTGGGTGACTCCAGGGGGAAGATACGCTCCACACCCACGGTTCCAGACATCTTGCGAACGGTGAAACGCTTCTTGGTGCCCTCGCCGTTGATCTTGATGACCACACCGCGATAGAGCTGAATACGCTGTTTGTTACCCTCGACGATTTTGTAAGCGACAGTCACAGTGTCACCCGGCTTGAAAGTGGGGAACTGCTTGCCGGTTGCAAATGCTTCCTCAGCAACTTTAATTAAATCCATTGTTGTTTTGATTAAAAATTGTTTGTCTCACCAACCCGACATAGCATGAGGACTCGTCCCCCAACCAGCGGTCAGGCCGAAAAGCGATGCAAAGGTACGGCTTTTCAGCCAAACAGATTGTAAGGAACAGCAAAAATCTTTCTTTTTTAACATTTTATTCATCACCTCCCGACAGCCATGCGGCCAAGAATGTGTAACTTTGCAACGGAAAACAACTATCAATTATGAATAGAAAATACTTTTTGGCTGCCCTGGCCCTGCCCTTGCTGCTCTCTGCCTGCAAGTCGCACTACCAGTTGGCAGGCGTGGAACGCACACGCATCCTCGTGGACAAGCGCTACGACACGCAGCCCGACGCGCAGGCCGCGGCCTTCCTGGCGCCCTACAAGCACCAGGTGGACTCGATCATGAGTCCCGTCGTGGGACGGGTGGACCACTACATGGCCGCCCATCGCCCCGAGAGTGAAGAGAGCAACTTGCTGGCCGACATCCTCGTATGGGGTGGACAGGCCTTTGGTGAGAAACCAGACTTCGGTGTCTACAACATGGGAGGCATCCGCGCCGCCTTTGCCGCCGGCGACGTCACCTATGGCGACGTGCTCGACGTGGCTCCCTTCGAGAACCACATCTGTTTTCTCACCCTCACGGGCGAGAAGACCCTGCAGCTCTTCCAGGAGATGGCACGCGTGGGCGGCGAGGGCGTCAGCCACGGCGTGAAGATGGTCATCACGGCCGACAGGCAACTGCGCTCGGTCACGCTCCACGGCAAGGCCATCGACCCCAACGCCACCTATCGGGTGGCCACGCTCGACTACCTCGCACAGGGCAACGACCACCTCGACGCCTTCAAGGCGAAGACCAACGAGGTGTCGCCACAGGGCGAGGAGAACGACGTCCGCCACATCATCGTCAACTACTTCAAGCAACAAGCCGCTGAGGGCAAGGCCGTCAGCGCACAAGTGGAAGGGAGGATCACCTATGAGAAATAAATTTCTGATGACCATGGCCGCCATGATGCTCTGCGTGGCCACCGCCTTCGGCCAGCGCACGCTGACCATCCTGCACACCAACGACACCCACTCATGCATCATGCCGCTGAGCGCCGCACTGGCTGACACGGTGCAGGCGGGCCGCGGAGGCTTTCTCCGCCGCATAGCCATGCTCCATGAGGAGCGCGCCAAGGACCCCGACCTGCTGCTCTTCGACAGCGGCGACTTCTCACAGGGCTCGCCCTACTACACGCTCTTCAAGGGCGACGTCGAGGTGGGCCTGATGAACCAGATGGGATATGCCGCCGGGACCATCGGCAACCATGAGTTCGACTTCGGACTGGAGAACATGGCGCGCGTCTTCTCGCACCTCAACTTCCCCATCGTCTGCTCCAACTATGTCTTCTCGCAGTATGACCTGCAACACATCGTCAAGCCTTACGTCATCTTGCACCGCAAGGGACTGAAGATTGGCGTGTTCGCCCTCGCGCCCAAGCTCGCCGGCCTGGTGGACCAGCGCAACTATGGCAACACCGAGTATCTCGACCCCGTGGCGACGGCACAGAAGATGGCCGACCTGCTCCACCAGCAGAAGTGCGACCTCGTGATCTGCCTGTCGCACCTGGGATGGGAGGAGAAAGGCATGGGCGACCAGGAGGTGATCAGCCACACGCGCGGCATCGACCTGGTGCTCGGCGGCCACAGCCACACCTACTTCAAGACCCTCCGCCACGTCAACAACCTCGACGGCAAGCCCGTCCCCGTGGACCAGAACGGCAAGAGCGGCATCTTCATCGGCAAACTGACGTTGCAACTGAGCAAAAAGTAAGAAAACGGCAGCTCACTACTTCAAGTGAGTTGCCCAACTTACACACTCCTTTTGCCTGTGGCCCACTTGGGAGACACAGGCAAAAGCGCAACGATTACGAAGCTAAAAAACATCTACTCCATAATCACCTTTAATTTATATGCTTAAAAAACTATTAATCGTTTCTTTGGCAGTCATTGCCCTATGGCTTCCCCATGGCGCATCGGCACAAAGAAGCTACTCGTTCAACGCCACATCCCTAAACGTGGACGGCCTGCCCAACAAAATTGCGGGAATCACCATTAATGCTGACGGCAAAGAAGCAACTGGCGCCACTGCCATCGGCAAGGAGACACGCACAAAAGGATGGGATATCGTGGCCATGTCGGAAGACTTCAACTTCCACGACTACCTCATCGCACCCATTGCCGACCTGTACACGGTGGGCACACATGGAGGAAAGGTTAGCACTCTCTCGAATTCCACCGACGGACTGGGGCTATTGCTTACGAAGAAGACAGGCTGGAGCTTCAGCAACGAGACGCGCGTCAAATGGAACGACCACTATGGCGAGATCAACCACGGCGCCGACGGACTGATCAACAAGGGATTTCGCTATTACACCATCACCATTGCCCCAGGCGTGGAGATTGACTTCTACTGCCTACACATGGATGCCGAAGACGACCAAAAGGACATCGAGGCACGAGAAAAGCAGCTGACTCAATTGGCAGAATACATCAAGAGCCACGACAACGGACGCCATGTCCTCATCTTGGGCGACACCAACTGCCGATACACACGCGACAACGTGAAGGGCAAGCTCATCGACGTCATCAACGCCGTTGACAACCTGACCATTCACGACGCATGGATAGAACTGATAAGGGGTGGACAATATCCCAAGTTGGGCGACCCTGCCATCATGACAAGCGAAAAAGGACCACAGAAAGGAGAGGTGGTAGACAAGATCTTCTGGATAGAAAATTCCAAGTCACCACTGAAAATCAGAGCCAACAGCTTCTTGCACGACACGTCCTTTACCGCATCCGACCATTTCCCATTGACGGTAAACTTCACCATCACCGACCCTACAGGAACTCCTGCCACTGAAGCCGATGTCACACTACCCGAATCGGCCCCCGTTGTCAAGCCTGAGATATTGGGCAACAGCGCCACGGAGGTGGCACAATCAGGAGAAACATGCTTTCTCATGAACCTTAGCACCAAGCGGTATCTCCAGGCGGGAGCCAATTGGGGAACACACGCCGTGGAAGCCCTATCGGCCATGCCGCTGACCCTCACCCTCGTGGATGGCAGGTACAAGATCAACACCATCCAGGGTTCCATGTCGGCCACCGAAGACCCCTACATGGACAACGCTAACAACAACACTTGGACCTTCGAACCCGTGGAAGGCAAAGAGTACCAATATTTCATCAAATGTGAGGCTGGTGCATTGGCGTCCATCGGGCAGGACGACTTGGTAAGATCGGTAACCTGCGATGCCAACGATGACAGGCAGAAATGGGTGATATTGACGGAAGACAAGCTCAAGGAGGTCATGAGACACCAAGCCTCTGCCACAGAGCCTTTCAACATCACACCACTCGCCAAGGGTGCCGACTTTGGAAAGATGGAAGGATGGAATGACGCCAGCAATAACGGTAAAGTTTACGCCCAAAGATGGTGGACTTTCTCATCCAATCCCAACTATGGGGGATTGAGCGATGGCAACAGCACCTCTTACCGATGGTGCTGCACGGTCATCAATTACGGTGACATCAACATGTCGCAAACCGTCAGCAGCCTGCCAAAAGGCAAATACGCCGCATCCGTGGAGGCTTTCTACAGATCAAGAGCATATGCCTTTGGCGGCACAAAAGACCACACTGTCACTTCCACATTTACCTTTGCCGGACAATCCACTGACATCCGGCAAAACACCAGTGTCGGCATGGATGCCAGCAAGGAAGACGAAGGTCCGTCAAAGGCCTCAGAAGTGTTTAGCAAAAACGATGACTACAAACTCACCCTGACAGCCACACTGAACGAAGGCGACAACGCCACCATCCAATTATACAAGGCTAAATGCTCGGGATTATCCAACAAGTCGGGCATGCTCGCGGTAGATAACTTGCAACTTTTCTACTACGGTGACGGCAACGACGCGGACATTGACCCCTACATCACCTACAAAAACAAAGTAGCCGAGCACGTCAACGCGACATGGGCCAAGGTGCAACAACTCAATGATGCCGGAAAGGATGTTTACGACATATCAGGGGTCATCTATCGCTATAACGGAAACACAATCACCTCGGAGGAGGATGTAGACGTGCTTTGCGCACAAGTGGACGAAGCATACCACAGGGCCCTCATCGCTTCCCTGAGCAACGATCCCTCCGGCGACATGACCGCGCTCATCGTCAATCCAAGCTTTGAGACAGGCGACATGACAGGATGGACATCTGGCAATGGATCAGACGTCAACGTGAAGCCCAACAGCAATGCCGTCTATACCGCACAAGGCTGTGATGGTGATTATCTTTTCAACTCATATAATGGTGACAACGAGACAACGGCTCCCAGCATCCGCCAAACGATCAGTGGCGTGAAAAACGGCCTCTATGAGGTGAAGGCATTGCTCACATCGTTTGCCGGGCGCTCGGTGTTTCTCATTGGCGGCAACACACATGCTGCCATTACCGCGGAGGGCAAAGACAAATTCACTGAAGCCACCGTCCGTTTTATCGTAGACGACGGCAACTTGACCATCGGAGCGGTAGGCGGTAGCGGAGAGGCCTATGACAAATACATGCCAACGGCCGGCTGCTTCTTCAAGGCCGACAACTTCAGCGTGAAGCGCATAGCCGACTTGGCTAACGGGCGCATCCTGCTTGCCGCCGACAACATCAAAGCGCAAGCTGCAACGCTCACTGACGACGCTGGCGCAAGTGTCGACCTGTCGGCTTACGAGGAAGGCGCCAAAGGAGGCATGTACACCGGGGATGGAACAGAAGAGACAAAGGCCATGTTCGCCTTGCTCAACGCTGCCGCCAAGCAGCAACGCTCTGCCAATGCCGACATGACAGCGGCCATCGTCAATCCCGACTTCGAGTATGGCGACATGACAGGATGGTCGTGTGCCACATCAGGATGGGAAACTAAGGCTGTGCTGCAAGACAACACGACCTACACTACTTTGGGCACCAACGGCACTTTCCTCTTCAACACGTGGGACGGCGACAATGCCGTGAAGCCTCTTACACAAAACGTCACGGGCATTCCCAATGGCAAATATCGTGTGTCTGCCCTGGTGGCCATGGATGAAGGCAATGACATAACGCTCACCGTCAATGAACAGACTGCAACCAAGGCTGCCGCAGGTGCAGGGGTCATGACCTTAGTCAGCGGGGTGTTTGACGTTACGAACCACCAGGCCGACATCGCTGTCGGCAACGCCAATGGCAAGTGGTTTAAGGCAGACGACTTCCACATGACTTTCCTCGGCAATGAGCTTACCATGAACGAGAATGATGCCACCCTGGCCGCAAAAACAGATTATTACACGTTCGTCACCGTCAATCGTAACATCAAGGCTGATGGCAAGTGGAACACGTTGGTGTTGCCCTTCAACATGTCAATACCAGCCGGCTGGGAGGTGAAAGAACTCACTGACGACACCAACGTGGACACCAATGACAACATCAACCTGAGATTTGCCACAGCAACCAGCATTGTGGCTGGAAAGCCCTACATGATAAGGGTGAACGAGCCTGTGACCAAAATCACCATGGAGAATGTGGAGGTAGACACCAAGACTCCCACACAGGTGGGCAACGGCGTCAACTTCGTTGGCGTGTACACTGCTGGCAACATTCCTGCAGGAGCTTTCTTCATCTCCAACAACCAGTTCTACCATGCCACAGGAAGCCAGAACATCATCAAGGGTATGCGTGCCTACCTGCAACTGCCTGAAGGCAGCAAGGCAAAATCAATAACCTACGATGTCGACGACACGCCAACACGCATTGACAATGTATCGACTGCCATCCCCAACACCATCTATGACCTGCAGGGCAACCGGCTCAACGGCATGACAAGAGGTGTGAACATCATCAAGATGGCCGATGGCAGCGTCAAGAAAGTAATCATCAAGTAAACATAGCTCAAATATGACAACCACTATGAAAAAGGTCTATACGACGCCTCACATCAAGGTGATGGCCATGCAAGCTGACAGCTCGCTCTTTGCTGGCACGATCACTGCCACCGACGAGAACGGCAATAAATTAGATGGCATTACAGGAGGAGAGCCTAAGGAGACGGGCTCTACTCCCGTCGAAGCCGACGCTAAGAAATTCTCCATTTGGGACGAAGAATAAGATTCTTGCCATCCAACGAATTAACAACAAAAGCCGCCAAGGACTTCTCGTCCTTGGCGGCTTTTCATTCTCACTTGTCGAGGCGTGTGACGCGGAACCAATCGACATCGAAGAGGCCCGTGTCACCCGTGGCATTGTCCTCAATGGCCACAAGGCCCATCTTGGCCCCGACCCACTTGCCGGGACGCATGGTGAATGGTTGGCCGACAGGTTGATAACGGCGACCGTCGGTGCT
Source organism: Prevotella sp. (assembly GCA_050875105.1). GTDB lineage: Bacteria > Bacteroidota > Bacteroidia > Bacteroidales > Bacteroidaceae > Prevotella. The sequence goes on along the minus strand of JBNMMB010000037.1, from coordinate 20,438 downwards.
ATAGGCAAAACGCACCACGCCATCGCTCACGCGCATCTGGAGGAAGAGGTCGCGGTAGAGGGCCGGATGATAAGGGATGGTGTCGCGAGCGGTCGGCTTCAGCGAGGCTATCGTGGTGGCGTGCTCCGCCTCGCCCTCCTCGGCCTTGTCACACGTCAGTTGTCGCAAAACAAAACCATCTCCACTTCGGGTCACCACGAGGGCCGAATAGCCTCGTCCCATCATGATGATGCCGCCCGACTGCCGGTCGCCCTTGGCTGCCAGTCGCACCTTGGCCGTGGCGACAAAGCGCTCGGCGGGTGTCTTTTGCAACAAGAGGTTGGGCACGTTCCACAGGTTCTTCTCTCCTGCCAGACGGGGCAGACGGAAGGTGAAGAGTCGGAAGTGGCCGTCGGCGGTGGGCATGCCGAAGGATTGGTCATAGTCGGCTTGCCATTGCCACTGCAGGCCCAGCCGTGGCGTGTTGAACTCATCGCTCTCTTGGGGGTTCGTCACGACAGCTGATGATGACTTGGGCTTGCGGTAGGTGGTATAAGGCACGCCCCGCTTGCCCATGATGGGCCACCCGCTCGACCAGTCGACGGGCTGCAACCACACCACACGACCATAGGCTCCACGATCCTGGAAATGCATGAACCAGTCCTCACCCTGGGGCGTGTGGACCCATCCACCCTGGTGAGGGCCGTTGACCCCACTCCTACCCTGCTGCAACACTCGCTTCCACTCATAGGGGCCATAAGGGTTGCGACTGCGCATGGCGAGTTGCCAGCCATGCTCCACGCCCCCCGCCGGACAGAGTATCCAGTACCAGCCGTCGCGCTTGTAGAGCTTCGGTCCCTCGGTCGTGTGGTTCACGCTGCCCCCATCGAAGACGATCGCGGGGTTGCCAATGGCCCTCGTCCCGTCAGCGCTGAGCTCGCGGAGGGTCAGCACGGAGTTGAAGCCCACACGGCTGTTGGCCCAGGCGTTGACGAGATAGCACCGGCCATCATCGTCCCACAGCGGACAAGGATCGATCATGCCCTTGCCAGGCACCACGCAGACGGGTGCCGACCAAGGTCCTTCTGCGGCCGTCGCCCGCACCATCATCACGCCCCGATCGGGATCGCCCCAGTAGACATAGAACGAGCCGTCGTGATGGCGAATGGACGGGGCCCAGACGCCCTTGCCGTGCTGCGGACGCAGGCTGTCGGGGAACTGGTGGTCGAGGGCATGACCCACAATCTGCCAGTTGACCAAGTCGCGCGAGTGAAGGATGGGCAAGCCCGGCATGCAGTTGAACGAGCTGGCCGTGAGGTAATAGTCCTCACCCACAGCACAGAGGTCGGGATCGCTGTAATCGGCATTGAGGATGGGGTTGGTATAGGTGCCGTCGCCATTGTCGGGACACCACACCGCTGAGCGGCCCTGGCCCCATGAGAGCATGGGAGCGAGGGCAACAAACAGGACGAGAAGAGATCTTTTCATCATCATAAGGATAAGCGTTTCACTATTCTTAATACGAAAAGGTCGCCCCTGACGCACATGTTTTGTGTGTCGGGGGCGACCTTTTTATATATTATTGTGATATTTTAGTCGGTCAATCGCCTGAGACTGTCTTTCCAACGCGCATAAGCGTCGAGGCAAGCAGCCGCATGGCGCTCGTCGGGTTCGACCACCGCCAGGCGCTTCAGCGTGCTGAAGGCCTCATCGTGGTCACGATAGATGCCACAGCCCATGCCAGCGCCCTTGGCCGCTCCGACGCTACCGTCGGTCTCATAGAGCTCGATGGTGGCCCCGCTCGTGGTGGCCAGCGTGTCGCGGAAGATGGGACTCAAGAACATGTTGGCCTTGCCGGCGTGGATCTGATGGATGTCCATGCCCATGCGCCGCATCACCTCCATGCCATAGCAGAAGGAGAAGACAATGCCCTCCTGGGCGGCGCGCAAGATATGGGCACGGGTGTGACGGTTGAAGTCGAGACCCTGGATGCTGCAACCCACCTCACGGTTCTCAAGCACGCGCTCGGCTCCGTTGCCAAAGGGGATGACCGTGACGCCATCGCTGCCGACAGGCACCGAGGCACAGAGGTCGTTCATCTCCTGGTAGCCCAGCCCCTCCGGTGCGATGTTGCGGCGTGTCCAAGCGTTGAGGATGCCCGTGCCATTGATGCAGAGCAACACGCCGAGGCGGGTCTGCTCTCGCGTGTAGTTGACGTGAGCGAAGGTGTTCACACGACTCTTCGGGTCGTAACCCTCCTCGCCCAACACGCCATAGACAACGCCACTGGTGCCCGCCGTCGAGGCGATCTCACCAGGATTGAAGACGTTGAGCGACAGGGCGTTGTTGGGTTGGTCGCCTGCACGATAAGCGATGGGGGTGCCCTCGCGCAAGCCCAGCTCGGCAGCGGCAGCAGCCGACACGGCACTCTGCACACCAAAGGTGGGCACGATGTCGGGCAACAAGTCTGTGGAGATGCCATAGTATTGGAGCAGGAAGTCGGCTGGCGCCTTCTTGGAGAAATCCCAGAACATGCCCTCCGACAGGCCACCGATGGTGGTGTTGACCTCACCGCTGAGGCGCATGGCAATGTAGTCGCCTGGAAGCATCACCTTGTCGATCTTCTCATAGACGTCGGACTCGTTCTCCTTGACCCATGCCAACTTGGCCGCGGTGAAGTTGCCAGGCGAGTTGAGCAGGGTGCTCAGGCAACGCTCATGGCCCAGGGCGTCGAAGGCGCGCTGTCCGTAGGGCACGGCACGCGAGTCACACCAGATGATGGCATCGCGCAGCACCTGCTGGTTCTTGTCCACGCACACCAGGCCATGCATCTGATAGGAGATGCCGATGGCCTTCACGTCATCGGCCGTGGCGCCCGTCTCGGCCATCACCTTCTGTAGCGACAACTTGGCGTTGTCCCACCACATCTGCGGCGACTGCTCGGCCCAACCGGCCTTCACAGCCTTGATGGGAGCCTCATGCTCCGGAAAAAACGCTGAGGCTGCAATGGCCCCTGTCTCTACATCGACCAGCGATGCCTTCACCGAACTGGATCCAACGTCCAATCCCAATAGGTATTGTCTCTTCATGGCTTCTTGAGTTTATGTTTGGACGCACACTGAGTGCGCCAGATCTTTCAGATGCAAAGATAGAAAAAAGATCGCCAACAGAAAACGAATGAGACAAAAACTATCGCTTATGATACTATTTAACGATGCGAAACGTCACTTGGTGCTCCACCGAAGGCCTACATCTAAGCTGAAGCCCAGTGGACGATCACTGTAGGCTGACTCCACCCCACTGCCATTCTTGAAGTGGTAGCTCACGCCAGGCTCGGCATAGACGCTGATCGACGGCGACAACTTCAGGGCAGCACCAGCAGCGGCATTGACACTCATCACGGGGCGATGTTCCTTGACGCGCTCATCACCCGCATCGCTCTTGTAGGTGCCTTTCACGAGTTGTTCCACCTCACCACCTGCAGTGGCATAAACATTAAGCCGACGGGTGTTACACACATCATAGCTCACGCTCACAGGAATGCCCAGGTAATGGAGCTGTTGCGTGCCCACCACCTCCTTGGATCGGACGGCATCCTTGAAGTCGGATTTCAGATAGGCATAGTTCATGCCTGCCTGCAGGCTCCACCGTTGGCCGATGGGCACGCGCACCGACACGCCCACACGGATGGGCTGATAGTGCTTGGCCTTCACGCCAGGCACCTTCGCATGGGCGAGGCCCGACAACGCAGAAGAACCTTGCTCACCAGAATTGGGACCAAAGAGGGCTGCGTCATACATCTTCAAATATTGGTCACCGGCAACGCTATTGAGGTTGTTGGTGGGCATGCCAGCCACATGGGCGGCCACCTGCACGGGTCGATGAACGCGCGCCTCAGCCAACAGCGGGCTTTCGTCCGGCTGTTCCTTGGCCATGCGCTGAGTCATGGACTTGCTCATCACCTTGCCTCGCCTCTCGGCTGGCTCCTGCCCCATAACTTCCCCTGCAGCAACGGCCACTGGGCGCTCGTCAGTCGTCGCGTTCGCCACGGCCAACTCGGGGACAACCATCTGGGCATCGGCCACCCGGGTGTCGGTCACCTGAGCATCAGCCACGAGTGTTGGTTGTGGTGACTGCACCTGCGAGGCAGTCGCCTGGGCGCTCTCCACCCTGTCTCTAACGGTGGCCAACGCTGGGACCACCGACTGCACATCGGCCTGGCGGTCACGTGGCATGAGGCTGACGCCCAAGCCAATCACTATCGCCACCGTGGCGGCAACGGCTGTCAACCGGCGCCACCCCAAGTGGACAACGCGTGCCTTTGGCCGTCCATAAGCAGGACGGACGCCGCGGTGCGCCATCTCTTCCTTGATGTCGCCCAACAGCCCCTCAGGTGCCTTGCGTGTGGCATCTTCGAGGAGCTTGTGTGTGTCATTTGTCCAATTCCTGTTCATGGCCTATGTCGTTTATAATCTATGATGATGCGTGCGAGCATGTTCTTCGCTCGATGGAGCTGCGATGCCGAACTGTCGGGTTTGATGCCGAGCAACTGTGCTATTTCCTTGTGGCTCTTGCCCTCCACCACATAGAGGTTGAGCACCGCTCGATAACCATCGGGCAACTGCCGGATGAGACTTGTCAACTCATCGGACGTCAGGTCGTCGGTCTCGGGATCGTCGTCGGGCAGGTCGGGCGGGTCGGCTTCCATGCGGCCGATGGGTGACCGTCGCCGCTGTCGTAACCACTGCAGGCTCTCGTTGACCACGATGCGGCTCACCCATGCCTTGAGCGAGCCGGCACCACGGTAGTCGAACGAGTCGATCGTGGTGAAGATCTTGATGAAGGCTTCTTGCAACACATCCCTCACGTCATCATCGTCAGTGATGTATCGGGCGCAGATGGCCGTGAGGTAGTTGGAATATTCGGCATATAGCGCATCCATGGCCGAGGCATCGCCCCGGCGGAAGAGGTGCACGATCATCTGTTCTTTGTCTTTACCGAATATGCGCATGATTAAGTGCAAAAGTAGCCATTTTCCGTGGCTCGCACACGATTTCTTCTGTTCTTTCTGTACAATAAATACAACAAGGAGGTAATTCTTGCTTCTGCGGAAACAAAAACATGCGATTTTTTTTGCTCCACCGACGCAAGGTTTCAGCAAGGAGGTCATTTACCCTATGAAACGGAACGAAAACGCCGTTCGAGGAAGACTTCATACTCACAAAAATTAAACATCATAAACAAAACAACTATCATGAAAAAAATCAATCTCATCGTGCTGATGATCTGCTGCTTGGCAGCCGTGACTTTCACCGCCTGTAACGACGACACGGGCTACAAGGGCCTCACACCTGAGGAGAAGACGCAGGCGTGCAACATCGTGAAGGGTGTCTACGAAGGTGAGCTCATTTATCCTTCGGAGAACCCCGCCGACAAGAGCGACGTGACCGACACGCTCGCAGCCAAGTGGGAAATACAAAGCGACTCGGTCATGACGATTCGCTACTTCCCCGTGGAACTGCTGGCCACCAACATCTCCAACAAGGACCTTGCCACCGCCCTGCGCGCTGAGCGCCCCCGCGACGTGAAGTGCTACATCGACTTCTCACAGGTGACGCCGGTGACCTTCTTCATCAACCCGACCATGCAGAGCTTCACGCTCACCTACGGCGGCAAGAGCCACCTGGTGCAGATTGCCATGCTGGGCAACAACATCTATTCATTTGGCGCCTACGACTCGAGCAAGAAGTTGCTGCAGATGCAGATCGTGGAGGCCGCCATTTACGTGAACGGCATCTTGCAGAAGAGTGCCTTGTCATCGGCCGTGCCGTTCGTCTTCAAGGCCAATAAGAACTAACAAGCAAATAGAATCCCAATCCCATGCCAGCGTGACGGCATGGAGAAGCCCGACAATCGCGATGATTGCCGGGCTTCATTTTTTGAGGGGGGCTGACCGAAACACTAAGGCTTTGCGCCTCTCAAATAACGTTTAAACAAAAAAATCCTGCAAGCTTTGCGCTTACAGGATCTTTTGTGTAGCGGGGGTGGGCCACGATCCCACGACCTCCGGATTATGAATCCGACGCTCTAACCAGCTGAGCTATCCCGCCATCATTTTCAGCTCTTCTTCCGAAAAGCGATTGCAAAGGTAGTCATTTATTTTTATTCCTCCAAATTTTCAGGCAAAATTATTTCGTAAAAGTTGAAAATCGTGGATTTTGGAGGTTTGTCATCTGTTGATGTGTTTTCGTCCGCCAGCGATCACCAGGCCCTTGTAGCCAGGTCCGACGCGCTGCCCGACCGCGTTGTAAGCAGTCTTGTGGGCCTGTCGCTCCTCTTCGGTTACCCTGGCATGCACTATGCCTGACTCCACGTCGCCATAGACGTAGTCATCCTGATAGGCGGCATTGCTGCGATACCAGTCTTTCACATAAGTGATCTCCTCACTGAGATCGCGTTTCAAGGGCACGGGGTTGCCATTCCACTTGTTATACTCACGCTCCCACGCTCCCGACTCCACAAACATTTGGGCGTAAGCGTCCAGGCGTGCCTCAAAAGTCTCCTCGGAGAGGACCGTCTGACGAAGGGCGCGCCAACGGTCGCTCGCCATACTCTTGAACATCGCCAGGTTGCCATTCCACAATCGTCGCGTGAGCCCTGCCGAGCACACCAATTTATCGTCGGGCCAGTAATCAGCATAATCGCCCTTCCAGTCACCGCCCAGCGAACAGTCGAGATCCCACGGGGTGATCAGTATGCGCTCGCCCTTCTGGATGTTGACCACACTCAGGTAAGCGTTTTTGAAGAGATTGTCCCAAATACCTTGCGACAAGAGGAAGACCACATAATCACGCAGGTTGTCCATATAAAACTGCTGGGCAATGCCATTCACCAGTTGCTGGTCAGTGGTCTTCGCGCAATAATCAATAAAACGCATCAGGGGGCCATAGGCCATCTCACCGGGCAACTCTTCAGGATAAGAGAGCTCCCATCCATTCCACATCACTGTCCAAGTGTCGGTAGGCTCATAGCCATTGAGCAGGGTGGCCGAAGACCACGTGTAGCCTTTGTAAAGCACGCCTCTGACTGTCGAGTCTCCCTGCGCACTCACCTTGGTCTTTTTCAAGTCAAGCAACTTACGATTGATCTTATCAGTCAAGCAATACAAACCATGGTATTGGCCATTGATGAACAGTTCGACGAAGAGGCCGACGGTGCCGTTACGACGGTTGAAATCGGTCTTATAAGGCGTGCGAGACATGTCGTTCCACACATCGGAGTTCACCCGATTGCGCATGCGTATGCGATCGATGGCCATGGCATCGAGCACCCAGGTGTCGTCCGTGCGCAGCCCCAGCAAGTTGACGTCGAGCTTCTCATAATGGGAATCGAGCAACTTGATGGTGAAGGATTTCTTCTCATAGCGCATGGATGAATTGCCACGATAACGCACCTTGCAACGCAAAGGTGTAAGGATATTTCCACCCATGCGCCGCAAGGGATCACAGACCTCCATGGAGGCCATCGTGTAAACAGGTTTTGTCACTTTACTGACGTCCACCACCAAATTGATGAGGGGCAATGAATGTTCGTCGAGCTGCGATTTCAGTTGATCGTAGTCGGTGGTCGCATCGGCATGAACTGCGAGGGTACCCAAGCAGAGCCAACACGTCAGGACGAATTGAAAATAATGGTGCTTCATAGTCTTTCGATTTAGATAGATTTCCCTGAAATATTGCTGAACACGCTTGTTTGGGTGTAAAATTAAAGGAAATAATCAGAAAAATACAGACTTTCCACAAAATGTTAACAATATTTAGATGTTACAAGAACTTTCCACGCACAAAAAAAGGCATGGACAAGCCATGCCTATCACAAATAGAAAGAAGATGCGGATTGGAATTACGATTTCCGCTCAAGTCCCCTACGGCGCACCATCCAAATCTCGACAGAATTGATGATATTCTGCCAAAGGATGTAACAACCAGGCCCCACGGAACTCAGTGGATTGAGAAACGCCGTAGAAATCCAAATGGCGAAAGCCGTGTTCTTCTGTCCCAAACTCTGTCCGGCCTCAACGGTCTTGTCAAAATAATGACCGATGAAACGGCCCGTAGCAAACTGAACGATGCACAGCACCAAGCCCATCAAAGCAATGGCCCCAAGAAACAAGACGGATGTCTCGTGCCAAGCTTCGGCGATGTTCATGGCGGTGGTGCCGGTGACGACCACCAGCGATCCTCCCCAAAGATAATAACTCAGGTCAGGAATGGTGACGAGACGATGATGCAAGCGCGGCAAGGCGTGCTTCGTGACGAACGCAAAGAGCATGGGCAACAACAAAACAGCACTCACCTTCCAGAGGATCTGAAGGAAGAGCGGAAAGAACTCGATGTGCATGGTGGCTGCCGAAGCATGCGGCAAGACTGGGAAACAGAGGGGAATGAGCAGCGCCGACACGAAGTTGGACAGGAAGGTGTAGGTCGTCATCTCCTCCAGGTTACCACCGAGCTTGGCCGTCACCACTGGCGCAGCGGCCGCACATGGACCAATAATGCACACAAGAATGGCCTCGACCATGATGAGCGACGCACCCGAAAGATTGAAACCAGCCGCGACCCCCGTCAGGATCAGCACGAAAACAATCTGTTGAACGCAGATCCACAGGTGCCACTTGACAGGGAACAACTTACGGAAGTCGACCTTGCAAAAGGTGACGTAGAGAATGAGAAACATGAAGTCGGGCAACACATGGTCGTTGTAGGGCGCATACCATTGCCCAATGGGCTTCAAGAAAGGGATAGAACTGAAAAGGACATAGACCACGAGGCCTGTGAGAATGGCAACTGGCAACGTCCAGTTTTTCAAGAAATTGAGTAATGCTTTCATACTTATCCTCCCATCATTTCACCGACCCATTGCTTCCAAGGGTCAGCACACCTGCCTTCAACTGATGGCTGGCATGATCGAAGAAGACGCTGGGATTGATGGCGCGGTTCTTGAATCGCAACTCGAAATGCAGATGGGGCGTGGTGGCGCGCCCCGTCTGGCCCGTGTAGCCAATCACCTGGCCAGCCTTCACCTTTTGGCCTTTGGTCACAAGGTTCTTCGACTGGTGACTGTAGCAAGTGGAGAAGCCATAGGCGTGTCGGATGACGATATAATTACCATAGGCGAAATAGGGGCCCGACTGTACCACTTCACCGTCGAATGCTGCCAGCACCTCATCGTTGGGCTTGGTCTTGATGTCGACACCTGAATGGGTCTTGCCGCCCCGACGTCCGTAAGGACTGATGACACGAGCGTCGGGCAACGGATAAGCCCAGTGCTCCTTTTCCATCTTGCTTAGGTCGAGCTTGAAGGTGGCCGTCTTCAGAAAGGGATCCTCGTCCACATCATCGGGGTCGAGCGTCACCTTCTTCTGTTTTTCCTCCTTTACCACAGTCAGGACCACATGGTTGCCATTCTTGCGGAACCTCACCACCTGGCGGCGCAACCGGTGGCTCTTGGGCTCAAGGATGGTCTCTGGGTTAATCCATCCGCCATTGACCAAGACTGCAAAGATGCAAGCCACCTTTCCTCCGTCGCCTCCCACGATGGCGATCGTCTGTCCAGCCTTGACACGCTGTCCCACCTTCACAAGGTTTTGGGCGTTATAGCCATAAGCTGTCTCCAGTCCATTGTCATGGCGGATGATAATCAGGTTGCCATATTGCTCAGACTTGCGCGACAGGCGCACGGTCCCTGCGAACATGGCCTTCACAGCGTCTCCTTTCGAGGTGGTGATCTCCAGAGCTTGTCCGCCTTTCACCTCCGCCTTGCCAACGGGCAAGGGGAAAGAATACTCATCGTCCTTCAGGACTGCGAAGTTGACCTCAAAGGCATTGCTGTGGGCAAACAGTCCGGGCGTGGGCACACTGATGACCGTCTGCTCAGTGGCAGAGAAATGATGTTGGGCGAAAAGGTCTGTGCTTGTCAAGAGGGCAAGCAGAAAGAAGCATATATTTAAGTGTAGTCTCTTCATAATCAGAATATAAAAATGACGTAGAGACCGGGTGGCACCCTGCCGTGATCAGCGCAGGATGATGCCTGTGTAGATGCGTCCGGAGGCCGCTCCCAGTCGTCGGGCTGAGAAATAGTCGTCCACTCGGTCAAACGTGCAAATGCCCGAGGCAAGAATGTTTTCTGGTTGCACGCCGGCCTCTTGCAGTTGAAGTTGGTTGCACAAGGGCAAGTCAATGTGCCACTTGGCATACCGCTTAGCGATGCGTCCCATGTCAAAGTGGGCCTCGGCAAAACGGTCGTAAACCTCCTGTCCCACCTCGAAATTGGCCAAGGAAATGCCAGGTCCTATCACCGCCCTCACATCCTCCGCACGAGTTCCATAGTTGACAGTCATCGCTTGCAATGTCTTACTGACAATGCGCTGCACCGTCCCGCGCCATCCCGCATGAATGGCGGCAATGGCTTGGCAATTGGGGTCATAGAGCAACACTGGGATGCAGTCGGCTGTCGACACGCCTATGCACACGCCATGAAGCCGTGTCATCAAGGCATCGTAGCCCTCAAGCTTCTCCATACGCTGTGAGACGGAGCACCGCAGCAAGTCATCGGTAACAGCAAGGCACTTGTCGCCATGCACCTGATGGGGCAAGACCATGTGACTGTCGTCTACCAGCAACTCTTGGGCCAACGCCTTTCGATTGGCCCGAACGGTTTCCAGGTCGTCGCCACAATAGGGATTGATATTGAAATCCGCATAGCATCCCTTGCCCACCCCACCATGGCGGGTGGTGGAGAAGGCCGTAACCGTGTCGGCCAAGGGGTAAGAGGTGATGATGGGATGGGGTTGCATCAAAACAGATAAAGTAAAAACAGGGGTGAAAGTGAAATCATCGCAACTGAACGACGTTACTCATCGTCGTCCAGCTCTTCGATGTCAAAGTCGTCGGTATCGTCCTCCAGGTCATCCAAGTTGAAGACCTCGATCTCGTCGGCACCCTCCTCGTGCATCTCCTCCTTGAAGCGCGTCATGTCCTTGTCACGATGCACCAAGGTATCTTCGGCGGTAATGTCCTGCAACTTGTTGCTCTCGTTGTTGAGCTCATTCCACAGCACATCCTTCAGTTCATCGAGGCCCAAGCCACTGACGGAGGAGATGAACACCACCGGCAGATCGGTGGGCAACGTCTCCTGCAACATGCTGATGAGCTCGTCGTCGAGCAGGTCGCTCTTGGTGACAGCCAGCACACGATGCTTGTCAAGCATGTCGGGGTTGAACTTTTCAAGCTCGCCAAGCAGCACCTCATAGTCGTGCTTGATGTCGTCGGTGTCGCCAGGCACCATGAAGAGCAGCAACGAGTTGCGTTCGATATGTCGCAAGAAGCGCAGGCCCAAGCCCTTGCCCTCGCTGGCGCCCTCGATGATGCCGGGGATGTCGGCCATGACAAACGACTTGCCATCGCGATAAGGCACGATGCCGAGCGATGGTTCGAGGGTGGTGAAGGGATAGTTGGCAATCTTAGGCCGAGCGCTCGACAGCGCTGAGAGCAACGTGGACTTGCCCGCATTGGGGAAGCCCACCAAGCCCACGTCTGCCAAGAGCTTCAGTTCTAGGATGACGGTCATCTCCTGCAGCGGCTCGCCCGGCTGCGCGAAGCGAGGTGTCTGGCGAGTGGCCGTGCGAAACTGATAGTTGCCAAGTCCTCCCCGGCCACCTTTCAGCAGCACGACCTCCTGACCATCGTAAGTGACATCGCAGACATACTTGCCCGTCTCAGCGTCATACACCACAGTGCCACAAGGCACGTCGATATAAGCGTCCTTGCCATTGGTGCCGTGGCACTTGTCACGTCCGCCGTTGCCTCCGTGCTCTGCAAAGATATGCTTTTGGTACTTGAGGTGCAACAGTGTCCAATAGTTGTGGTTGCCGCGGAGGATCACGCTGCCGCCATTGCCACCGTCGCCTCCATCAGGACCACCATTGGGCTGGTATTTCACATGGCGAAGGTGCATGGATCCCCTGCCACCCTTGCCTGAGCGACAGACGATGCGCACATAGTCTACGAAGTTGGATTCCATATCAAATTGATTGTCGGGGTGTCAGTGTTATTATTACAAGGAGTCGATGATGTCGCAGACATCGCTGAAGATGCGGTCGATCTCGCCGAGGCCGTCGACACCATGGAAGAGGCCTTCCTTCTTGTACCAGTCGCAGAGCGGCTGTGTCTGTGTGTGGTAAACGTTGAGGCGCTTCTTGATGGTCTCCTCGTTGTCGTCGCTACGGCCGCTCACCTTGCCACGCAGCACCAGGCGTGTCACCAGTTCCTCGTCGGGCACGTGAAGCTCGACCATGGCAGCCACCTTGTGTCCGCGCTCGGCCAGCATGGCCTTCAGGGCCTCAGCCTGCGGGATGGTGCGGGGGAAGCCATCAAAGATGACACCCTTGTGGTCCTTGCCGAAGCTGTCATAGACGTCTGCCAGGATGCCCACCATCAGCTCGTCGGGGATGAGCTTGCCCTCGTCGATATATCCCTTGGCGGTCTTACCCAGCTCCGTGCCACGCTTGATCTGGTCACGCAGCACATCGCCAGTAGAGATATGCTTAAATCCATACTTCTCAATGAGCTTGTCGCTCTGTGTGCCCTTGCCTGAGCCCGGGGCACCAAAAATAACAATGTTCTTCATTTTTATTCCACTATCGTGTAAATGTCTCTCAAATTGCGTCCTTGCTGATCATAGTCAAGACCATAGCCGACGATGAAGTCGTTGGGGATCTCCATGGCGGCATACTCGATGTTGAGGGGCACCTGCAACTTACCGGGCTTGACCAGCATCGTGCAGATGTGCAGACTCTCGGGATTGCGGGTGCCGAGCTGCTCCAGCATGCGCTTCATGGTGAAGCCTGTGTCGACAATGTCCTCCACGATGACCACCGTGCGACCTTCCAGGTCTTCGTTGATGCCGATCACCTCCTTGATCTTTCCCGTGGAAGTGGTGCCCTGGTAGGAAGCCAACTTCACAAAGGAGATTTCACAGGGAATGGTAATCATTCGCATCAGGTCGGCGGCGAACATAAACGAACCGTTCAACACGGCCAGGAAAAGAGGGTTCTTGTCCTTCATGTCCTCGTTTAACTTGTCTGCGACGGCTTTCACGCGTTGCAGGATCTCTGCCTCTGGGATAAACGTGCGGAACGTCTTATCCTTCACTTTAACTATGCTCATGTGGCTAATACTAAAAAATGTGGTGCAAAATTACGAAAATATGATGAGAAAGACAAGCGGCAACCCAAAAAGAACACGAACTTTTATCAATATTCCTCACCACCGACATGGCTGAGGCGCATCACCACCGCCAAGGAAGCCTTATGCGGCCTGGCCGACTGGGACGCAGAAGGAGCGTTGGCGCAAAATATCGATGCAACCTTAATAAAAAAAGGTACAAATCCTTTTGATATTCCACGTGTTTCCACTAACTTTGCAGTGTTATGAAGATTTTCACTGCTGCTCAAATTCATGAGCTTGACAACTATACCATCACCCATGAGCCTGTCAAGTCGATTGACTTGATGGAGCGCGCCGCCAAGGCCATCACGCGGGCCATCATGGACGAATGGACCGACCGCACTCCAGTGGTGGTCTTCGCTGGCCCTGGCAACAACGGGGGCGACGCCCTCGCCGTGGCCAGGCTCTTGGCGGAAGAAAATTACAAGGTTAGCGTCTACCTTTTCAACATCCACAACAAGCTGTCGGACGACTGCGCCACCAACAAGCAACGTCTCATCGATGGCAAACGACTGGACCATTTCACGGAGGTGACACTCAACTTCGACCCGCCAGAGCTCACAAGCGACATGTTGGTGATCGATGGCCTCTTTGGTTCAGGCCTCAACAAGCCCCTCATGGGCGGATTTGCTTCACTGGTGAAATACATCAACCAGTGTCCGGTGAAGGTGGTGAGCATTGACATTCCTTCCGGACTGATGTGTGAGGACAACACCTACAACATCCACTCCAACATCATCCGCGCGGACTTGACACTCACACTGCAACAAAAAAAGCTGTCGATGATGCTGGCCGACTGTCAGAAATACATCGGGCGCTTGCGGGTGCTCGACATACGGCTAAGCCAGGAGTTCATCGAGAAGACGGAGTGCAACTGTAGCATCCTGGAGGAACAAGATATCCGGACAATGTTGCTCCCACGCGACGACTTCGCCCACAAGGGATCAATGGGCAATGCGCTCATTGTGGCCGGCAGCTATGGCATGGCCGGTGCGGCGGTGCTTGCCACAAGGGCTTGCTTGCGGAGCGGTGTGGGCAAGGTGACGGTTCATACACCCAAGCGCAATTATCTCGTGATGCAGACGGCGGTGCCTGAGGCAGTGCTGCAAATGGACCACGAGGAGACCTACTTCTCAGAAAGTGTCGACAGCACCGACTTCGACGCCCTGGGTATCGGCCCCGGCATCGGCCAGATAGAGAACACGGCCATCGCCCTCATCGGGCAGATACGGCGCACGGCATGCCCCATTGTGGTCGACGCCGACGCCCTCAACATCCTGGCCAACCACCAGGCATGGATGCAACAGCTCCCGGCAGGCATCATCATGACACCCCACCCCAAGGAGTTTGACCGCATGGCGGGCAGCGCCAGCACCAACGATTATGAGCGTCTCATCCGCGCACAACAGATGGCTGAACATATCAAGGGTTACATCCTGTTGAAGGGCCACTACTCGGCGCTTTGCATGCCCGACGGGCACATTGTGTTCAACAGCACGGGCAACAGCGGCATGGCCACAGCGGGCAGCGGCGATGTGCTCACCGGCATTCTCACCGCCCTCCTGGCAAGGGGTTACGACAAGGCCACGGCATGCCAAATGGGCATGTACCTGCACGGACTGGCAGGCGACCTGGCCGCCAAGGAGGTGGGCAAGGAGAGTCTGGTGGCCAGCGACATCATCCGCTTCCTGCCCAAGGCTTTCCTCCAACTGGAGGACTGACGATGCGCCACACAACGCTCATTCAACACATCCTATCACTCACTAAAAAACAAGCATTCCAATAAACGATGAACATCAAAGGTTTACTGTTATTGCTACTGCCGCTCGGCGTCAGTGCACAGTCTGTCGAAGGCACTGACTACTACCTGCCCAAGACAGCGCTGCGCTTCACCGTGAAGGTGGAAAAGACGCAATACACCCCGGGCCGGCTGGCTCCCTATGCCCACCGCTTCCTCCGCACAGACGTGAAGCAGGACCCCACGACGAGCTATCGGCTGATTGGCATCGACATGGTGCCTTACGCCGTGCCAGACACGAGTCGCCACTTCACGCTCATCACCGACAAGAAGCACAGCGTGAACAAGGTATGCCGCGCCGACAACGGACAGCTCCTGGCCATCAACGCTGACGCCTCGGCCACCCCCATGCCGTCGCCACGATTCACGCCAGGTCCCAAGCCTGCACGCCCCAACCCGCACGACTTCATGACAGAAGACATCCTCAATGCGGGCAGCAACGCCAAAATGGCTGAACTGACAGCACAAGAGATTTACGACATTCGCGACAGCCGCAACCAGCTCAACCGCGGCGAAGCTGACTTCATGCCGAAAGATGGCACGCAGATGGCCATCATGCTCGGCAACCTCGATAAGCAGGAGGCCGCACTATCAAGCCTGTTCACGGGCACCACGGAGAAGGACACCACATGGACCAACATCGACTTCGTGCCCACACGCGAAGGCCAGCAAGTGCTGTTCCGCCTCTCCCAATGGCTCGGTCTCGTGGACGCTGACGATCTCTCGGGCGAACCCTACCTCGTGACCGTCAACGACAAGCACACCATCGCACAGCCTCAGCCCACACCAGAGGGCCAAAAGGAGGACAAGAACGACATCGGCCTGCGCGTCAGCCAGCCCAGCAAAATCAAGGTATCCATCGCCCATGGCCAGCAGGTCATCGGCAGCTACGAGGTCTCGGCACCTCAGTTTGGCACCGTGGAGTCGCTCAGCGGCGAACTATTCGGCAAGAAGCAATCCGCCAAACTCATTCTCGACCCGCTCACAGGCAGCGTGAAAAGCATCGAGGCCATCATGAACAACTAAGCAAAGCCCGAACACAACGAATAGGGGCAACCAACCTTCAATGTACAGGTCGGTTGCCCCTATTTTTTCACGGAAACCAAATTCCAATTTTTAAACAACTCAAGCGGTTCCAGATAATTTTAGAAGACACCAGCGCACCGGATGTTCATCGCCAGCACCTGTCTCCACCAAGGATCGTATGCAAAGCAACTGGTACGACCAACCACCTGGTCCCCGCTATCAAGTACTGTTGGCTTCTCTATCAAGTACTGTTGGCTTCTCTACCGAGTACTGCTGGCTTCTCTATCGGGTACTGCTGGCTTCTCTATCGGGTACAACAATAATCAACGAAAAGCTGCTGTTTTTTCAGTAACAGTAGCTGACTTTTTCAAGTTCCAGCGACAGGTCCATCTACCTCTTGGCATGAACCGAGGGCTTACGTGCCCATGTTCGAATTTGCCTTGGCGGACTGCCTTCGGCTTGCCCTTGCCCTGTGCGCGCTGATAGAACCAGGCGCAAGCCGCTTGGGCAAATCCTAAACATATTTAGCATAAATCATCACTGGTCTTCTTCGAGAAGATTCCCTATATATCTCCATCACCTTCGTCACACAATCCCTCGACACCGTGAAGCAGCCACGACTCTCAGAGCCTATCGGGATATACTCCTTATCGCCAGAGAACCTTGTCACCTTGCCTGCCGAATGTATCAATATGCCACGAGTTTCGGCAAGATAGTTGGTCTTGTCGAGTCCGCGAAGGCGAATACAGTTTTTAAATTTTGTTCCCTTGCCTATCATAATGTACCGTCCAAGACTTGAACAACCGCTGCCAAACTCGTTGCTGAACTTTGGCTTGGCATCCGTGTTGCCCTTGCCACTGCCATGCATGCAGTAGCTGCTCATCACCAATCGTCCTCGCTGCAAGTCGTAGATAAAGAATCGCTTCTTGCCCGAAGGAATAGAGAAATCCACGAGAATGTAATAGTCGGTGCTATAGCTCCGGCGCTCGCAAAAGTCCCTCACCTCAGCAAGATTCTCGCAATCCACCTTGCCGTACCACTCCTTTTGGTCGACATAGTTCTTATACAAAGGCCGCGTGTACCTGTTGTATATGGGCGGAAAGAAAGGGACTAAGGCTACCAGTAGCAACACTGTCGCGATGATTATCAACAACTTCTTCATAAAAACATCATCTTGTCCACCCATCATTGAGCGTTATCGTGTCTCCCTTTATTGGGACGAAAACAGAAATGTATGTCCCATCCCAATCAGGAACCTTTTTGCCATCAACCTCAACCATTCTCCAGTGCATGCCTTTTGTTCTGTCCAAAGGCATTGAATCAGGGAGGATATAGTAATGATATCCGTCAAGCTCCTTCTTCCAACAGCATGAATCAGTCTTGCATGCTCTATCTAAACGATGGAAGAATTCTTTATCCAACGGCTTCAGCGGTACAAATTTCACTTGCGTATTATAAGCAGCAAGCCCGCCATCCGAATAAAAAGAATCCACGGGTACAATATCGGGGAACTCCACTCCTGTAACCTTTCGCAAGTCGTCAGCACTATGATAGTCTATTTTTGCAGGGACTCTACTTTGTGTATCAAATCCAAATGCAAGGATGAATGCAAGCAACAGCATTATCGGTATTCCCGGGAAACAAATTATGGCAACACTCCATTTCAGCGAACTTAACCAATCTTTAATATTCTTGATAGCTATCACATCGTTTTTAGAGTGTTCCTCTACATATTCTCTTATCAGCTTGCGCTTTACCATTTGCTTTTTCAGCGAGTTGCCCTTGACATGCTCCAATTCGGGCGCGACTACTTCTTCCGCCTGTTTTTTCAACTGGCAATGACACCTATTAAACTTCCACAGCTTAACATACAATATGGCTATGCTGACAACACCTGCCACGAGCAATGCACACACGATGTATAGAAGAGCATCTAGGCAGTCGGCGAACACCAAACTTACCATTAGTGTCAGTACGGCCCACGGCAAAGCCTTTCTTAAAAGCTTCTGCATATTAGCGATTTTGATCAGCTACTAAAACTTCACATACAATCCGCACCCAACCCCGAAGATTGCCTTATTTGTTAGATTTCTTTTTGAAGACCAACCAGGGCACCGGGGTTGTCACGTTGCGAGGTGTTTCCTCCTCATCACAACCCAAATCGTGACTCTCGCCATTTGCCATGCGATACCATGAGCGACTGGCGCCACCTGTGAGGTAGATGGCATCGACGAAGCCATATTCGCGCAGGGCATCGGCAAAGTCCCAAAGTGTTTCTTTGTGACGGGTCTCTATCAAGTAGAGGCTATCATCAGCCATGCGGCCCAAAGCTCGGCGCTCGACCTTTCCATGCAGGACAAAGTGAGTAGGCAACACGCCGTCAGAAACGAGAACAAACTGTCTGAAAAATGCGCCACCTCGCTCCGCGCAATAGTCCTTCACTTTCTCGCTGCGCGACACGCCAATGACCACATTACCGTTGGCCATGGCGCAATAACCTGCACGGCTACGATCGGTGCCGAGCGACTTTCCGTCGACAACGAGCGAGCCGAGATACTTGCCCGAGGTCGTATAGTCGGAACAGCGTGTGCACAACACAACATTTCTGTCAGCCGTGTCAGGAAGCGACATCGCAATCTCAGCCTTGAAGCCGCTGAGCCGATAGAAGTTCATGGCGACGCCAAGGATGGAGTCGCCAGTGACCATCACCTCTGCGGGTGCTGTTCCAGCTATGACGCCTCGTTCCAGCTTTGCGATGTTCTCAGCAGGCGAGGTGCCAATGGGCACACCGAAATCAAAGAAATACTTGTAAGCCATCAGCCCGCCCAATAGCGATATGCCCACAGCCAAGGTCACAGTCGCCATCACCAATGTCACCAGCCATCTGGAACGTTTAGGCTTACCGACCTCGACGTCATTATCGCTCTCCTCTATTGTCATAATGGGGCATTCCCCTATTGGCTGTCCAGGAATGGCATCTGGCTTTTCCTCTATGATGATAACAGGTTTTTCTGTCATTGTCTTGTCGTTTGTCATTTCCCTTCCTCCGTTTCTATTAAAGCCTTGAGTTGCTTGAGTGCCTCCTTGGAAGCCTTCAGCTTGAAGTCGGCCTTCAGGCAGTTGCCTGAAAGCACGAGTTCCTGGCTGACGAGATTGATGATGTAAACATAGTGTCTGTTCACGATCAAGCTCTTTCCGACACGCACAAACATATTGTCGGCAAGCTGCTGCAAAGTTTCATCGAAGAAATGCAACTTAAATGTCATCTTGTGCGGATTGCCATTGGTGAGGTAGACATCCGAATAGTTGCCATCGGCAGCTATGAATGCAATGTCGTCAACCTGCACACGCACGAGTTCAGTGGATGTTGATATTTTCAGCCATTTCATAATGAATTGCCATTTTTACATTTTTTATAACGCAGCTTGCCGGCTTCTATTGTCCGTTCAGTTCGTGCACCCTGTTATTTTTTCTTGACTGTACACTTATGGGTGTCGAGCACCCAGGTTCCCAGTGATGTTTTCACTGTGTACACTCCATGCTTTGCAGCGAGCAGTTTTGCCTTGAAACCCATGAAGGAATAAGCACCGTCGCTACAACGCTCCACGGTATACTTGCCGACCGGCGTATTGAGTACGATGTTGTCTCCTTCGCGGCCTGTCACCCCGTAGGTTGTTCCCGACGGTGCGTCTGCAATTTTCTGCTTCACGTTCTGCAGAGCCTCTGCAAGCGCATTGCCATTTTTCACATCACTCTTCACGCCGTTGCCAGCGTACGTTGCTGTGCCGGCTGCTACTGCGAGCATCAGCGTAAAAAAGAATTTCTTCATAATCTACAGTGTTTTTATTTTGTTAATCTGGTGTTTTTGTTTTATCGTCACTGCAAAATTATGAGTATTTTCCAATATAGACAACTAACTTCATTTCCGTTGTACATGATGCCCGACTTAGTGTACAACTTGCCTACTATGTTCCATTTTTATGTCACAAACGAAGTGGCCAAAAGTCAAAAACGGACGATAAACCGCTTTGTCGCATTCGTTTATCGTCCGTCATCATGGTGTCTTGATGGTCAATCTGTTAGGCCAAGATTGTAGCTACGTCATCTTCGCTTATGCCCGTCATGTTGGCAATTTGCGGAATCGTCATTCCGCTGGCAGACAAAGCCTTGGCCATACGTTTCAACTGTTGATCCCGCTGTTGTATTTGTTGCGTCTGCTGATGCAACTGCTCGGTCTGCTGATGCAACTGCTCGGTCTGCTGATGCAACTGCTCGGTCTGCTGATGCAACTGCTCGGTCTGCTGATGCAACTGTTGATCTCGCTGCTGTATTTGCTCGGTCTGCTGATG
>JBNMMB010000036.1:0-33226 GCA_050875105.1 Prevotella sp. | reverse complement strand
GGCCTAATCGAGTTGCGACAGATATCGAATCGAGACTCGATAGATATCTTATCGAGACTCGATAGATATCGAATCGAGAGTCGATAAGATATCTATCGCAAAACTATGAGCATGCGCAAAGTTTTCGAGAAGGTCGTTTTCCTCTTAACACTCTGAATGTCAGTCGTTTGCGTAAAACCCACGAAAAATCGCGTTTTTGCGACCAAAAGATTTCTTGGTTGCAAAAACGCGATTCTCAGAGGACTTCTTGTCCTAATATTTCAGCGCGTCGCCCCAGACGCTCCGTCCTTATTCCTTGTCTTTCTCCATCATCGTGCCCTCGATATAGAGGCGTGTCATCTCGGGCACACCGTTGGTGCGCACAGTGATCATCTTCTTGAAGTGGCCAGGGAAGCGGCCACGACCATTGTAGGTGACGCTGATGATGCCCTTCTCGCCGGGCTTCACCGGGGTCTTGGTGTACTTGGGGATGGTGCATCCGCAACTGGCCACGGCCTGGTTGATCACCAGCGGCTTGTCGCCGTCGTTGGTGAAGGTGAAGGTGCACTTCTGCACGTTATCGGTCTCGACAAACGTGCCGAAGTCGTGTGAGAGCTTGTCAAACTTGATCTTGGCCTGGGCATTGGCTACGCTGAAGCCGCCCATGAGCATCATCAAAGCGAAAAGTATCTTTTTCATTTTTCTCCTTATTTATTATCGTTGTTTTCCAACTCGTTACGTGCTATTAGACGCCGCAAAATTACAAAATGTTTCGTGAGCCCCACCATTTTAAGCAAATTTTAACAGACGGCCGTTGCTCTTTCGCCAGCATCGGGCCTTTTGGGGCAGTCTTCGGCTGTTAGGGCTCATCCTCGCGCAACCAGTCGAGCACGCACATCTGCTTGATGCCATTGTACCAGGTCTCCGGATCGTTGTCGAGCGTCAGCAGGTACTTGGGATAGTGATCTTGTATGGCTTGCAGAGGCGCCAGCTCACGCTGCATCGTCTGTTCGTCACGCACACTGAGCGACACTTGATAGTAGGCTTTCTCCTCGCCGCGTATCACGATGAAGTCTACCTCCGCATTGTCCACCTTTCCAACATATATCTCGCCACCCCGCCGGGCCAGCTCCAGGAAGACCACGTTCTCGAGCACATGGCCCAGGTCGCCGCCCTTGGTGCCATTGATCACCCTTCTCAAGCCTGTGTCAACAAGATAATATTTCTGGCCTGTCTTCAAGAGTTGCTTGCCCTTGGCGTCATATCTGTAGACGGGATAAAAAATATAGCTGTCGGAAAGCGCCGTGATGTAATTCTCAATGGTGTGTGACGAGACCTTTCTTCCGAGCGATGTCAACGTGTCGCCAATGCGTTTGATGACCGACAGGTTGCCGATGTTGTCGGCAAGGAAACGGACAACACTCTGCAACATCATCACATCGGTGATCTTCTTGCGTGCCACGACATCCTTCAGCACGATGGTGCTATAGAGGCCAGAGAGATACTCCGTCAGCATCTCTCGGTCGTCAGCGATCTGCACCGTGTAGGGGAAGCCGCCATTCTCCATATATCGCCGGAAGGCACCATCGAGAGAAGCGTTGCCTGGCAAGGCCGAGAGATATTCACTGAACGAGAAGGGATACAACTTGATCTCAACATACCGGCCCGTCAACAACGTGGCTATCTCGCCAGAAAGCAGATAGGCATTGGAGCCCGTGACGTAGATGTCTACGTTGTCGCGAAGAAACAGACTGTCGATCACCTTTTGAAAATGGTCGACCATCTGTATCTCGTCGAAAAACAAATAGTTCATGCCCCCGTCGGCCAAGTGGTCGACAATGTGCTGATAGAGCACCTTATAGTCAAGCAGCGGTTCGGTTGACAGGTCCTCAAAATTATAGTTTTGCACATGAGAGGGCAACACGCCCTTCCGCAACAATTGTTCTCGAAACATGCTCAACAGTGACGACTTGCCGCAACGTCTCACGCCCGTCACGACCTTGATGATTTTCTTGTCTTGCCACTTGTCAAGAAGCGACATGTATTTCTTACGTTCAATCATGGTTTCACAAAAATGAAGTGCACTGCAAATTTAGCAATAAATCGCCAAGAAAATGCACTCGACTGCATTTTTCTTCGAAAATCACGCCCAAAATGCAGTCCACTGCATTTTTTGAGATGCATTAGCAAAGCCACAGTGATGACTAACAGAATGCCTCGAAAACTCAAATAATTTTTAAGCTATAGCACTTTCCTTTTTGGAAAAAGGAGACAAAAGCACTGTTTTCCGAACAAATATCGGATGATAAAAAATAAAATTCCGTAAGAGTTGGCCACATCTTTTGGCAATATTTTGTTTTTAGATTAACTTTGTAGAAAAATGAAAGAACAGATGGACAAGATTAGTACTCAATATAATCAAGCCGTGCAACTTATAAAGTCTGCCATACTCCAAAACCAGTTGGAAGCTGCAAAAGCTGTCAACCGGCAAATGCTCGCCCTGTATTATGGTGTAGGCAAGTATGTCTCTGACAATACACGCAAAGGTGTTTGGGGTACGGGAGCCATTGAGACGATTAGCGGACAACTTCGGAGAGAGTTGCCTGGCTTGCGCGGATTTTCTCCAACGAGTATAAAGAAAATGCGATCGTTCTATGAACAATGGTGTGAGCTTGTAAATCGCCCGCCAATGGCGGACGATTTGCAAACAACTGATAAAGAGGGTCTTTCTCCTTTTAATTCTTTGCTATTGGTAAATCGTCCGCCAATGGCGGGCGATTTGGATTGGCATGATTTCTTTGCTTTGAGTTTTTCACATCACGACGAGATATTATCCAAGACCAAGACACTTGAGGAGCGCGTGTTCTATATTCACCAAGCTGCTACCTTGCATTGGGACAAGTACACCCTTCGTGATAATCTTAAAGCCGACTTGTTTCATCATCAGTCACAGATGCCCAGCAACTTTGCCAAGACCATGCCGACAACACGCCACGCCCGGAAAGCCATTTCCATGTTCAAGGACGATTACCTGCTTGATTTTATCAATGTGGAAGAACTTGACGAGCGAGATCCGCAAGACATTGATGAGCGAATTATTGAAAATTCAATCGTGACCAATGTCAAGAACTTCATTCTCACATTCGGCAAGGACTTTACATTTATGGGCAATCAAGTTCATATCGACAAGTTCGGACATGACCACTGGATTGACTTGCTGTTTTTTAACCGAGAGCTGCAGTGTCTTGTCGTTTTTGAGTTGAAGAAAGGTGCTTTCAAACCAGCCTATCTTGGTCAACTTTCTGCCTATATCCGTATACTCAACGACGATGAGCGCAAACCCCATGAGAACCCAACCATAGGCATTGTGCTTTGCCGTGATGCCGACAAGACTTACGTTGAGTATCTTTTGCAGGACTACACCCAACCAATGGGTGTGGCAACATACAGGGTGATGCCAGAGAAACTAAAGAAAATTCTACCTCCAGAAGAAGCGTTCAAGAAGATACTTGAGGGAGGTCCATCAGACAACAAATAAAAGGCGTAAAAATCGGCATATCCCCAAGGGGGCGTCCACAACCTATTATATAACAAGCGGTTATCCACACCGCCCCACCCCACCCACGGGCAGGGCCGACAGCCCCGGTCGTGAAAAAAGCGGGAAATCGCTTGGCTGTCTCGGAGAAAATTGCGAATTTTACAGAAAATTTAAGTCGACTATGATCAAAGAAGTAAGCAAGGATATCAAGTTCGTGGGTTGTGACGACCCCGAACTGCGTTTGTTTGAGGGTCAATATGCCACCCCCGACGGCATGTGTTACAACTCTTATGTGATCCTGGATGACCAAGTGGCCATCATGGACACCTGCGACGCCCGTTGCGCCGACGAGTGGGAGGCGAAGGTGCGCGAGGCCCTCGACGGCCGCGAGCCCAGCTACCTGGTGGCCCACCACATGGAGCCCGACCACGCGGGCTGCATCGCACGCCTCATGGAGGCCTATCCGCAGGTGAAGGTGGTGTGCTCGGCCATGGCCCAGAAGATGCTGCGCCAGTTTAATGAGGACCTCGACCTCACCGACCGTGTCGTCACCGTGAAGGAGGGCGACACCCTGCAGCTCGGCCACCACACCGTGCAGTTCATCGCCGCCCCGTCGGTCCACTGGCCCGAGGTGATGATGAGCTATGTGCCCGAGGAGCAGGTGCTCTTCTCCGCCGACGGCTTCGGCAAGTTCGGCGTCTATGAGGCCGACCCCGACGACTGGGCTTGCGAGGCCCGCCGCTACTACTTCAACATCTGCGGCAAGTATGGCGTGCAGGTGGCCAAGGTGCTCGGCAAGGTGGCCGCCCTGCCCGGCGTGAAAGCCATCTGTCCGCTCCACGGTCCGGTGCTCACCGGATCAGACCTGCAAGAGGCCCTGCGCCTCTACACCATCTGGGCCCACTATGACGTGGAGACACCCGGCGTGTTCATCGCCTACGCCTCGGCCCACGGCGGCACGGCGGCCGCTGCCGAGAAGATGCGCGAGCTGCTGATGCAGCGCGGCTGCCCGAAGGTGGCCATCGCCGACCTCTGCCACGACGACATGGCCGAGGCCGTGGAAGACGCCTTCCGCTATGGCACGCTACTCTGCTGCGCCGCCAGCTACGACGCCGGCGTGTTCCCGCCCATGCACACCTTCCTCCACAAGCTCTCCATCAAGGCCTACCAGAAGCGCCGCATCGCCCTGCTCGAGAACGGCTCATGGGCTCCCTGCGCAGCACGCGCCATGAAGGGCCTCATCGAGAAGATGAAGGACATCACGCTCATCGAGCCGGTGGTGACCATCATGAGCCGCATGCACAAGGCCGACCTGCCCCACATGGAGCAACTGGCCGACAGCATCATGGAGGACTTCAAGCAGTAACCGACCAACCAGCTGACGACGGGCATGAGCAAGATTGTCATCAAGTTTTTCCTCCATTTGTCGCGACTGCCGTGGCGGCTGTTCTTCCTGCTGAGCGACTTCGAGTATCTCATGATGTACCATGTGATACGCTATCGGCGACAGATCGTGAGGCGCAACCTCACGACCTCGTTTCCCGAGAAGTCGACCGCGGAGATTGTGGCCATCGAGAAGGGTTTTTACCATTGGTTCTGCGACTATTTCTTCGAGACGCTCAAGATGTTCAGCATGAGCCACGAGGAAATGTTGCAGCACATCGAGTTTCGCGGTCTCGACGTCGTCGAGCAGTGCTTCGACGAGGGCAAGGACTGCGCCGCCTTCCTCGGCCACTACTGCAACTGGGAGTATCTCTCGGCCACGAGCCTCGGACTGGGGCGACACAGCGATGCCGCCGTGGGCCTCATCTACCATCCGCTCTACAACAAGACCTTCGACCAGCTCTTCCTCGACATCCGCCAGAGCAAGGGCGGCGTGGGCATCCCCAAGCAGCAGATCCTGCGCTACCTGCTGACCTATCGCCGAGAGCAGCGCCGCAACCTCTTCGGCTACATCGCCGACCAGGGGCCCAAATGGGAGAACATCCACCTGTGGCTGCCCTTCCTCGGCCATGAGACGCCGGTCTTCACCGGTGCCGAGCGCATCATGCGCAAGATGCACAACGTGGTGTTCTACATCGACTTGGAGCGCACGGCGCGCGGCCACTACCGTGCCACCTTCCAGAAGATCAGCGACGACGCGGCACTGGAGGAGCCGTTCGCCCTCACACGCCGCTACTTCGCCCTGCTGGAACTGTCGATCCGACGCGACCCGCAGTGTTACCTCTGGACACACAACCGCTGGAAGCGCACACGCGAGGAGTTTGAGCGGCGCTTCGAGATCAAGGAGGGCAAGGTCGTGCCACGCAAAAACGACACTCAGGCATGAAGACATCCATCATCATCAACCCCAAGTATGCGTCGCTACGCTCCTTCCTGGAGCGCATCCCCACGGTGTTCGACCACGAGGGACGCGAGATCTACAACGACCGCAACGTCATCAAGGTGATCGACGCCCCCGACGGCACGGTGCTCAACGTGAAGCGCTACTGCGTGCCGAAGGGGCCCAACTGGCTGGTCTACTCGCTGGGCATCCGCAAGCCGAAGGGCCTGCGCGCCTACCGCTATCCCTCGCGCCTGCTGGCCCTGGGCATCGAGACGCCCGAGCCCGTGGCCTACATCGAGCAGCGGCGGGGCGGACTCCTGGGCCACGCCTTCTTCATCAGCATCCAGTGTGACTATGAGCACACGCTGAAAGACGTGGGCAACGCCGTGCCCGGCACCTACGAGGCGCTGGCCGAGGCCTTGGGGCGCTTCACGGCCATGATGCACGACAAGCACGTCATACACCGCGACTACTCGCCTGGCAACGTGCTCTACCACGTCGACGCCGAGGGCCACTACCACTTCTCGCTGGTCGACATCAACCGCATGCACTTCGGTCCTGTCGGCGAGCGGCAGGGCTGTCTCAACTTCATCAGGCTGTGGGGACCCAAGCGGTTTTTCGAGCTCCTGGTGCGTGCCTACGCCGAGGCGCGTGGCTTCGACGCCGACGCCTGCGCGGCCTTCGCCCTGGAGCGGCGCCGGCAGTTCTGGGTGCGGTATGGCAAGAAGCACCGCATCATGTTCAAATTGGAATTATAGAATAAAGACGACCATGGAAAACCATCAACCCACATACAAGCATTTCATCATCACGCTCTTCAACCTGAAGATATGGAAGGAGGACAAGACCCACCGCGCCACGCAGACCGACGACTGGCTGAAGCAACGCCTCGACCTCTTTGAGCGGTTCTGCCTACCCTCGGTGAAGGGCCAGACCAACCAGAACTTCACGTGGCTCTGCCTCTTCGACAAGGACACGCCCGCCGACGTGCGCCAGCGCATCGCCTCCTGCCAACAGCAGGTCAAGCAGTTGCATCCCTGCTACTTCAGCGCCGAGGAGGCCGTCGAGTTCCTGAGCCACGAGGACGCAGTCAACTGCCGCTTCATCCGGCGCACGGTGCGCGGGATGCTCAGCGGCGACGAGGCGTTTGTCATCACGAGCAACCTCGACAACGACGACGCGCTCAGCTGCGACTATGTGGAGCGCGCGCAACGGCAGTTCCTGGCCGACCAGCGCCACACGCTCTACAGTTTCGTGTGGGGCATGCAGTACTTTGTGCGGCTCAACGCCATCGTGCGCATGCACTATCCTCACAACCACTTCCTCACCCTGGTGGAAGACGCTCGCGGCGACTTCCACACGGTGCAGTATTATGGTCACGCACGGGCTCGCAAGGTGTTGCCCAACGTGGACATCACCGACAAGCCCTACTGGCTGGAGAACGTCCACGGCCACAACGTGAGCAATGAGCTCCGCATCACCAGCCGCGTGCGCTATGTGCCTTGTCTCGGGGCGGTGGACCTCCGACAGTTTGGCGTCGACAAGCAGTTCTCGGTGGGCCTCAACCTCTACAACTTCGCCGTCAAACTGCCCGCCTACTTCATCAAGATCGCCATCTGGCGACTGAAAAGGAAGATCAACAAAAAGAAATAAGGCAAGGGAAATCAAGAAGAAAGGCATCTCAAGTCTGCCTGACGGCCTGAAAGGCCATCCATTACAAAGCCCAGGGCAAGCGAAGCGGCACCCTGGGTGAGAATGGTGTGCGTGAGCCTACGCCTTGTAAAGGCAAAAGTGTAGTCGATTCGCTGGTATGTTGCCCCACAGCACCTTGCTTTACACTTTTGCCCTTACAGGGCGTGGCTATATTTTGCCACATCAACCCAGGGCGTCGCTTCGCTTGCCCTGGGCTATGCACTTTTGGCCCTACAGGCCGCTTTAATCCATCTGGAACGTATTCCTCAGCGCGTCGCGCTCATGTCGGCAGTGGCCTGCGTGAAGGCTTCCTTCTCAAAATGGCCACTGCCCAACTTCCG
This sequence comes from Prevotella sp., assembly GCA_050875105.1. Lineage (GTDB taxonomy): Bacteria > Bacteroidota > Bacteroidia > Bacteroidales > Bacteroidaceae > Prevotella. Next base: position 25,350 of record JBNMMB010000036.1, on the reverse strand, counting down.
GCTCATGTCGAGGGCGTTGGCCTTCATGGCGGCATAGGCCGTCGGCGTGAGGTCGGCCAGTGCCTGGTCGATGTCGCGCAGCGAACCGACGGCCAAGCCCAACTGGTTGTGGGTGATGAAGGGCGCCAGCGCCGCTTCCTTCCACACGATGACGGGCAGGCCGGCACGCAGGTAGAGCGAGGTCTTGTGGGGGTTGTTGATGCGCAGGTATTCGCCCCAGTCGCCCGCACACTCGTCAAACGAGTCGCCATCCCACACCAGTCCGAAGTCGCCCTCGACGGTGCTGATGAGCTGTTCCTCGGGCAGTTTGCCCACATAGGTCACACCGGCCTTCTTCTCCGAGGCATCCTCATAGCCTGGGCCATAGAGGGTGATGGTCCAGCCGTGCATCACCTCGGGCAGGCGATAGACAAACGCGTTGCGCCAGCGGCGCAGGTTGCTGGTGTAGACCACGCGCCAAGGCTGGTGGGGAGCCTCATACTGCTTCGGGGCGGCCTCTGTGAGGAAGTCGAAGATCTGGAGGTTGTAGAGGCGGCCCTGGAAGTGCTGGCTCTTCATGTAGTCGAGCATCGTCGGGTTGTGGACGATGAGCGCGTCGGTGCGTCCCAACAGGTAACGCTCGCGCTCGGCGGTGATCTTCTTGCGACGGAAAGCGTCGAGATCGTGGACAATGGTCACCACCTTGGCGCCCTTCCAGTGGGCGAAGGTGCAGGCCAGGCGATAGAACTTCTTCATCGGATACTGCAAGCACAGGTTGTCGCCATGGTGGACCGACGTCAGGATGCGCACCACGCCACACAACTTGATGATGAAGCGCGACACGGGATTGACGCTCTTGTGCATCGGCGTCAGGTTGTGATAGCCCAGTTGATGAAACACGCGGTCCACGTCGGTCTTGGCCTTGCTGACAGTGATCACTTCTATGTAATGGTTCATTTGCTGTTCGGTTGGTTCATCTTTAAGAACGTTTCTCCTTATTTAATATTATGTGGCAACACGGAAAATATCCTCTCCCGACTGCCTTTTTGATGATTTCTCGTCCTCGACAGGCTTTTTAGGCCCACATTCTTGCTTGTCACGAGGAAAAGGATTATATTTGCAAAATCATGTCATCAAACGCAAAAAGCACACCCATGACCATCGGAGTCATCATCTCGACCTACAACAATCCGCAATGGTTGGAGAAGACCTTGTGGGGCTACGAGGCGCAGACGCGCCGCGCCGACGAGATCATCGTGGCCGACGACGGCTCGCGACCGGAGACGGCCGACCTCATCAGGCGCTTCGAGGGCGTGTTGCCCATCCGCCACGTGTGGCACGAGGACCGCGGCTTCCGCAAGACCACCATCCTCAACAAGGCGCTCACGGTGGCCCAAAGCGACTATCTCGTCTTCACCGACCAAGACTGTGTGCCGCGCCACGACTTCCTCGCCACCCATGAGCGCATGGCCCAGCCGGGCCGCTTCCTGTCGGGTGGCTACTTCAAGTTGCCCATGGACATCAGCCAGCAACTCACCCATGACGACATCCAGTCGGGACGGGCGTTTCATCTGGCGTGGCTGAGGGCGCAGGGACTGAAGCGGTCGTTCAAGTGCACGAAGCTCGTGCAGAACGCTTCCTTCACCTGGCTCATGAACCACATCACGCCCACACACGCCACCTGGAACGGCATGAACAGCAGCGGATGGCGCACCGACATCCTGGCCGCCAACGGCTTCGACGAGCGCATGCAGTATGGGGGCGAGGACCGCGAACTGGGCGAGCGACTGACCAACGCCGGCATCCGGGGCAAGCAGATCCGCTACAGTGCCATCGTGTTGCACCTCGACCACAGCCGGCCCTATGTCAACGAGGAGGCCTGGCGACGCAACAACGCCATCCGCGAGGCCACCAAGCGCCAACATCTCACGCGCACGGCCCACGGCATCACGCAACCGTGACCCTTCACCAAGACGCACATCCAATCCACCCAACATCTCCCACCATGCAACCATCAGCCTCTCGTCCTTCGACCATGCACACAGCTTCGGCACCCCGCAACGCAAGGGGGGCACTGTGGGGCATCGGTCATCTCACGCTCCTGCTGCTCTTTTGTCTCATGCCCACGCTGGCGGCCTGGGCGCAGAAAGCCCTTCGCCTGACGGAGGTGAGCGGGTTCCCCGACGACGAGGCGGGCTACGCGCTCGGCGTGTCGGCCTGCTTTGCGGGTGTCATCGGCGACGAGGTGATCATGGCAGGCGGTTGCAACTTCCCCGACAACAGCGGCGTCAAGCGCTACTACGACGGCATCTACGCTGCACAGTGGCGTGGCGACACGCTCCGCTGGCGGCGCATCGGCACCCTGCCCGAACCCACGGCCTATGGCGCCACGGTGGCCCTGGGCGACAGGTTGCTCTTCATCGGCGGCAACAACAGCCGCCACAGCATGCGCTCGGTGATGGCCCTCACGCTCAACGCGCAGGGACAGGCGGTGCTCACCTCACTTCCGCCGTTGCCCGTGACGATGGACAATGGGGCTGCGGCCTGCACGCAGGGCAAGCTCTTTGTCTTCGGGGGCAACCAAGACGGCAAGCCCGCCAAGGCTCTCTGGAGCCTCCACCTCCAGCGGCCCAAGGCCCGGTGGACAAGGCACAAGGGCCCGGCAGGACAGCCGCGGGTGCAGCCCGTGGCTGTGGCACTGGGCGCACGGCTCTTCGTTTGGGGCGGCTATCACGCCGACGGCGACCGCAGCCTGGTGGCCACCGATGGCTGGGCTTACGATCTCTCACGCAATCGTTGGTCACGCCTGTCAGCTCCCACCGACAGGGCGGGCGCCACGCTGACGCTGAGCGGAGCCACGGGCTGCGCCACAACGGGGCATCTCGTGGTGTGCCTGGGCGGTGTCAACAAGGACATCTTCGCCGACGCCATCAGCGGGAAGTACCGCCTCGTGGACAAGGCAGACTACCTCAAGCAGTCGGTGGCGTGGTATCGCTTCAACCAGACGCCTCTGCTCTTCGACACCAGGACCTGCAACTGGCAGCCTGCGCCGGCACCCGACGCTCGACTGGCAAGGGCCGGAGCACAACTGGTGGCGTGTGGCGACGGACAACTGCTCTACATCGGGGGCGAACTGAAACCGGGGGTGCGCACGCCACAGGTCTTGCGCATCCAACTCCAATAACTCATCCATAACGCATCTCATCATGATTCATTCCATTCGGCATATTGCCTTTTCTCTCTTGGCCCTTGGCCTCACCGCGACCAGCGCCACAGCACAGACGGCGGTCCTGCCCAAGCCGGTGACCGTCTTTAGCGACCCTTACAAGGGCATCCCGGTGCGCATCCCGGCCATGACCACCACACGCGACGGGGGGCTGCTGGCGATGGTGGACTACCGCCACAACTTCTCCGACATCGGTTGGGAGAACGGCGGCACCTATCGCCTCGACATCCTCATGCGGCGCAGCGACGACGGCGGGCACACGTGGGGCCCCATCACGACGGTGGTGCAGGGACGGCCCGACTTCGGCTATGGCGACCCCAGCGTGGTGGCCGACCGCGACAGCGCTGGACTGATCCTCATGCAGGCGGTGAGCGGCAACGTGCCTTACATCTATGCGTCGGCCCAAAAGCCACAGCACGCGATGTTCTTCCGTAGCACGGACGGCGGCAAGACATGGGACCACGGGCACGACGTAGCACCCAGCATCTATGACCTCTACAAGGCCGACCAGCCGCTGAGCCAGCAGAAGGGATTCTTCCTCACCTCGGGCAAGATCACGCAGAGCCGCCTCATCAAGAAGGGCAAGTACTACCGGCTCTACATGGCTCACCCCATCCTCCACGTCGGCGCCTTCGTCATCTACAGCGACGACTTCGGACGGTCGTGGCAGGTGCTGGGCGGCGCGGCCACCGTCCCGGGACCCGACGGCGACGAGTCGAAGGTCGAGGAACTGCCCGACGGCAGCGTGCTGCTCAGCTGTCGCAAGTTCAGCAGTCTCGGTCGCCGCTTCAACGTCTTTGTCTACAAGGACAAGAAGCGTGCTGTCGGTGCTTGGCAGACGGCACAAGACGCCAAGGCCATGGCGGGTTGCACCCGCTGCAACGGCGATGTGGTGGTGGTGCCGGCCCGTCGCGCCGTCGACGGGCGCAAGACGTGGCTGGCCATCCAGTCGCTCCCGCAAAGCAAGACGCGCGACCACCTGGGATTCTTCTACCGTGAGGTGCCGCGACGGGGCGCCGACCTGGCACCGACACTGGCCGACAACTGGCAGCGCGGACCGATGATACACGAGGGCACAGCGGCCTACTCCACCCTCTCGGTCTTCGACGACGACAGCGTGGGCATCCTCTATGAGGCCAACCTCGACAGCGACAACACGGGCTACGAGATCCTTTTCTCTCGTCTGACCATCAGCCAGATCACCAACGGGACCTACACGGCACGGAAGGGGAAATAGCGGAGGGCAACCTAAGGAAACGTCGCTCGCAACAGACAAGACGATCACATGATGGTACCGATAATATGTGCAAAATGACACATAAAACAAAAAATAATGTGCGTTTTGCTTGTCAATATGCGTAATTTTTAATACTTTTGCCAATCAATAAGATTATTCATCATCAAAATAAGTATGCTTATGAAGAAATTATTACTTCTTTTTGTGGCTGTGATGACTGCGTTCAACGTAGCTGCAAAGACCAGTGATGAGAACTACCCCAACCTCATCGGTTCCTTTGAGCCTGCCGATGGCAACTACAGCGGCGTGGTAACGGGAGCACCCAAGGTGGTGCGCCTCACCCTGGTCAACAAGGGAACGGAGACGGTGCCGGCTCACGAGATTGACCTCTATGTGGAGAACAACGACGATGAAGACGACTTCTTCTACGTCGGATCGGGCTCCTACAACTGTCCGGACATGGCTCCCGGCGACTCGCTGACACAAGAATACACGATCACATTCTCCAAGGCGGGCACATTCTACCTGTCGGCCTACGACAACCTGAAGGATGACTACTACCAGTCTGACTACTTCTCCGTCACCGACCCGGCACAGAAGGATTACGCCGACACCACCGTCACGGTGAAACCTGCCGACGACGTCTGGGGCTCGGTGGTCAACCAGGACAAGCAGATGGTGGTCACCATCAAGAACAGTGGCCAAGGCTACGACATCAACAGTTTCTACTTCGTAGTGGGCTGGGACTGTAACGAGGATTACAACACGTATGGCTTCTCCCCGTGGCTGTATCCGAAGACCCTCAAGCCTGGCGAGTCTGCCACCTACACGTTCACCTTCAGGCCGACAAAGGCTGGCACCTATTATTTCTATGTCTCCGATGAGGACGAAACATGGGACGTGGCAGCCATCCAGAGCTTCAAGGTGTTTGCCAACGACAAGGAACTGCAAGACGCCATCGACGCGGGCGAGCTCAACGGTCCCAGCCAGGGCGACACCTATGACACCGACGGCTATGTGACGCCGACCAACGAGACGTATGGCGACATCAAGGTGGGCTCTCCCAAGGAGTTCTCGGTGGTGGTCTTCAACAATGGCACGACCAAGATCGACAGCCATCCCGCCTACCCGGAGATCATCTGCAGCGACGACTACGATGACTATGAGACTCTGCCGACCATCACCGTGCCGGCCATCGACCCGGGCGACAGTGCCATTGTCAACTTCACCTACACGCCGAAGAAGGCTGACAGCTTCTACTTCGATGTCTACGACAACCTCGCCAAGAAGCACTACCAGAGCTACACCTTCGCCGTGGCCGACACGTTCGACGTGATTGTGGCCGACACAACCATCACCCTGGTGCCTGAGGATGGCTTCGTCGGAGCCGTCAACGGCCAGGACAAGAGTTTCATCCTCACCGTGAAGAACTCGGGCATCCACAAGCTCATCAAGACGTTCAAGGTGAGCGTGGGCATCGGCATGCTCGACGACGATGACGCCTACGCATACGCTCCCACCTTCTCGACTGGCAAGATCGAGGCTGGTGACTCGGTGACGAAGCGCATCACGTTCACACCCACATGGGGCGCAGGCGACGCCGAGATATGGATCTACGTGCAGAAGAACAGCGGCAGCTACTCGACGACGGTCTACAATCCGTTTAAGATCTACGCCACACAGGAGGAATACGACAGCGCCGTGGCGGCTGGCGTGAAGGGCGTAAAGGTGGACAAGGCCAACGCCGACACGTGGTACACCGTGTCGGGCGCTCGCCTCGCAGGCAAGCCCACGCAGCCGGGTCTCTACATCAACGGCAACAAGAAAGTGGTGGTCAAGTAAACGACCACTGACGATACGAGAATACAAAAACAGGTGCAGCCCATGAGGGTTGCACCTGTTTTTTTGTGATGGGGTCGCAGGCGTGTCTTCGTTTAAAAAGACGAGGACCACGGAGCAGACCGTATTCTTTCTTTGGAAAGAATGACACTGGTGACTGCATGAAACAAATAAAGAAGAAATGGACACATACGCGAAACGGGCTTCCACAAACTATTTGTTACCTTTGCAACCAACCGTAAACTCCCATTGACCATGAAACAAAACCTCATCATGAAAGCATGGGCGATCCTCGCCCTCCTGGCCTTCTCCACAAGCATCGACGCCGCCGACAGGTTTGTCGGCTTCAAGCAGGGCGACCTGCTCCTCAATCCGCAGCACCACGTGACCATACGCATGGATGCCAACGACTGCAAGGGGGTGAGCTATGCGGCCAACGCGCTCGCACAAGACTTCAAAAGGGTGACGGGGAGAGAGGCCACAGTCTCCACGGCGACCGCTCCTGGCAACACGACCGATACGGACCAGCCGGCCATCGTCGTGGGAACGGTGGACCACGCTGCGGCCATCGACCGACTGGTCAAGCAGCGACGCATCGACGGCAACCTGCTCAAGGGCAAACGGGAGAAGTTCATCATCACCATCGTCGACCATCAGCTCATCATCGCGGGCAGCGATCGACGGGGCACCATCTACGGCATCTATGAACTGTCGCAACAGATGGGGGTGTCACCATGGTATGACTGGGGCGACGTGCCGGTGGCGCATCACGACTCCATCTTTGTCCGTCGGGGCATCTACACCGATGGCGAGCCGGCCGTCAGGTATCGGGGCTTGTTCCTCAACGACGAGGCTCCGTGCCTCACCTCATGGGTGAAGAACACCTACGGGACGAACTATGGCGACCACCGCTTCTACCAACGGGTCTTCGAACTGGTGCTCCGCCTGCGTGGCAACATGATGTGGCCTGCCATGTGGGGATGGAGCTTCTATGCCGACGACCCTGAAAACGAAAAGAAGGCCGACGAGATGGGCGTGGTGATGGGCACCTCACACCATGAGCCCATGGCCCGCAACCACCAGGAATATGCCCGCAACCGAAAGCGCTGGGGGCCATGGAACTACCAAAAGAACAAGGCTAACCTGCAGGAGTTCTTCCGCGAGGGCATCGAGCGCATGAAGGGCACCGAGCAGATCGTGACCATCGGCATGCGGGGTGACGGCGACGAGGCGATGAGCGAAGAGGCCGACACCAAACTCATGACTGAGATCATCAGCGACCAACGCAAGATCATCGCCGAGACGACAGGAAAGAAAGCGGCTGAGACGCCACAGGTGTGGGCGCTCTACAAGGAGGTATTGGACTACTACGACAAGGGAATGAAGGTGCCCGACGACGTGACGCTGTTGCTCTGCGACGACAACTGGGGCGACGTGCGTCGGGTGCCCAACGCCGTGGAACGCAAGCACAAGGGCGGATGGGGACTCTATTATCACGTGGACTATGTGGGGGCGCCCCGCAACTCGAAGATGCTCAACGTGACGCCCGTCCAGAACCTCTGGGAGCAGTTGACGCTCGCCTATGCGCATGGCATCGACCGTCTCTGGATACTCAACGTGGGCGACCTCAAGCCCATGGAATATCCCATCAGCCAATTCATGGACATGGCCTGGAACCCGCGCAAGTACGACGCCTGCAACCTCACCGACCACACACGGGTCTGGTGTGCCCAGCAGTTTGGTGACGAACAGGCTGATGAGGCCGCGCGCATCCTCAACCTCGCCTGCAAGTACAATGGGCGCTGCACGCCGGAGATGCTCGACAAGGACACGTATCGCCTGGACAACGGGGAGTGGCAAGCGGTGGTCAACGAATACCTGAGGCTTGAGGCCGACGCCCTGCGCCAATACAGCGCCTTGCCTCCGGCTTATCACGACGCCTACCGGCAACTCATCCTCTTCCCCATCGAGGTGATGAGCAACCTGCACCAAATGTATTTCGCCCAGGCGCAAAACCATGCGCTCTACAAGTTGGGCAACCCCATGGCCAACGAGTGGGCCGACGAGTGTGAGCGCCTCTTCCGGCGCGACTCCGTCATCTGCGCCGACTACAACCACAAGATGTCGGGTGGCAAGTGGAACGGCATGATGACCCAGAAACACATCGGCTACACATCATGGAACGACGACTTCCCCAAGGACGTCTGTCCCGCGCTCCTCCGAGTCGGCCAAGGCGGCGCGATCGCTGACCACAACGGCATCGTGGAGATCGAGGCACCTCACTACGCCAACAAGACCGACGCCACCACAGCAGCGACCTCGACCAAAGCCACAAAAATCTCGGCCACTGGCAAAGCGCCAGACGAGGGCGCCAAATGGGTGGAGATCCCGTTCATGGGAAAGAGTCTGGCGGGCATGACCTTGATGCCCTACGACAAGAGCATGGAGGGAGCGAGCATCAGTTATCGGTTCAAGATGACGAACGGGGCCAAGAGCGTCCGCATCCACATCATCACCAAGTCGACGCTCGACTACCTCAACAAGGGCGGAATGACCTATGGCGTCAGCATCGACAACGGCGCCGTGACGACCATCAACCTCAACGGCAACCTCAACGAACATCCCAACAACATCTATAGCGTCTACTATCCCACCGTGGCCCGCCGCGTGATCGACAAGACCATCGAACTGCCCTTGCCCACCACCGCCGACGGCACCCACACCCTCACCCTCACCCCCAACGACCCCGCCATCGTCTTCGAGAAAATCGTGGTCGACGGCAGGGACAAGAAACAGTAGAGTGAATTCATAGGAAACCAACTTGCAATTTCAGCCAGCCCATCTTGACGAATTCTGAAGATTTTCTGTAAAAAGGCTGCGGGTTTGCTTGTTGTTTCTGCAAAAAAGTGATACTTTTGCCTTATCATTATCTATAGGATCAGAAAAACGAAAGAGATGACAAGACATCATATCACAGTTGCTTTCCACGCCTTGAGTGCCCTCGCGCTCACGGCTCTTCTGCTCACGTCGCTTCCCCTCAGTGCCCGGCCTAAGGCTACGGGCAAGATCAAGGTGGCCTGCGTGGGCAACAGCATCACCTACGGAACGGGGATCAAGGACCGCGAGCACGACTCCTATCCCGCCCAACTGCAACGCATGCTCGGCGACGCTTATGAGGTGGGCAACTTCGGCAAGCCCTCGGCCACACTGCTGGCCCAGGGCCACAAGCCCTACTTCGCACAGCCGGAGTGGACCGCCGCCAAGGCTTTCCGGGGCGACATCGCCGTCATCCATCTCGGCATCAACGACACCGACCCACGCAACTGGCCCAACTATCGCGATGCGTTCGTCACCGATTATCTCCACCTCATCGATACCCTGCGCCAGGCCAACCCCCATGTGCGCATCCTCGTGGCACGCCTCACGCCCATCCGCCATGACCACTGGCGCTTCACGTCGGGCACCAAGCTCTGGCACGACGAGATCCAGCAAGCCATCGAGACCGTGGCACGCGTGAGTGGCGCCGAGCTCATCAACTTCCACGCTCCGCTCTATGCCCACCCCGACTACAGCGTGGAGGGCATCCATCCCAACCCGGCCGGCGCGCGCCTGCTGGCCCAGACCGTCTACAGCGGCATCACGGGCGACTACGGCGGACTGCGTCTCTCGCCGCTCTACACCGACCAGATGGTGCTGCAACGGGACCAACGCCTCGACATCCACGGCACGGCCAACGCCGGATCGGTGGTCCGCGTGACGGTGATGGGCAAGGACGCCCAAGGCAAGGCCATCACTCGCGAGGCCTGCGACACCACCGACAACCGCGGCAACTGGACCGTGTGGCTCAATCCGCTGACCGACAGCGAGGCCGACTACACGCTGACCGTGACCTGCCAAGACCTGAAGGCGACACGCACCAACCGCACCAACCACGACGCCGCCAACGACAACCACTATTGGCCAGGACTGGCACCTTGGTCGGAACAGGCCAACCAGACAGTCATCAAGCGCCCAGTGACCACCGTCAGGAGCAAGGGAGCGCCGACAACCGCACTCACGTTCCGCCACGTGGCCGTGGGCGAGGTGTGGCTCTGCTCGGGCCAGTCGAACATGGGCTTCATGCTCAGCCAGTCTGACACGGGCGAGCGCGACATTCCCCACGCATCCGATCCCGGCCTACGTCTCTATAACATGCAATGGCGCTGGGACACCTACGCCCAGCAATGGCCCCTCGCCGTGCTCGACTCAGTGGACTGCCTGGAATATTTCCGCCCCACCACCTGGCAGGCGGCCACACCCGACAACGCTGGCCAGTTCTCTGCCGTGGCCTATTATTTCGGTCGCATGTTGCGCGACAGCCTGCGCGTCCCCGTGGGCCTCATCTGCAACGCCGTGGGCGGATCGCCCATCGAATCGTGGATCGACAGGCAGACCCTCGAGACGCGCTTCCCCTCCATCTTGCAGAATTTCGACTGGAACGACTTCATCCAGCCGTGGGTGCGCAGTCGCGCCCTGGAGAACATCGGGGCCGACACCACACGCATGCGTCGCCATCCCTTCATGCCCGTCTACTGCTATGAGGCCGGCATCCTGCCCCTGGCGCAGTATCCCCTGCGCGGCGTGGTGTGGTACCAAGGCGAGAGCAACGCCCATAACTTCGAGGCCCACGAGCGCCTCTTCCCCCTGTTGGTGAACAGTTGGCGCCGCCATTGGCACCGTCCGCAGATGCCGTTCTACTATGTGCAACTGTCGAGCCTCGACCGTCCGTCATGGCCATGGTTCCGCGACTCGCAGCGCCGGCTGATGCGCCTGCCCCACACAGGCATGGTGGTCAGCACCGACTGTGGCGACTCGCTCGACGTGCACTATCACCACAAGCAACCCATCGGCGAGCGCCTGGCCCGCTGGGCACTGGCCCGCGACTACGGCCACGCCATCACCCCGTCGGGTCCGCTGCCCCGTGAGGCACGGCGTGAGGGCGACGCCCTCGTGGTGACGTTCCGCTATGCCAAGGGCCTCACCACCTCCGACGGCCAGGCACCCCGCACCTTCGAGATCGCCCACGACGACGGTCTCTTCTATCCGGCCACGGCCGTCATCGAGGCGGGCGGCGTGCGCCTCACCGCCCCCGAGGTGAAAGCGCCACGCTACGTGCGCTATGGCTGGCAACCCTTCACGCGCGCCAACCTCGTGAACGGAGACCTGTTGCCTGCCTCCACCTTCCGCCTCAAGGTCAGGGAGCCCAAGCGCTGACCGCGCCACACGCAGGGGCCCGACGCCACGACTGGCGCCAACATGGGTCCCTGCCCCACCACCACCAAGACCTACCTTCCCAGGAGCTCGCTCCTGGCACAACCTAAACCTAAAAATCCTCATCATGAACCTATCAACCAAGAAATGCTACCCATGGCTCGTCGTGGCCCTGCTGTGGGTGGTGGCCCTGCTCAACTACATGGACCGCCAGATGCTCAGCACCATGCAGGGAGCCATGCAAGCCGACATCCACGAACTCAACCGCGCCGAGGCCTTCGGTGCCCTCATGGCGGTGTTTCTCTGGATCTATGGTCTCATCAGTCCTTTTGCAGGCATGGTGGCCGACCGCTTCAGCAAGAAACGCCTCGTCGTGGGCAGTCTCTTCGTCTGGTCGGCCGTGACCTTTCTCATGGGCTACGCCTCCACCTTCCACCAGCTCTACGCCCTGCGCGCCCTGATGGGCATCAGCGAAGCCCTCTACATCCCCTCGGCGCTCTCGCTCATCGCCGACTGGCATGGCGACAAGACACGCTCGCTCGCCGTGGGCATTCACATGACCGGCCTCTACGTGGGACAGGCTCTGGGCGGCTTTGGCGCCACAGTGGCGGCGCTCCACTCCTGGCACACCACCTTCCACAGCTTCGGCATCATCGGCATCGCCTACTCGATCATCCTCATCTGGCTACTCCACGACGCACCCAAGCAAGCAGCCGCCGCAGACGGCATGACGACGGACAAGCCATCGTCGCGCAACCCGTTCCACGGACTGCTGATGGTGCTCAGCACATGCTCGTTCTGGGTGTTGCTGGTCTACTTCGCCGCGCCGAGCCTGCCCGGATGGGCCACCAAGAACTGGTTGCCAACGCTCTTTGCCACCAATCTCGACATCCCCATGTCGCAAGCCGGACCGCTCTCCACCTTCACCATCGCCCTGTCATCGTTTATCGGCGTCATCGTGGGCGGCGTGCTGTCTGACCGCTGGGTGCAGCGCAACGTGCGCGGACGCATCTACACCAGCGCCATCGGCCTGGGACTCACCATCCCCGCCCTGGTGCTCCTGGGCTTCGGCCATCACCTCGTGGCGGTGATCGCCGCCGGCCTCTTCTTCGGCATCGGCTACGGCATGTTCGACTGCAACAACATGCCCATCCTCTGCCAAATCGTGTCGGCACGCTATCGCGCCACGGCCTATGGCGTGATGAACATGGTGGGCGTGTTTGCCGGCGCCGCCGTGACGCAGCACCTCGGCAAGTGGACCGACAACGGACATCTCGGCCATGGCTTCGCCCTGCTGGCGGGCGTGGTGCTCGTGGCCGTGGCCCTGCAACTCTTCTGCCTCAAGCCGAAGAGCGACAACATAGCATAAAACACAAGAATAACACATAACAAACCATCACTATGGAAAAAATCATCGGACTCATCGACGCTCCGTTCACACCATTCAAGGCCAATGGCGACGTGAACCTGGAGCCCATCGCCGCCTATGCGGCCATGCTCAACAAGAACGGCCTGAAGGGCGCCTTCATCAATGGCTCATCGGGTGAGGGCTACATGCTCACCGTGGAGGAGCGCATGGCGCTGGCCGAGGAATGGATGAAAGCCGCGCCCAAGGGCTTCAAGGTCATCGTCCACGTGGGCAGCTGTTGCCTGCGCGACAGCGTGCGCCTGGCCCAGCACGCCGCCCAGATCGGCGCCTGGGGCATCGGCTCGATGGCACCGCCCTTCCCCCACGTGGGACGCATCGAGGAACTGGTGAAGTACTGCGAGACCATCGCGGCCGCCGCTCCCTCGCTGCCGTTCTACTTCTATCACATCCCTGCCTTCAACGGCTGCACCCTGCCCATGCTCGACCTGCTGAAAGCCGTCGACGGGCGCATCCCCAACTTCGCCGGCATCAAGTACACCTTCGAGAGCCTCTACGAATACAACCAGTGCCGACTCTACAAGAACGGCAAGTATGACATGCTCCACGGACAGGACGAGACCATCCTGGCCGAACTGGCGCTGGGCGGCGCACAGGGCGGCATCTGCGGCACGAGCAACTACAACGGGCGCGGACTGGTGGCCATCCTCGACTGCTGGGCCAAGGGCGACATCGAAGGGGCCCGACGCCACCAGGACTACGCACAGGCCGTGATCAACGTCATCTGCCACTACCGCGGCAACATCGTGGCTGGCAAGCGCATCATGAAGCTCCTGGGCTTCGACCTCGGTCCCAACCGCGTGCCGTTCCAAAACATGACCGACGAGGAGGAGCAGCGCATGCGCCAGGAACTTGAGGACATCGACTTCTTCAGCCACGCCAACCAATTCTAAAACCAGACAGCACCATGGACATCAACCAATATCTCAACGACTGGGGCACGCGCTATCGCCGCGACCTCACGGAGAACATCATGCCCTTCTGGCTCGAGCACGGTCTCGACCGCCAGCATGGTGGCGTCTACACCTGCCTCGACCGCGACGGCACGGTCATCGACACCACGAAGAGCGTGTGGTTCCAAGGGCGCTTCGGCTTCATCTGCGCCTTCGCCTACAACAATGTGGAGCGGCGCCCCGAATGGCTCGAGGCCTCCAAGAGCTGCATCGACTTCATCGAGGCCCACTGCTTCGACCCCGACGGCCACATGTATTTCACCGTCACCGCCGACGGCCAGCCGCTGCGCAAGCGCCGCTACGTGTTCAGCGAGACTTTTGCGGCCATCGCCATGGCCGAGTATGCACTGGCCACGGGCGAAGACCACTGGGCACAACGGGCCCTACAGGTGTTCAACGACACCCAGCGGTTCCTCGCCACGCCGGGCTACCTGCCGGCCAAGTTTGAGCCAGGCGTGGAGCTCCAGAGCCACAGCATCACGATGATCCTCATCAATGTGGGCTCCTGCCTGCGCAAGGTGGTCGACGACCCGAAGCTCACGGCACAGATCGACGCGTCGGTCGAGAAGTTGCGCCGCTACTTCATCCACCCGGAGTTCAAGGCCCTGCTGGAGACCGTCGGCCCCAATGGCGAGTTTCTCGACAACGGCATGGGGCGCACCATCAACCCCGGCCACTGCATCGAGACGGCCTGGTTTCTGCTCGAGGAGTCGTGCCACCGCGGCTGGGATCCCGACCTGCGCGACCTCGGTCTGAAGATCTTCGACTGGTCGTGGGACTGGGGCTGGGACAAGCAGTATGGCGGCATCATCAACTTCCGCGACTGCCGTAACCTGCCACCACAAGACTACTCGCAAGACATGAAGTTCTGGTGGCCACAGTGTGAGACCATCATCGCCTCGCTCTATGCCTACCGCGCCACAGGTGACGAGAAGTACATCCTCCGCCACAATCTCATCAGCGAGTGGACCTACAGCCACTTCCCCGACCCCGAGTATGGCGAATGGTACGGCTATCTCCACCGCGACGGCACCGTGGCGCAGCCCGCTAAGGGCAACATCTTCAAGGGTCCGTTCCACGTGCCCCGCATGATGATCAAGGGTTGCCAGCTCACCGCCATGCCCACCGCAGAGCGATAGGCTTACGCCAATGACCTTGTGACCAAACTGGCACAAGGCCATTGGCGTAAACGCAAAGATGAGGAGCCCAGCCATGGAGCGGAAAGTGCTCTAAGTTGGAATAAATGAACGGAGCCATAGTCTGTCTTCAAGCCCAGGGGTTAAAATAATTATCCCCTATCTTTCGCCATTATGAAATTTTCTTTCTATTTTTGTGGACAGAAATCAACATATAAAGAAACGAAAAGCCATGGAAGCGAATATCAAAGATAAAATAGAGTGGACCGTAATCTTTGCCCGAGAATTCGGCAAACGGCACGGCTTGACATTAAAACAAGCATTCAACTACCTGTTGCGTTTCAAAGGCATCAGCTTCGTTGAGCGTCATTACGACTACATGCATACACAGTCTTTCTCGTCAGCCGTAGACGACATGACAGAGTATTGCCATAAATTAGGAGGAGGCATCTCATGAAACTATACCACGGAACCAATCAATTTTTTGACGCCATTGACCTTTTAAAGTCTAAACCGAACAAGGATTTCGGGCGAGGCTTCTATTTGTCTCCCGACTATGAGCAGGCTCTCAACATGGCTCACATCAAAACAGAACAGCAACAAAAAGGAGAGCCTATAGTTATGGTGTACGAGGTGGATGAAGCTGAAATGGAGAAGCTAAAAATACGACGCTTCGAAGAATACAGTGAAGAATGGGCTGAGTTTATACTCGCAAACAGAAACAACGAAACAGGAGGTTCTGCTCATCAATATGACATAGTGGTTGGTCCCATAGCCAATGACAGGGTTGGCGTTCAGTTATGGAAATATGAAAACCAACTAATGGACCTTCCCACCCTTGTAAGAAAGCTGAAATATATGAAAGGGATGACCATTCAATATTTCTTTGGAACAGAAAAAGCATTATCATTACTTAAACGCATCAGATAATGGTAAACGAAAAAACGATGATGAAGGACGACATGGTCGTCAAATTGGCGGCCATGTTAATCAAACAAAAACGAGCATCAACCATGACAGAGGCCCTTTCTTCGGTATTAAATTCTGAAACTTATCAATTATTGCAGAATGAAGACACAGCTCTCTATTACCAAAGCCCTCGTTATGTATATGACTTTCTTGTGAATGAACTACAAATAGGAAGAGCTCAATAATTCAAGGTTCGAAGACAGGCGTCGATGTGCTTTACTTGATCGCATGCCTCAGCAAGAAGTCCCAACGAATACCACCACGACACACAATAAACAGGGCGAAACGACACGTGCTATGGGATAAAATGCGTACCTTTGCACTTGCAAAGGCTTGACGCCTTGCAAGCAAACCATTACGTTACATAACGACATGATCCACTTCAAGACTCTCTTGGGCTTCGATCCCAAGCAAACCACGGTGAAGACCGAGCTGGTGGCCGGCATGACCACCTTCCTCACCATGTGTTACATCCTCGCCGTCAACCCCACCATTCTCGCCACCACCGGCATGGACAAGGCGGCCCTCTTCACCAGCACGGCCATCGCCTCGGCCATCGCCACTCTGCTCCTGGCCTTCATGGCCAAACTGCCCTTCGCACAGGCACCGAGCATGGGCCTCAACGCCTTCTTTGCCTTCACGCTCTGCCAGGCCATGGGCCTCAGCTGGCAACAGGCTCTGGCGGTGCTGCTCGTCGAGGGCGTCATCTTCCTGCTCATCACCTTTCTCAACATCCGCGACAAGATCCTCGACAGCATCCCCACCAACCTGCGCTACGCCATCTCGGCCGGCATCGGCATGTTCATCGCCTTCATCGGACTGAAAAACGCAGGTATCATCACCGCCAACGAGGCCACCTTCGTCCAACTGGGCAAGTTCACGCCCGTCAGCATCCTTGGCCTCATCAGCATCCTGCTGAGCGGCATGCTCATGGCCCGGCGGGTCAAGGGCTCCCTCTTCTACGCCATCATCCTCTCCACGCTCATCGGCATCCCCATGGGCGTCACCGAGATACCACAGGGCTGGATGCCCCTCTCGGCACCCCACAGCGTAGCCCCCATCTTCTGCCAGTTTGACTTCACGGGCTTCTTCACGCCCAAGATGATCATGGTCATCTTCTCGCTCCTACTGGTCAACATCTTCGACACCATCGGCACCATCGTCGGCCTGGCCGAGAAGGTGGGCGTGACCAAGCCCGACGGCACCATCCCCCACGTGAAAGAGGCCATGATGAGCGACGCCATCGGCACCACCGCCGGCGCCCTGCTCGGCAGCTCTACCATCACCACCTATGTGGAGAGTGCGTCGGGCATCGCCGAGGGCGGCAAGTCGGGACTCACCTCGTTCTTCGTCGGCGTGCTTTTCTTGCTGAGCATCTTCCTGGCCCCCATCTTCCTGCTCATCCCCGGCGCAGCCACCAGTGGCGCCCTGGTCATGGTGGGCGTGCTGATGGTCGACGCCTTCAAGAAGATCGAGCTTTCCGACATCTCCGAGGCCTTCCCCGCCTTCGTCACGATGATCACCATGGTGCTCTGCTACAGCATCGCCGATGGCATCTGCCTGGGCATCCTGAGCTATGTGCTCATCAAGATGATGACGGGCAAGTTCAAGGACCTCAACATCACGCTCTACGTCTTGGCGGTGTTGCTCGTCATCAACTACGCCTTCGGATAAACGCACTCATACTCACATCCATGAAAACGCCCCCGCCAAATGTTCCTGTTAGACATTTGGCGGGGGCATTTTTATTAGAACCATTCGAGCTTATCGGTTCACAATCGCTTGCAGAGCGGCAGCGTGAGCACGATGCAGACCACCGCACCCGCCACCATCACGCTGCTCGACGTGACGGCCATGTTGCCCAGGGCCACCAGCGGACTGGCCACGGCGCCGGCAACAAAGCCCGACGCACCGAAAATGGCACTGGCCGCGCCTGCGTTGTCGCGCTCAGCGTCGAGCGCCGTAGCGGTGAGGCCGGGCTGCATGAGGCCGAAGCTCCCCAGCAGGTAGACATAGCACACCATGACCACCACGAGGGGCAAGTGGGCCAGCAGGCTGGCGGCCAGCACCGCAGCGGCCACACCGAGGTTGATGGCGCCACTCCTCAGGGCGGTCTGCGGACTCTTGAAGCGAGGGGCCACCGCGGCGCCCACGCCGATCATGAAGGCATTGAGACCAAAGCACAGGCTAAACTGAAAGGCCGTGAGGCCATAGAGCTGCTGCAAGATGAAGGGTGACGAAGCGATGTAGGCGAAGAACGTGAAGAAACAAGCCATGGCCGAGAGTGTGCTGAGGGTGAACCGCGCATTGCGAAACACACGGAAGAGGTTGGCGTAGACCTGCAACACATTCTTCCGGATGCGATGTTCGGCAGTCAGTGTCTCGGGCAACCGCCCACTGCACATCATGAGCAACAGGCCGATGGCCAACAGCAGGCAGAACACGCCCTGCCACGTAGTGAAGCCTGCCATGACGCCGCCTATCACGGGGGCGCACACCGGGGCGATGCCGTTGATGGAGCCCAGCACGGCCATGAAGTCGGCCAGCTCCTTGCCGCTATACATGTCGGTGGCCATGCTCTTCGAGATGACAATGCCGCCCGCACCGGCCACGCCCTGCAACACGCGCATCAGGTTGAACAAGTAGATGTTGGGCGCGATGAGACACAACACCGTGGCCACGACAAACAGCAGCATCGACGCCACGAGGATATGCTTGCGGCCATACTTGTCGGTCAGTGGCCCGATAAACACCTGGCCGGCCGCCAAGCCAATCATGCCGGCCGTCAGGCTGAGCGACACGTGGGCGGCAGAAGTGTGGAAATAGTCGGCCATCTCTGGCAACACGGGTAAATAAAAGTCGGTGACAAAGGGACCAAATGCGGTCAACATTCACAAGGTGGCAGGGATAAACACACCTATTTTCTTTTTCATTGCTTTGTTATGAACATCCTACATAGGCCATTCTGCCATCGTCCGCCGCGCAGAACGGCGCGGGGCACTGGCACGGGAGCCCGAGAAACCAAGTGCAAAATTACAAAAAATGTCGCCACATGAATGCAAGTGGAAAAGATTTTGCCGTATTACACCACTTTTTCTTGTGCCATGTCGCCATTTGTCACAACGATGGTGTAACTTTGTGGCCGAAATCAAAAAGCCGAAACGTTGGGCTGAGGCCCCGTTGATGAGAAATATGGGAGGAGTCCGCAAGATTTCTTGCCAAAAGTTTGGAGATTGCCGCAATTCTTCTTACTTTTGCCCACAGGAATGACCACCAGCAATGGCGGCCGTTGCTGACAATGCAAGAATGTCTTGTAGACACGAGCAAGCAAATCGGTTCTGTAAGTTGAAATCTGGTAAATTACAACGTAGAAAGAACAGAAATTTGTTTGAGCGAGTCTGCACCGTTATAAGGTGTGAACTCCTCTTTCATATTTTCTTTTCTACGGGTTTTACCAGAGCCTAACTTACAAGGAAGTGTTGAGAGATGGAATTCACACCCCTTCTTTTTTCACTCCTGGACCATGATGGCTTTGCGCGACTCACGGATATTCCACACCTACGACCTTTGACATGCCCAGCAAGGGCCACGAACGATAAGTATTAACTAAAACCAAACAACTATGAGCAAGGTGTTTCAAGTAAGACCGAAGCGCATCAAACGCTCGAACGGCACAGTTCTCACCCCCGACATGGTAGTGACAGTAACAACTCAACAGCACACCGCAACCCCATTCTACAATGGAGCCAAGGAGCTGCAAGAGGCCTACATGCGCCTCTATGCTTTCGACTACAAGAAAGCATGCTGCAATCAGAGTGATTTTGAGGTTAGGAAGTTGGACTAAAAACAATATAATATTATGGAAAATGGAGCTAATAAATGGAATCAAGTAATGGTGGCAGCAATGGCTGTTCCTGGTATAAAGGTGAATAGAGCTTCCTTTTTACAAGAAGAACTTTCCAACCGTCATATTGACCAAAACGCTATAAGTTTGTGTATAAAAGAAAATCCAGTTAAACATATAAGCGTGGATAAGCTTGACGCTATAGCAAAAGATTGCATAAAGAATCATACGATAAAGGTTACTTCTATATCTGCAGCGGCTGGAATTCCTGGTGGATTTGCCATGATAGGAACACTACCTGCTGATACAGCGCAATATTATTATCATGTATTAAAGCTTGCTCAGAAATTAGCCTACATATATGGATATCCTTCGTTGTTGGACGAAAATGGAAATCTGACTGATAATGCTATCAATGTATTGACAGTCTTTGTTGGTGTTATGTTTGGCGTTTCATTAGCTAATCAAGCATTGTCAAAAATGTCGCAGGCTTTAGCAGAGCAAGTGGTAAAGCGTTTGCCGCGTATGGCTCTGACCAAGACTGTTTGGTATCCTATAATTAAGCAGATAGCAAAATGGTTAGGAATAAAGGTAACAAAAGATAGTTTTGCAAAGGGAGCGGCTAAGGTGGTTCCATTTTTAGGAGCTGGACTGTCTGGTGGTATAACATATATAACTTTTAAGCCACAGGCAAACCGCTTGATGAAACATTTACGTGAGGATAGTAAGGTATTTGCTGATATGAATTACGAAGAGGCTGTAAATAAATAGTTTTTATTGAAGATATCATGGTAGTAGTTAGAACAAAAGAAGAATTGCAAGAAGCTGTTAAAAATAAGGCAGCTTCTATACGAATAGAAGGTCCTTATGCAAGCATTGTAGCTCAAAAGATACGTTCAAGAAAGAAGAAAAAGAAAGTGGCAATGGGAGCGAGTGCTTTGCTCTTGCTTGGAGGTGCAGCCGCAGCCCCCTTTACGGGTGGAACTTCATTAGTTGGTGCTGTAGGAGCAACAGCTTTGGGATTGACTATAGGTACGGTAACGATCTCTACAGCTGAATTGGCAATGATTCTTGGAGTAATAGGCGGACTAGGAGCTTTCGCGATTTATAAGGACTACAATATAAAAATTGGAGCAGGAGACAAGTATGTTGATTTGTCACCTTCAAAATAAGAATATAATGAGCGATACTGATGTTTTACACAAAAAGTTCTTGACTGTTCAGGGACTTTTGGATAAGCAAGATTTTGCGGTAGCGATGGATACTCTTGATGGCATGTATAAAGAGTATTCTGCCATTAAGTCGGTAGTGGAGGATAATGAGCGTTCTTCTGCTGCAGACAATGAGCAGCAGATGTCGCATTATGTATATAAGGATTTTTATGCCCACCATCTTATAACCTTTTATTGCCAGTTGTTCACGGCTTTGGTTTATCTGTTGGATGGTGCGAAAAAATACAAGGATGGCATATTAGAGGCATACGTTCATGTTGACAACATCTTATCAGAATTGGAAACATTAGAAAAGAAGGCTCCTAATGAGGAGTCTCGCCAACGGTTATGGTCGGATCGTCGTGATTATAAGGAAGTAAGGACTATGTTGTCAGATTGTTGTGGATTGCCTCAATGCGGAATCTCTCAAGAAGATTATGATGATTTTCTTTATTCGTATGAGCATCACCTCGATTTGCTTGATGATGCAGGTGAAGGCGAGATTGATGAAGATGATGAGTATGGAGATTCTCTCGGAACCGATGATGTCTATGACGCCATTGACGATTACTTCGACAAGAAATGCTGGTGCAACATTCACTATTATTGTTTAGGAGTTGCCAAAAACAATATCGTTGGTGATCAGATCGACTATCAATCCATCATCGCGCAGCTTCAACACGACTTGGGAATAAGTCTTGAGGAATGGCAATTGAAGGATGACACCGTACTTCATGTAGCAAAGAGATTGGAGAAATTTGTGACATCTAAAGTGGACAGTCTCTTTGGTCCTTCAATAGATAGCAACAGCCTATCAGCATTGATCAAGCAGAATGATAAGTTGACTGCTCCGCTTCAGATAGAAATTGCAGCTAAATTAAGCTATCGCGAATTAGGCACCACTTGTATAGGTTTTGTGTCCTCGGGCGAGGTCTCCGTTGGTGACAAGGTTAGATTGAATTACACCTTGAGAAAAGGTGAACACAAGCCTGAACTTGACAATGGTGTCCTTTCTGCTACTGTGACATGGATTGAAACGAACGGAAAAAAACTCACCAATAAGGCTACAGCCGGACAAGTACTTGGCTTTGGATTGAGCAAGGAAAGATGCTTGTTGCCCGAAACGATAAGTAGTGTAGAGCGCTTATGAATGATTTTGAGGTTAGGAAGTTGGACTAAAAACAATAGAGACTATGACAACTGTTGATAATGCACAAGAATTAGGCAAAGCCATAAAGAATGGTCAAGATGAAATCACGATAGAAGGTAGCTTGAAGGACCAAATTATTAAGATTAAGGCTACAGGGAAAGTCGCTTGGGTCGTAGCGCTTGGTGTTATAGGAGTCGCAGTAGTCGCAATTATGACAATGCCAGCAGCCGCACCTACTGGGGCAGGCTTTATAGCAGATGGTGCAATTGTCGCAAGCACAGCAAGTGCAGCTGTTGCAGTATTGGGCTTGACTACGACGATTGCAGCGGTATCAATTTGTTTGGGTGCGAAAAACAAAAGAGTGCTTGAGACATTATACAACGATTATAAAATCGTTGAAAAGACCTCGAGATATATTAAAATCTCAAAGAAAAAATAGCCATATGATATTTTCTAAAAAATATCTATTTGTCATTATAGCTTCTTTTATCTTTCTGTCGTCTTGCAAAACAGGGCCCGAAAACAACGTAAAGCTCACACAGCAAGAGGCTATAGAGACTTTCGCTTCTATGTCACCGACAGAGGGAGCGCAGTTTTTTGCTGACAACAGAAAGGAATATCCTTTTTTGGACACTTTGTATGTAGAAAACATTGTCCCTATTGTTGGTCAATGCAGTTTTGACACTATTAAGTCAGTCATTACCAATGTTCATGACACACCAGCTAGCACTGCTTTAGCACCTGCATATGAAAAGAAACGGGAAGATTATCTAAAACAAATCAAGCAAGAAATTGGAGAAAATGCCTTAGCACAAAAGCAAGCGTTTGTTGATTGCATCGTTCCTGCTATGCAATTGGAAATTGACTCTTTGCTGGAGGAAGACATGTCTAAAGTGATGGATGAATATTCTGGTGGAATTCTGAACTGGCGAAAAATAAAGTTCTGGTTCGGAACTGACAGTAAAGACTTTGCCAAAATTTGGAAAGACAACATCGATAATGAAAAATACACCAAATGCGTCGCATCATACATTGGCACATATTTGGATTCTTTGGCAGTATTGCGAGACAATTATTATAAGGACATCATAGGCGACGGAGAATTTGAAAGCAACTCGGAAGTAAGTCAGGCCACAATGGATTTGCTCTTGGCAAAGAAGTGCATCAAGGAGGTAAAGAAATTCACGGAAAAAGAAAAGAGTGAAATGGCTGTGTCTTTTCTAAAGGATTGGGTTGCGCCTGTTGTAATAGGAGCATTCACAGGTGGTACTGGAACAGCTGTGGCTTGGGCGTATGATGCAGGAAACTTCGCCTATGACGCGAAAGTGACATTGGATGACATAAAGTCACAAAAACTTGACGAGGATGATGTGGTGAAATATGCATGCATGGAGAACATCGGTTTTCAAATCAGGCAGGCATATCTGAAGTACTATACGGAAAGAGTTTTTAAGAACATAGACCAAAACAGCAAGCAACTCTACGAATCTATCTCTACAAACTTATAGACATGAACAAGATCTTACAATACATATTATCCTTGTTGCTCATTTTCTGTCCTACAATGACGTTTGGGCAGAAACAGCTTCTGAAATCTGCTTTGAGGGGTTCAAAAAAACTTTTCAAGACAGAGGCCAAGAGCCTTGCCAAAGAAGGTGCGGAAGCAGCCAACAAATCTTTGATGAAAGACGCTTTCAGAACAGGCTCGGAAGAGATTGGCAAGAACTACATGAAGGAGGCTTCTGCCAAACAACTTATCAGGGGAGCTGTCAGGAAAAAAATCCTCAAAGAAATAGAGGAAAAAGAGCTTGGCTCTATTATGCATTATGGCATGATTGGCGCAAGGAGGGAAATAGCACAGACGGAAAAGTCGGCTGTTAAAGAGGTTTTGGCAAAGGAAGCCCATAACAAGAATTACAATCAGAGCATACGGAAAATATACAGGGATGTCTTATCGGCAAAGAAAAAGCCCATAAATGTTGCTTCAAAAAGTCAAACATTAAAGAAAGAAACGGAGGGAAAGGCTTTAAAGGACCTAACCAAGAAAGAAGCCGGGAAAATTGTTCTTTCACGTGAATTCAAAAGCGTTGAGGAACTGATAGCGTTTCTTAAAAAGGAGAATCCCCAATTGGCTGCTTATGTTGAACGCATGAACTATTACTGGGGCGGTAAAGGTTCTGAGTTCATGAAATTTATAGTATACGAAAAGAGAGCAGATGGAAAAATCATTTTGAGGAACTCAAAATACACAAAAAGCGAAATTCTGATAGATGGCAACAAGGTGTACGCAAAAGCTGGAAATGTATCAGAAAAGAACGGAGAGTTGAATCTGTTTTTGGCAAACCGCGACAAGATGATGCCCAATATGGTATATATAGTAGATGATGGAGCATTTATCTACAAAACCGACAAATTAGGACGTGTGGTGGAAACCAATACAGACCTAAATAAGGCGAGCAAGGTTAAGCGAAGCTCAAAGCGCGGCTCTCAAGCCAACAATTGTGCCGCAAAAGGTGGCAAAAAAGGAGATCATGGCGGACATTTAATCGCTTCTGAGATAAATGGACCTGAGGAGGCTATAAACATTGTACCTATGAGTGCAAAATTTAATACTTCAGGGAAATGGAGACAGCTGGAAGAAGAGATAAAACGACTTATGGAATCTGGGAAGGATGTAAAAGTGAAGCAAATGATAAAATATAAAGGCTCAACATCAATACCTGAATACATAGAAGTTCATGTGACTGTTGATGGGGTAGTTAAAGTGTACAAATTCAAACTTTAAAGCATCAATGCCATTATATGGGCTTATTCCTGTCGTTGGAAAAAGTCATGTCAAATCGGCATACTAAGAAGAAGTGAAGAGCTACTATTCAAGGGATCCTCTGCCTCATGCCGAATCGATGATAAATGGCTTGAATGGTGAGATCTTGTCGACTAATTGAAAGATGTTATAGATTCTACGAGAGAATATACGGGCCATATACTTCAACAATGGTTCGTTAAAATTTGAGATAACGGCTAAGCGGCTTTACGCTGCCAGCCAAAGAGTTCTTTGATAGTATGACTAATTAACTTTCGGTTCGGTTTACTCTGACACTTGTCGAAAATTAGTTTAGCGATGTATGTG
>JBNMMB010000035.1:0-33352 GCA_050875105.1 Prevotella sp. | reverse complement strand
TGCTCAGAGTTTTGCGATAGATATCTTATCGAGTCTCCGTTAGGCATCTATCGAGTCTCGATAAGATATCTATCGAGTCTCGATTCGATATCTATCGCGACTCGATTAGGCATCTTTCGCGGAACAATTTCATACAAATTAACCACCGTTAAGACTTTTAACGAAATTTAATCGGACAAAAGCCATTTATTTTTCTCTAGAAGGTGCAGTCGCCAGGTACCTGTTTTTTCAGAATTTTCAAGACAGAAATTCAAGTCGTTTCGTTCTCAGGCGCCAACCTGTCCATTTTTTAACGCAGCAAAGGGCGTTCTTCCCTTAATTTTTTATAACTTTGCGGTTGTGCCCTAAGCCATGCTCCCAAGCATGATTGCAGAAACACGAAGATCATCAACGAACCCAAGCAGAAAGAACAGTCCCATGAGAATGAAAAGATCCGCCCTATGCCTTTTGCTCTCGCTCGTAGCCCTCATGGCCTCAGCGCAAGACGCCGCGCTTCATTATCAGCATGCCAAGTATTGCATGTCGTTTGCAGACTACCAAGCCGACTGGTGGACCGACGTGGACAATGTGGCCAAGGTGACAAGATCTTTGGGCAAAGTCAAATGGAGAGGAGGTACGTCCATTCAATTTAAATCAACAGATAAATATCTGAACAGGAAGTTGAAAAGCGAAGTCTTTGCCATCGCCATGAATGACACGCTGTATGTCAACCTGCGCAACATGAGATATGCTGGCGCCGGGTGGGGAAGCGGATACGCGCCAGCCTTCCCATTCAACGACAACCATCAGTTGCTTTTCATAGAACGTTACGTTGGCGGAGGGCAAAATTATGAAACAGCACTGGTAATGGGGCTCATTACAGGGGTGGCCGTATACAGGCTTACAGACTGGAAAGGTAAAGTGTGCTATCTTATAGGTTCAGACAATCAAAAAGCCACATTCTTAAATAATAAAATGATGATAGAATTTTTGGCAAACAAGCCTGATCTTCTGAAAAGATATTGCGCTTTGCAAAATAAAAAAGAACAATTGGACGCATCTTACATCATGCCACTACTCATCGAGGCGGGGCTGGTGCCTGAGTCGGCAACCCTGCACCACCAGCAAAACAAGGAGTGACATCCATTTTCAGAGCAATTAACCACACCATTCTTCAGATAACGAGCCATGCCTAAAGTGACACTTTGTTTGGGAAGTAATCAAGACGCGCCGCATCACATCGAGGCGGCGAAGGCTCTGTTGCGCCAAGCACTAACAGACGTCAGGTTCACTTCGGCCGTGTGGACGAAGCCCATAGGCGACGACAGCGACGACCGCCTTTACCTCAACTGTCTGGCTGCAGGCACCACCGATATGGACTACCCCACCCTACACCAAAAACTGAAAGACATGGAACACGCTCTCGGCTCGTCACCCACGGAGCGCCGCCAGGGCATCGTACGCATCGACATCGACATCCTGCTGCTCGACAATCAACGCTATCATGAGGACGACTGGCACCGCGACTATGTCACACACCTTCTGAACGAACTGTAACGGCACGATAAAGGTCTGTGCCACGGGAAAGGCATTCGTTTATTGTACTTTTAGACTCAGTTTCTCTAAGGGAAATGCATAAATTCCTGATTGTCAACATGAAGAAGAGAAACTTCCAAATCAAGTATTTAGACTATAGAAAACCTTGCAACAAAAAAGAATTTCGTAATTTTGCATTCAAATATGACGAAAATGAGAAAGGCTTTTCTTTATATTATCGCGTCATTACTCCTAATGACTGTTGTAGCCTGCAGTGAAAAACATGACCTACGAATTTCCACTGCACTGACATTAGCCGAAAACGAACAAGAGGACAGCGCTTTGAAACTACTTCAATCTGTCAACCGATTGACTTTGCCTGCAAAAGATGAAGCCATGTATGCACTTGTGTATACGCTCGCTCAAGACAAGAGTGGGTTGGATGTCAACAGCGACTCTCTCATTGGAATTGCTTATCACTGGTATAAAGACAAGCCGACCGACTCTTTATATTCAAAATGCCAATATTACATGGGCAGGTATTATGCGCTTAACGACAGTAGCGAGAAAGCCCTTGATTGTTTCCAAAAATCCATCATTGCCTCTAAAATAAAACATGACTATAGCACCCAATGCTTAGCCTTACTTCAGCAATCCGTCATTTTGAGGGAATACAATCCCAACCACGCTATAGCATGCGCTAAAAGAGCTGTAATGCTTTATAATAAGGTAAAAGGAGCGAAATCGTCAAACAAGGCTTATTATCTCTTAAATTTAGCGGAAGCTTATTATTATAATGGCTCTAATCTTGACAGTTGCCTGTCCATCGTAAACTGCGCGATAAACTACGCTATTCAGTCTCAAGATTCGACAACTATATCAGACGCATATCAAGACCTTGCAGCAGTCTATCTGATAACGGAAAAACCTAACCTTGCCCTAAAAGCGTCTATCAAATCAAGTGAATATTGTAAGAAAACAAACTTCTCAAAACAGTTTGCTTTAAGTCAATTATATGTTCTGGTAGACTCGTTAGCGTCAGCTAAGAGAATCCTAAGTCAAACTAAGCCCTTAAACCTTAGTGACACTTGCGCATATTGGGCCTTACGTCGAGACATCGCAATAAGAGAAAAGAACGTTAAACAAGCTGAGGCATATGCCGATTCCACAGATATCTATCTAGACAAAAAGAGTTGCGAGAATTTAAAAGCAAAAAACAGTTACTATTCTCTTTTACTCCAAAAAGAGGTTGCAAGGACCAAGTTGGCTAGCGAAAGCCAGTTAAAATCTTATATCATAGGGGTCAGCTTGTTAACTGCTATTGTCACCATAGTACTTATCGGGTATAGCTTCCACCAAAAAAGAAAGTATATGCGTGAAAAGATGGAAAATGAAAAAGCAATTCATAGAATGGAAGTTGAACATAAGGAGAGGCAGATTACCACCATGAGAAATTTCCTTCTTAGCAAAATTGAAATAATGAACAAGCTTCAGACAATAAATTTCAAACGAGCAAATGCAAAACTCACTGAGTCGGATTGGAAAGAGACAGAAGTCTTTTTAAACTGTACAGACGGAGAATTTGTGATAAGATTGAAAAAAGATTTTCCTAATATAACAGACAAAGACCTACAATTTCTCATGCTAGTAAGATTAAAACTTCCTTATGAAAGTATCGCCCACATATTCAACATCGAAGAGAAATCCGTAAAGCAACGTCTTTTCCTCTTAAAGAAAAAATTAGGGCTTGGTAGAGGCGACATGTCAACAAGAGAGTTCATTGAGAACTACTAAAATGAAGACAACAACCATTTTTAGACCACACTTCAAACAACTTTCACACATATTATACTAATAATAAGCCATTTACAAAGATATTAGAAAACGCATGAATTAGACCGAATGTCTTTGGCATATCTGTAAACTCATAGTAATTTTGCAAGCAGAAATTCAACATTGGAAATCTCAACTAAAAAAAATGATGAAGGTTTATATGAGAATTTTGAGAAAGGCCTCTTGGTCGTTAGCATTGTTGGCAGGCCTCTTGCTTTCATGCAGCCAAGACGACGATGACAAAATTACCACCGACGCACAGGTGAAGGCACAAGAGGTGAGGATGGAGTTTGTGGATGGCGACAACCACGACTTGGTGAAAGATGACCTTGCCAGTTTCCGGGTCTTTACAGCTGATGGCATGCCTGCCAATACGCATTCCGTCGCGGATAACAGAAACCATTATTTGGCTTTCACCCCAGCCCTGCCCACCGACTCGATAGGAAAAGACAGCGTCAATATGACCTATCAAGTGCAAATGGGTAACAAGGCGGTGGCCGAGGTGGCTTGCACCTTTCGCCTTGACTCCGTTCGGCAGGCCTTCGGCAACAAACGGTATTACTATTCCACTACTGAGCGATCTTACAACCGAGGCGTGAATGGCCCTGTCAAAGTACTGGTCGGAGATAAGCGCACCTACAGGGAAGAGGGCGACAACAGAATCTATGTGGTGTTCCATTTTCCCGCATCCAAACTTCAATCCACCGAAGACTTGGACTACCACGTGACAATCAAGGGCTTCATGGGACAAACCATCACGCCCAGCCAAAGAGTGCTGGCTGAGGGAGAAGGCGCCAACGACAGCACGATAGCCATCGTGCTTGGCATAGATGGGCAGATACACAATTACTATGATGAGAGTGGTCGTCTGCAAGAACCGTATGACATAACCTACGAGATCAATAGCCAACAGCTGTTTGGGAATGACAGAAGCCACACGGTGAGGATGACGCTCTCGGGAAATTGCGACAAATACAAGATATTGTCATGCAGCCTAGATGGCCAACCACTCAACTTAGCCACAGTGATCAACAAGGACATGTTCGGAAGAGAATATCCCTTGCTGACATTTGAATAAGGCAAGATGCAAACACACCCCGTCACAACACAAATGTACCTCCTTCTGCCAGGGACCATGGCCCAAGGCAAGAGGAGGTACAATTGTTTTTGCGAAAAACCCAGATGGGCTGATTACTGCGCCATCAGGAACGACTTGAAGGCTGCAAAGTCATTGGCCATGGCCACGCTTTGCTTCTTGCCTCGCATGAAGGCTTGCAGGCGCTCGGGAATGGCGATGTCGGTGCCAAGGATGGCGTCCACCTTCTCCTTGAACTTGGCCGGATGGGCTGTCTCCAGGAACACACCCACCTCGCCAGGCTTCAACTGCTCCTTGAGCGCACGCCAACCGCAGGCGCCATGGGGGTCGAGCACATACCCCGTGGCCTCATGACACTGGCGCATGGCCTCGCGGATGAGGTCGTCGGTGTAGGTGGCGCCACTGATGCCGGCCCGGATGTCGGCCCAGCGGTTTTGATAGAGGTCCAGGATGCGCGCAAAGTTGCTTGGGGCACCCACGTCCATGGCATTGGCCAACGTCTGCCGACTGGGCTGCGGACGGTAGACGCCTGTCTGCAAGTATTGGAAGAAGATGTCGTTGGCGTTGTTGGCCGCCACGAAATGCTTCACGGGAAGGCCCATGCGCTTGGCAAACAAGCCCGCCGTGATGTTGCCGAAGTTGCCACTCGGCACGCACACCACCAAGTTAGACGGGTCGCTGACAGCCTGCTGGCGCTTCAGCTGGGCATAGGCGTTGAAGTAATAGAACGCCTGCGGGAGGAAGCGGGCCACATTGATGGAGTTGGCCGAGGTGAGCGTCATGTGGTCGTTGAGCTCGCGATCCATGAACGCCTGCTTGACCAGCGCCTGGCAATCGTCGAACACGCCATCCACCTCCAGCGCCGTGATGTTCTGTCCCAGCGTGGTGAACTGGCTCTCCTGGATCCGGCTCACCTTGCCCTTGGGATAGAGCACATACACGTGGATGCCCTTCACGCCCAGGAAGCCATTGGCCACGGCCGACCCCGTGTCGCCACTGGTGGCCACCAGCACGTTCACGTCGCCAGTGGCCGCAGGCTGGCCCTCGCGGTCCTTATTGATGAAATATTGCAGGAGGCGGGCCATGAAACGGGCGCCCACATCCTTGAACGCCAACGTAGGGCCATGGAAGAGCTCCAGGCTGTAGATGTCCTCCTCCACAGGATGGAGGGGCGTCTCAAAGGCGAGCGTGTCATAGACGATGCGCTTGAGCGACGCATCGTCCACATCGCCACCAAAGAAAGCGCGCGCCACCTCGAGCGAGAGCTCCTGAAATGTCAGTTGGTCGATGTGCTCAAAAAAATCGT
Source organism: Prevotella sp. (assembly GCA_050875105.1). Taxonomy (GTDB): domain Bacteria; phylum Bacteroidota; class Bacteroidia; order Bacteroidales; family Bacteroidaceae; genus Prevotella. Next base: position 27,602 of record JBNMMB010000035.1, on the reverse strand, counting down.
TGGGCAACTTCTGGATGCTTTCGGGCATGTACAAGCCCTTGTCGGGGGCAAGCCCGCGCTCCACGGCCTCACGCAACGTGGCCTTGGGGGCTTGGCCATTGGTACTGTAGTACATCATGGTTATCGTGTTTTATCCTATTTCCATAAACTTCTTCATAAACTCCGTCAGGTGCAGCAGTCCGTAGGATCCGCCGACACACGACACCTCGTCGTAGACCTGCACGTCGTCGGGCTCGATGCCCGGATGCCAAATGAGGAAGGGCACGGGCTCCTTCACATGGGTGCGCACCTCCACAGGGGTGGGATGGTCGGGCATCACGGCGATGCAGACAGGTTCGCTCCACGTCTTCACCTCACGATAGATGGGCTCCACGATGCGGTGGTCCAGATACTCGATGGTGCGCAACTTGAGGTCGAGGTCGCCATCATGGCCCGCCTCATCACTGGCCTCCAGGTGAAGGAACACGAAGTCCTGTCGCTTCAGGGCATCGATGGCCGCCTCAGCCTTGCCCTCATAGTTGGTGTCGGCCAGTCCGGTGGCGCCGGGCACCTTCACCACGTCGAGGCCCGCATAGCGGCCAATGCCGCGGATGAGGTCGACGGCCGAGATGCACGATCCCGTGTGGATCTGCGGGTAGGTCTCTTGCAGGGTCTTCATCGACGGGCGGTATCCCCCACCCCACGGCCAAATGCTGTTGGCCTTCTCTGGTCGGTTCTCATTGAAGGGATGGGCGGCGAGCAGCGCTTGGCTCTTGCGTATCAGGTCATTGAGAAGGTCGGCCGTCTGCCCGGCGGTCAGTCCGTCGGTGCAGCCATGACTGTCGTCACGGCGGTCGGCCCAACCATCCTCGGGTTTCACCAGCAGGTCGGCCCACGGCTCGTTGGGATGGTCGTGGGGCGGCGCACACACGATGTGCTTGTTGCCTCCGCGCACGATGAGCAGGTGCCGATACTGGATGCCCGTGACGAAGTGCACACGGTCGTTGCCCAGCTGCGCATCGAGGTCATGGATGAGCACGTCGGCTTCCTCCGTCGTCAGGTGTCCGCCATGGTGGTTCTTGATGACGCCATGCTCCAGTTCGATGATGTTGCAGCGCAGGGCGAGGTCGTCGGGATGGAGGTCATAGCCGATGCTGGCCGCTTCGAGCGGGCCACGGCCCTCATAGACCTGCCGTTGGTCGTAGCCCAGGATGGTGCTGTTGGCCACCTCCGAGCCTGGCAGAAAACCGTCGGGGATGGTCATTAGGCGGCCCGTACGGCCCTTGCGTGCCAACAGGTCCATATAGGGCGTGTCGGCATATTGTAACAATGTCTTTCCCCCGAGGCGGGCCACGGCATGGTCTGCCATGCCATCGCCCAAGATGATGATGTGCTTCATACGCTATACGTTGGCTATTGACATGATGTTGGCAAACACACCAGCGGCGGTCACGCTGGCGCCCGCGCCGTATCCCTGGATCTGCATGGGATAGTCCTTGTAACGCTCAGTGGTGAGCAAGATGATGTTGTTGCTGCCCTCGAGGTTGTAGAACGGATGGGTGCTGCCCACGGCTTTCAGTTCCACGCTGGTCTTGCCGCCATCCATCGTGGCCACAAAGCGCCAGCGCTTGCCCTCGGCCTCCAACTGGCGACGGCGCTTCTCGAAGTCGGCGTCGAGCTGGGGCAGGCGCTTCCAGAACTCATCGAGCGAACCCTGGAAATACTCGTCGGGCACGAAGAGATGCTTCTCCACATCGGCCTGCTCCACCCGATAGCCCGCCTCGCGGGTCAGGATGACGAGCTTGCGGATCACATCGGTGCCACTCAGGTCCACACGGGGGTCGGGCTCCGAGTAGCCGTGCTCCTTGGCCAGGCGCACCGTCTCGGAGAAAGGCACGTCGGCGGCGATGGCATTGAAGATGAAGTTGAGCGTGCCGCTGAGCACGGCCTCGATCTTCAGGATCTTGTCGCCCGAGTTGCGCAGGTCGTTGATGGTGCCGATGATGGGCAGGCCCGCTCCCACATTGGTCTCGAAGAGGAACTTCACGCCACGCCGCATGGCCGTCTCCTTGAGATAGGCATAGTTCTCATAACTGGAACTGGCCGCAATCTTATTGGCCGCTACCACACTGACGTTGTGCTCCAGGAAGGAGGGATAGAGGGCGGCGATGTCCTTCGACGCGGTGCAGTCGACAAAGACAGAGTTGAAGATGTTCATGCCGAGGATGTGGTCGCGCAGCTTCTCGGGTGTGCTGGGCTCCGAGGTCTTCAGCTGTTCGCGATAGCTGTTGAGGTCGAGGCCGTCGCGAGAGAAGATGGCATTCTTGCTGCTGGCGATGCCCACCACGTTCAACTTCAGGCGGTTGTGTTCCTTCAGTTGCTCATATTGTTTCTTGATTTGCTCGATCAGTTTGCCGCCAACAGTGCCCACGCCACAGATGAAGAGGTTGAGCACCTTGTATTCGGAGAGGAAGAACGAGTCGTGGATGACGTTGAGCGACTTGCGCAGGTAACGCGAGTCGACCACGAAGGAGATGTTGGTCTCCGACGCTCCCTGGGCGCAGGCGATGACCGATATGCCGCTGCGGCCCAGCGTGCCAAACAGTTTGCCGGCGATGCCGGGCGTGTGCTTCATGTTCTCGCCCACGATGGCGACGGTGGCCAACTGGCTCTCGGCATGCATGGGGAACATGGCACCGTCTTCGATCTCGGCCTCAAACTCCTTGTTGAGCACGCTCACGGCCTTGTCGGCATCCTCGTCGCGCACACCGATGGAGGTGCTGTTCTCCGACGATGCCTGCGACACGAGGAACACGCTGATGCCGTGGTCGGCCAGGGCGGTGAAGATGCGGCGGTTCACACCGATGACGCCCACCATCGAAAGGCCCGACACGGTGATGAGTGTGGTGCCCTTGATCGAGGAGATGCCCTTGATGGCTTTGCTGTCGTTTTCCACCTTGCCCTTGATGATGGTGCCGCGACCCTCGGGGTTGAATGTGTTCTTCACCCAGATGGGGATGTTCTTGATGCACACAGGATAGATGGTGGGAGGATAGATGACCTTGGCTCCGAAGTTACAAAGTTCCATGGCTTCCACATAGCTCAGCTCGTCGATGGTGTAAGCGGAGCGGATGACCTTGGGATCGGCCGTCATGAAGCCGTCCACGTCGGTCCAGATCTCTAGCACCTCAGCATTGAGCGAGGCGGCGATGATGGCGGCGGTGTAGTCGGAGCCACCACGTCCGAGGTTGGTGGTCTCGCCTGTGTCGCGGTCGCAAGAGATGAAGCCGGGCAGGATGGTCACGCGCGGCATCTCGGCAAAGGCGTCGCGCACCAGCTTGCCGGTGAGCACGCTGTCGAGGGTGTTCTTGCCGTGGGAGCACTCGGTCTTGATGAACTCGCGGGAGTCCATCCACATCGATCCGCGCACCAACGACGACACGATGTTGGAGCTCAGGCGCTCGCCATAGCTCACGATGGCGTCTTGGGTCTTGCGGCTGAGGTCGCGGATGAGGAACACGCCAAAATAGATGGAGCGCAACTGTTCGAACAATGCGTCGACCTTATTAAATAAATCCTCGCGGTCTATGGTGTTGGTGATGATGGTGTCGATCATCTTGTGGTGGCGGTCCACCATCTCCTCGAAGGAGATCTTCCAGGCTTCGTTGCCTGCCACTGCCTGTTGTGCTGTGGCGATGAGCTTGTCGGTGATGCCACCGAGCGCACTGACGACCACAACAATCGGCTGTCGCCGCGCCTCATTCTCCACAATGTGTTTCAGACTCAAAATGCTTTTCACGGAACCTACAGATGTTCCGCCAAACTTTAAAACTTTCATGTCACTGTGCGTTATTGGTAATATCCTGCCACCCCTGAGACAAACAGGGCTGTGACAAAACTTGATTGCAAAAGTAATAATATTAATTGTTAACGCCAACAATTATCCTAACATTTTGTCAGCCATAGCGCACTTTTAGTGACAAACAAGCGCAAACGCCCAAGGTTTTATATCGAAAAGCCCCGACTTCTCCTTGTCGAGAGAAGCCGGGGCATATGGGTTGAAAAGCGTGTTCTGTTCACTCGTGGGTATAGATCCACATCACAAAGCAGACGAGGATCGCAGCAAGGACAAGCAAAAGCCAAAAGAGGACCTTGCCGATGATCTTGCGCCGCTTGCTGGCGCTCAGCGTCTTCCGTTTGTAGATTTCTGACTCATCCATATGGGGGGGGGTATGGCGATGATACCAATGATGTTGTTTACGTGTCGCTTCCATGTTGTTTAAGTTTTTCTGCCGCGATATGGCCTATGTGCTGTCGCAATCCCCAATCAGAAACGGAAGTCCACTTCCACATCCACCATATTATAATTGTGCTTGTCGAGTGAGCGGTCGTTGACGCGCGCATACTCGGCATTGATTTGGATGTTCTTGTTGAAGAGATAGTCGGCACCGACCTCGTAGAAGGTCTTGGCACGGTTCCAGTCGGCCGTAGGACGATAGAGGTCGTAGCGCGCCTTGACATGCACCCTCTGCTTGATGACCGGGGCGATGACCAAGGCATACACACCATCGGCCTTGCTGCCGAGCGCCTCATTGACGGTGCAGTTGCTCAGGTCTTCCGACTTCTCATAGGTCTTGGCGAACGCCTTGCCCGTGGCGTGCACATACTCAGAACGGAAGGTCCAGTCGTCGACCTTGTATTCGCCCGAGATGGCATAGCGGTGCTGCGGCAGGCGGCGGATGCCCTTCTGCTCAGCGCCCTGCTCATTGGTCCACGTCCCCTTACGGCTGTAGGAGCCCTCGCTGCCGAAGAAGCCGAGGCGCATGCCCTCGACGGGCATCACCCACACGCCACCGATGACATCCTTCTGCTGGTCGACATCCTTGGTGTTGATGCCCTGTCCGTTGAACACGCCCACCTGGTAGTGCAACCAATTGCGGCCCTTGAACTTGAGGAAGTCGCCCTGCAACTGCACACCGATGTCGCGGCCGTTGGAGGCGTGCATGCCGTCGCGGTCGGCAAAGCCTGCGAGCTTGTTGACGGGCTGGCTATACGACATGAAACCCTGGTCGATGGGGTTCATGGGATTCTCGAAGGTGAACGGGCGCTTGAACTGGCCGACCTTCACCTTGAAGAATTCATACTTCTGCCACTCGGCAAAGAGGTCTACCAAGCGGGGCGAAAGGGTATTGGTGGTGGTATTGCCGTTGAGCTGCACCTGCATGCGCCAATAGAAGTCGTCGGCAATGCGGCCGTCGAGCATGGCACGCACCAGGCGCAGGTTGAACGAGTTGGCCTTGGCATTCTCCTGGCCAGAGTATTGATATTGGGTGAGGGCATAACCCGAAAGGCGCACTTGCGACAGCCACGAGGGCAACTTGACTTGAGCGCTGGCGGTCATAGCCGAGGCCAGCATCAGCGCTGCCACTATTTGTTTCTTCATGATTTTTAGCTTATCTGATAATTGTTTAAAAGTGTTGCAAATTTAATAAATATCTTGAAGAAAGAAAAAATGTTTGCAAAAAAATATAAATTCTTTGGGAAAAAAGTTATTTTTGCAATGTGATAAGCAAAAATAAAATCAAGTTCATTGCCTCATTGGGGCATAAGAAGCACCGCCAGGAGCAAGGCCTCTTTGTGGCCGAAGGCCCCAAGGTGGTGGGCGACTTGTTGGCGACGATGGAGCCTTTGCTCATCGTGGCCACACAACAGTGGCTCGACAACATGGCCAACCGACAGGCCGCAGGCAAGGCGCAAGAGGTCATCGAGGTGACTGATGACGAACTGCGCAAGGTGTCGTTTCTGCAACACCCGCAACAGGTGTTGGGCGTGTTCCACACGCCTGCCGTCCCCGTCATAGCCGAGTCCAACCAGCCCGAGGGCTTGGTGCTGGCGCTCGACGGCGTGCAAGACCCGGGCAACCTGGGCACCATCATCCGCATAGCCGACTGGTTTGGCATCACCGACATCTTCTGCTCGCAGGAGACGGCCGACCCCTGGAACCCCAAGGTGGTGCAGGCCACCATGGGCAGCATTGCCCGCGTGAAGCTCCACAGTGTGGACCTGCCGCGCTGGATCGGTTCGTTGCCTGCCGACTGCCCCGTCTACGGCACCCTGTTGGAGGGCTCATCCATCTATGGACAGGCGCTCGCGGCCAATGGTGTCATCGTCATGGGCAATGAGGGCAACGGCATCTCACAAGCCGTCAGGCCGCTGATCACCCATAAGTTGCTCATTCCCAATTACCCCGAGGGTCGGCCGACAGCCGACAGCCTCAACGTGGCCATCGCCACAGCCATCACCTGCGCCGAGTTCAGGCGCCGCGCATCCGTCAAATCTTAAACCATCATGAATCATGGAAACCGAATTGTATAAAATCAGAAGTGTCCAGGCATGCTTCCGCGCTGCCTACGACTTGTTTTGCTCTAACTTCAAGACCATCCTCCAAAAGACATGGATACCAGCGCTGGTGCTGGCGCTCGTCACGGGCTTGATAGACCTTATTTATGTCAATACGCTTCCCTTCCTGGCAGCCGGCGAACAGGGATTCAATAAAACATTGATGGCTTATGGCGCTATTCTAATCGTCGGTGTGGTGGCCACAGGCATCTCCGTGTGGCTCTTCGGAAAGTTCTTGGGACTGCTCAATGGACGATCTTACAAAGACAATTGGCCTCGCCTCTTACGACTCGTAGGCATCAGCATTGTGATCACTTGCGCGTTCGCATTCATCATTCTACTCATTGCTGTCCCTACCCTCTTCCTTTATGGCACTTCGTCAGCCCCTAGATCTTTCTTCCTCTCATTGGCCGTGGTCTGCGTGCTTTATCTCGCCGGCCTCATCGCCCTGGTACCCACATCCTATTCTTCGATGAAATACCTGATGGAGCCGGAGCAAAAAGCATGGAGCGTCTTGGGCAAGCCCTACCTCAAAGGTTGGCACTATTGGGGTTTCTTGTTCCTGTGCGGATTTCTTTTCTTTATCATCTATTCGTTGATCATGTCGCTGGTGCACATGCCCATGAGCATCTTGCTTTTGGCCAAGATCATCAGCATGAAAGGCGTGGCCATGGGTGACACGGCAGGCTTACCCGTCTTTTTCAGCGCAAACATCTACGTGTTTTCCGCCGCGTGTTACTTCATTTGGGCCTACATGCTGATGTGGATGACGACCCTCTTATACTATGTCTATGGCAGCATCGAGGCCAAGATCAAGAATTCAACACAAGCAACAGAATAACGACATGGCACAACGATTACTCTTCATCGACCGTGACGGCACCCTCGTGGAGGAGCCACAGGATGAGCAGGTCGACTCGTTTGTCAAACTGAAGTTCACGCAAGGCGTGTTCCGCAACTTGGGCTTCATCGCCAAGCACCTCGACTTCGAACTCGTCATGGTGAGCAACCAGGACGGACTGGGCACAGACTCGTTCCCCGAAGACACCTTTTGGCCCGTCCACAACTTCATCATCCAGACGCTGGAGAGCGAGGGCATCACCTTTGCCGACCAACTGATCGACCGCCACTTTCCCGAAGACCACTCGCCCATGCGCAAGCCGGGCACGGGCATGCTGACGAAATATCTCGAGGACGACCACTACGACATCGCCCACTCATGGGTCATCGGCGACCGCGAGAGCGATGCCGAACTGGCCCACAACCTGGGTTGCCACGCGCTCATCCTGGGCAAGGACGGCATGACCTGGGACAAGATAGCGGAGATCCTCTTTGCCGGCGAGCGCACGGCGGAGGTGGAACGCAACACCAAGGAGACGCAGATACACGTGAAGCTCAACCTCGACGGATCGGGCAAGACCGACATCTCGACGGGCATCGGCTTCTTCGACCACATGCTCGAGCAGATCGGCAAGCATGGCATGATGGACCTCTCGATACACACCAAGGGTGACCTCTGGGTGGACGAGCACCACACCATCGAGGACACGGGCATCGCCCTGGGCGAGTGTCTGCGCAAGGCGCTGGGCGACAAGCGCGGCATCGAGCGCTATGGCTACTGCCTGCCGATGGACGACTGCCTGTGCCAGGTGGCCCTCGACTTCGGCGGACGGCCCTGGCTGGTGTGGGACGCTGAGTTCCACCGCGAGAAGATTGGAGAGATGCCCACGGAGATGTTCTTCCATTTCTTCAAGAGCCTCAGCGACGCGGCGCTCATGAACCTGAACATCAAGGCGGAAGGACAAAACGAGCACCACAAGATAGAAGGCATCTTCAAGGCTTTGGCGCGCAGCTTGAAGATGGCAGTAAAAAGAGACATCTACCACTACGAGCTCCCCAGTACGAAGGGGACGTTGTGACAGATGTCTCTTGGATGAGATTGCCGACAATCGTTAGCCTTTGATCATCGACAAGAAATATTGGTGTACCCGGAGATCCTCGTTGAGCTCCGGGTGAAACGCCGTGACCAGTTGGTTGCCCTGGCGGGCAGCCACGATGTGGCCATCGACCTCGGCCAAGACCTGGGCGTCGCCCTCCACCTTATCTATATAAGGAGCACGGATGAAGGTCATGGGGATGTCGCCGACCGACGCAAACGGAGCCACGGTGGCGAAACTGCCGAGCTGGCGACCATAGGCGTTGCGCTTGACGCAGATGTCCATGGTGGCCAACCGCTCACGGTTCTCGCCCTCGACGGTCTTGGCCAACAGGATCAAGCCGGCACAGGTACCAAACACGGGCAGACCGCCCGCGATGGCCTCGCGGATGGGTTGGAGCAACTGCAGGTCATGGAGAAGCTTCGACTGGGTGGTCGACTCACCGCCAGGGATGATCAGGCCGTCCTTGGGTTGGTCCCAATCGGCCAACTGGCGGATCTCGAAACTGTCGACACCCAACCGCCGAAGCATCGCCTCGTGCTCCACGAAAGCCCCTTGCAGGGCAAGCACAGCTATTCTCATACGCTTATTTACCTCTCTCGGCCATCAGGGTCTTGATCTCGTCCTCGTTGATACCGACCATGGCAGGACCAAGGTCCTCGCTGAGCTCGGCAATCTTCTTCGGGTCGTTGTAGTTGGTGACGGCCTGCACGATGGCGGCGGCACGCTTGGCGGGATTGCCGCTCTTGAAGATGCCCGAACCGACAAACACGCCCTCAGCGCCCAGCTGCATCATCAGCGCAGCGTCGGCAGGCGTGGCCACGCCACCTGCGGCGAAGTTCACCACGGGCAACTTGCCATTGTCGTGCACATACTTAACCAGCTCATAAGGGGCCTGCAACTGCTTGGCAGCCTCATAGAGCTCATCCTCAGACATGCTCACCAGGCGGTGGATCTCGCTCTGCATCATGCGCATGTGCTGCACGGCCTGTACGACATCACCCGTGCCCGGCTCGCCCTTGGTGCGGATCATCGATGCGCCCTCAGCGATGCGGCGCAGGGCCTCGCCCAGGTTCTTGGCGCCACAGACGAAAGGCACCTTGAACTTTGTCTTGTCGATGTGATACACGTTGTCAGCCGGTGAGAGCACCTCACTCTCGTCGATGTAGTCGATCTCGATGGCCTCGAGGATCTGGGCCTCAGCGATATGACCGATACGGCACTTAGCCATCACGGGGATGGAGACTGCGGCCTGGATGCCCTTGATCATCTTCGGGTCGCTCATGCGGGCCACACCACCAGCTACACGGATGTCGGCAGGGATGCGCTCGAGCGCCATGACGGCGCAGGCACCAGCCTGCTCAGCGATCTTGGCCTGCTCGGGGGTTGTCACGTCCATAATCACGCCGCCCTTGAGCATCTGTGCCAGGTTGCGGTTCAGTTCTTGTCTGTTTTCCATTTCTTTATTACGATTAATGTGTTTGTTGCTTATTCTTGTGTGTCGCCACTGAGTTCTTGGCCATTGTTCCTGTACTCGGTGGGTGTCATGCCCGTGAGCTTCTTGAAGAACTTGGCCAGATGGGCCTGATTGGCAAAGCCGAAGGCCACGGCCGTCTGTTGGATGGTGTCGTGCGTGGCGGTCAAGTGGGCCTTGATGGCATCGACGAGGTAGGCGTCGACGATGCTCTTGGGCGACTGGCCCGCAACGAGGCGGCACACCTGCGCCAGGTAACGACCACTGACATTGAGCACGTCGGCATAATGGGCAATGTCGGTCTTGGTCGACGACGCCTTCTTCACCAGTTTGATGAAGTCGGCATAGAGCTCACCACTGCGCCCTGTCAGTCGCGCGCTGCTCGACGTGACACTGTTGGCAAACGTGTGGGCCTTGGCGATGGCATCGTCCATGTTGTCACCCTGGTTGAGATAGACAGCCAGGGCCGAGGCAAACTTGTTGATGCCGCCGTGGCCCACGGCATCGTCGAGAAAGCGCACGTTGTCGCCGATGTAGTCGCGCAACAACAGGTCGCTCTCGCGCCGTCGCATCACAATCATGCTGCACAGAGGGAACAGCTTCTGGCGGATCACCTCGATGGTCTCGGTGCCCATCAGGCGGTCGCCGTGACTGGAGAAAAGCACAGGAGCATAGACCACCGCCTTGGGCTTGTAGCGCTTCAGCGCGCTCACCACTGCCCGAGCCACCTCTGTGCTGCGGATCATGCCAATCTTGACGGTCTCGGGCATCACGTCGTTGACGATGGCGTCGAGCTGACCGCTGACGATGGCCACCGGCAGATCGTAGAAGTGCTGGATGCCCAGGGTGTTCTGCAAGGTCACCGAGGTGATGACCGACACAGCCTTGGCGCCCAGTGCCGCGATCGTGGTGATGTCGGCCTGCACGCCCGACTCGCCGGTGCTGTCGCTACCCGTGATGGTGAGTATTGCCGTATTCTTCATGGCTCATGCGCATATTTCTATTGCAAAGGAAACAAAAATCGGGCTAAAATCAGCATTTTATTCCTTTTTTGATAAACATTTCTTCATTTTGGACATCCGCTCAAGAGGCTCAGCGCATGCTTTCCCTTGAAAGGTAATGACTCGCCAAAGGTCGGAAAGAGCCACAACAACTTTGCCTTCCCACCCTATCAAACACGAATGCCCAAATGCCTTAGAGGATCAACAATCATAACATTCGCCCCAACAGAAGAACACAAGAACGACCTTCAATATCGAAAAAAATGAGGAAATGTTTGGATATTTCCCAAGTTTTTTTTTAGGTTTGCAACCATAAATATTTGTACTACAATTGTTGCAAAAACCTTGAACATCCTTTATCCAACGCAATGCACCATCAACCATGAAACACCTCACATTCCTCTGCCTAATGTGCTTTGGATTGACCACCACGACCTTACAAGCACAAGACAACAACCTGGAGAACAGGTTGTCCAACGCTCCTATGCAGGAGAAACCTTACCTGCACTTGGACAACAACTGTTACTTCCTGGGCGACACGATTTGGTATAAGGCATACTTGGTGGAGGCGGGCAACCTGCGACCGACGGCGGAGAGCCGCATTCTCTATGTGGAACTGGTGGATCCGGAGGGGCATGTCGTCGAGCGGCATCGACAATACATCGGGCGAGCCGATGGTGACCATGGCGACTTCGCGTTGCCCGACACGCTCCACTCTGGCTATTATGAGCTCAGGGCCTACACCCGATGGATGATGAACTTCTGTGTGACCGAGCGCCCCTACAACCGCAAGGACCGTGAACTGTTTTACAACAGGCAGATGGCCAAGGACTTCTTTCGCGACTACGGCACGGTCTGGTCGCGCGTGGTGGCGGTGTATGAGCGACCAGAAAAAGAGGGCGACTACAGCGACCGCCAGATTCTGCCACGCCCGAGGCAACGGGCTCTCAAGCCCAAGAAGCCCAGCCTCAACGTCACGTTCTATCCCGAGGGTGGAAATCTGATTGCCGGCACACGGTGCCGGATAGCCTTCGAGGCCCTCAACGAGGAGGGCGAGGCGGTGAACATCACGGGCAAGGTGGAGGGACAAGACATCCGAGCTGACTTCATGGGACGGGGCTCCTTCCTCTATGACGTACCCAAGGAAGGAAAGGCCCGGGCAATGTTCAGCTATCAAGGCGAGAACTATCGCTTTGCGTTGCCCGACATCCAACCGAAAGGGCTCACCCTCCGCGTCAGCGAAGACGAGGTGACGCTGCAAGGCCGAGGCGTATCGTCAAAGCACCTCAAGGTGGCCTTCCTCACCCGGGGCGTGCTGCGTAGCCTCATGGATGTGCCATTGGACGCTAAGGGCGAGGGCACGCTTCGTTTCGACAGGAGCCAACTGCCCACGGGCGTGTGCGACCTCATCGTCTATGACGAAGCGGGCAACGTGCTGGCCGACCGCCTGTTTTTCGTCAATCACCATGACTACGACCAGCGCCGCATCACCATTGAGGGCGCCAAGGCCCAATACCAGCCATACCAGAAGGCCGACCTGGCGCTGACGGCGCCAAGAGACGTGCGGACGATCAGCGTGGCCGTACGCGACCAAAAGGGCACGGCGCCGTCGTACGACAGCGGCTCACCCCTCACCGACCTGTTGCTCACCAGCGACATCCAAGGGTTTGTGGCGCAGCCCGACTATTACTTTGAGCAAGACGACAGTCTGCACCGCGCACGCCTCGATGAACTGCTGATGGTGCAGGGATGGCGACGCTACGACTTCAAGGAACTGACCGATGGCAAGCCCCTGCGCTACCAAGCAGAAAAGAACATCGAGATAGACGGTGCCGTCTACAAGGCTCCTGCCTTCGACCCCATTGAGCCCGCCGAGCTGCCCCTTTGGCGAGACGGAGTCTTCGGCTGGACCTTTGAGGATGTTGCCAATACAGCAAACCTCCCAGCATTTAAGAGTTGGTTAGTCACAGGAAAAATAGTAGGAGAACAAGGTGCTTTGGCTGAAAAGGAGCGCGGCGTGCTGCTACCACAATCCAAAATGCCAAACCAAACGGGCGATCCATCACCTGATGACACACCCAACAACACAGGCAAGGACAGTAGCAAGGATGTGGAAAAAGATTATGGTGTCAATCATCCAGGACTGAAGCATGAAGTGACCATCGAGGGCGAGATGACGCTCACGGGCCCCAAGGGTGAGAAGTCGACGCCCTTCACGCTGCAGACCACGGATGGCGGACGCTTTCATTTTCAGATGGCACCCTTCTGGGGAAAGGGGCGTCTGCTGCTGAGTGCCCACAAACAGACCATCAGCACCGAAGAATGGCACGCCAACCACACAAAGGACATCTTCGACGAGGAAGCATTGCCCGACTACTACGTCAAACTCGACTTGGTCTACCCCATCTTTGCGCGGAAATACTCCTGGTATGAGACCCACCATCCTGCCACAAGCCAACAGGCCAGCACGACAACGCACACCCAGACAACAGCCGACTCTCCAGGCATCACCCTGCCCCAGGTAAACGTGAAAGGGCGGCGGCGACACAGCAAGCAAGCCATCGCCTGGGACAAGCCCGTCTGCCAGTATGACACCGAGCAGCTCTACAACCTGGCCACCGATTACGGTCTGTCGTTTGGCAAGGTCAACTTCCGGCGCCTGCCCTATCAGCTGAGCGTGCTGCTCTTCGGCAACTATGGCACACAATGGACATTCAACGTGGAAGGACACCTCGACGGCGTGCTCTTTTACAGGAGTTTCGACACCGGCAGGACCAAGATGATGGAGGCTCCCATGAACCGCAGCAACTACAGCATCTACAAGGATCTCCTTCTGTGCCGCCAACAAACCGTCAAGTTCTACACCGACTTTGACCTGCGCAACAGTGACCGCTACATGGAGATGAGCAGCCAAACGGCCGACGTCACCCTGGACTTCGAGACCATCCCCGATGACGGCACGCGCTACACCATGCGCGACCGCAGCCTCATCCTGCCTGGCATCACCGAGCCTGATGAATGCTACCACCCCGACTACAGCGACCGCCGATTGCCCAAGCAGAAAGATTACCGACGCACCCTCTACTGGAATCCCAATCTGCGAACGGGCACAACGAGCAAGGCGCATGCCGTGTTCTATAACAATAGCCTGACCACCCGAGTGCAGGTCAGCGCCATGGGGGTGGGCACCTTAGGCCCCGCTTGCAATTAAGAAAGGAACAATCATGAAAAAGTGTATCATGCTCATGGTCGTGTGGCTGTGCGCCCTGACACACGTCGGCGCCCAGAACATCTACACGGCGCGTGTGGTGGATGAAAGCAATGGCGCCGCCCTGCCCATGGCGAGCGTCTACATCAACTCCTCCCACTCCACCATCACCAACCAAGAAGGCGACTTCTCCATCGAGGCACATCCCGAAGATGTGTTGCGCATCTCCTACGTGGGGTACAACGCAAAGAGCATCAAGGCCAGCGACCTGGGGCGCAAGGTGGCGCTGAAGCCCTACACCCGGTTGCTGAAAGAAGTGATCGTCAGGCCCATCGATGTCATTGGGATACTCAAGAAACTGGTGAACAAGCTCAACAACGAGTTCGGCAAGTTTGGAGGCATACAGTCCAATTACTTCTATCGGCAGGTTTCATCCAACGACACCACCCACAACGAACTCATCGAGGCCTTCTTCCGCACAAAGTCGAACATCGCCCTACGCGACTTCATGCTCACCACCGGGCGCTATGGCAACATCGAGAGTGGCGACACGCTGAAACCCTTCTATAAGTTTCGCGATTATTACAAGACCTCCTGTCTCGCACCCATGTTGCCTGAGTCAGGCATCTGGCGCCAGCTCTATACGCCACTGCCCTACGAATGGATCAAACATTACTATGACAAACTATACGACCTGTCCTACGCCATCCTACAGGGTGAGGACAGCACACGCATCCTCTTGTTGCAGTTTGACTTGCCAAATGACTGGGTCAAGGCCAACGGCGAGCGTATGACGCCAGACGAAGTGGCCTCTTTCTTGCCGCCCACACTGACAGGACGGCTGATGATCGACATGGACAAGTTGCGCCTGCTCTCATTTCGCGGCGTGGTGCGCAACCAGCTGGTGAAGATACGCTACCGGAACACCAAGCGCATCGCATACAGCCGGCGCAACATCGAGGTGCAGATGACTTACACCCACAACCGCGGCTTCGACGAGGTGGCCTCCATCGGCACGCGCATGGTGGTCAACCGAGGTCCCAATGATTATCATGGTGTCTACTGGAGCACGATGTTCAACATTGGCGACTACGACATCGGCGAAGGCATCTCCACGCGCTGGGAAGACATCTATTATGCCCTGCGCGAACGGGGCAACGACGATGCGTTTCGCAAGCATTACAAGATCGTGAAGACCACGTCGACGGAAGAGGCCATCATCAAGGAATTTGAACGCGACGACTGTTTCGGCAGTTTCATCCGCTAAGGCATGCGGCATTATTCCGGCCAAAGCACCCCATTACCAACGCCCCTGACGACAAAAAGAGACAATTTCGTCATAAAACAACAAAAAAGCAGGGCAAAAGTTTGGTGGAAAGGGGAATAATGCTTACCTTTGCAACCGCTAACGAAAAGCAGGTTAGGGTACCTTGTCCGAACGGTCAGGTAACGGTCTGCAAAACCGTTCAAGGCGGTTCGACTCCGCCAGGTACCTCCACAAACGAAGCATTGCGATCGCAATGCTTCGTTTTTTTGTTTCCATACCCTCTCCCTCCGCCACGATGCCACACGCCGGCGCCACCCCATCGCCACAATACGGAAAAGCCGTTGGCCCCAGTGACGATGTCGTCATCAGCGGCCAACGGCTATGCAAAAAAACAAAGCCGCGAAAGAAGATGTTTCTTTCGCGGCCTACCATCAAGCGATGATTTTATTTCTTCAGGTGCTCCACAAACCAGTTGGTGATCTGGCGCAACAGGTGGTTGCGGGTGTTGCCACCAAAGATGCTATGGTTGCGGTTGGTGTAGAAGACCTCCTTGAAGTCCTTATCGGCCTGCACCAACGCCTCTGAATACTCAAACGTGTTCTGCGGATGCACATTGTCATCGGCAGCACCATGGCAGATGAGCAGCGAGCCGCTGAGCTTGTCGGCACGCGAAATGGCGCAGTCGGCATAGCCACTGGGGTTCTCCTTCGGCGTGCGCATGTAGCGCTCGGTGTAGACAGTGTCGTAGAAGCGGTAACTCGTCGGGGGAGCCACAGCCACGCCTGCCTTGAAGACCGGGCGGCCCTCACTCATGCTCATCAGCGTGCAGTAGCCTCCGTAAGACCAGCCCCAGATGCCGATATTATCCTTGTCCACATAGGGCAGTGAGCCGAGGTAGAGTGCCGTCTCCACCTGGTCCTTGGCCTCAAGGTTGCCGAGGTGCTGATAGGTGCACTTCTCGAACTCGGCACCGCGGCCACCCGTGCCACGTCCGTCCACGCAGGCCACGATGAAGCCCTGCTGGGCGAGATACTGGTCGTAGGCACACCCCTGGCCCATCGAACCGGCGTTCCATGAGTTGACCACCTGCTGGTTGCCAGGGCCGCTGTATTGGAACATGATGACGGGATACTTCTTGTTGGGATCGAAGTCGGCGGGCTTCACCATCCATCCGTCCAGCTTCACACCCTCGGAGGTGGTGAAGGTGAACATCTCCTTCTTCGACCAACCATACTGTTGGGTCTTGTCCTTCAGTTCCTTGTTGTCGAGATGGGTGGCGATCACCTTGCCCTGGCTGTTGCGTGTGGTGTAGACGTAGGGATTGTTGATGTCGCTCCAGGTGTTGACAAAGTACTTGTAGTCGCCCGAGAAGATGGCGTCGTTCCATCCCTCTTGGTTGGTCAGTCGCTCGGTCTTGCCATTCTTGTGGGTCACGAGGATCTGGCGGTCGTGGGGATTGATCGAGGCGGCCTGGTAATAGACATCGCCCGTCTTCTCGTCGTAGCCGTAGACGCTGGTGATATCATAGTTGCCAGCGCCGATCTTGCGGAGCAGCTTGCCGTTCTGGTCATAGAGATAGAGGTGCATGTAGCCGTCGCGGTCTGAAGGCATCAGGATGTAGTCCTTGCCGACACGGATGGCCTCCATCGACTCCTCCTTCACATACTTGGGCACGCTCTCCTTGATGAGGAGCTGCGAGAGGGTGCTGCGCGGGTTGACGGTATAGAGGTTGAGCACGTCCTGGTGGCGGTTCATCGTGTAGACGAGGATCTTGTTGGCGTTGTCGGTGGGCAGGATGCGCGGCATGTAGCCGTCAGCGTCGAGCGGCACCTGCAACTGCTGGGTCTTGTGGCTCTTGATGTCATAGCTCCACGCCGACACCTTCGAGTTGTCCTCGCCCGCCTTCGGATACTTGTAGCTGTAGCTGCCAGGGTAGACCTCATACTCCTTGCGCTCGGGGCTCAGGCCCTTGAACAGTTGCAGAGAGTATTCCTTGACCTTCGACTCGTCGTACTTGAGCCAGCAGAGCATCGTGCCATCGGCGTTGAACGTCAGCGCGCTGTTGAACGAGAACTCCTCCTCGTTGACCCAGTCGGGCACGCCATTGATGATCTCGTTGAACTTGCCGTCCTTGGTGACCTGGCTCTCGCTGTTGTCATAGAGCAACTTCACCAGGAAGATGTTGTTGTCGCGCATGAACGCCACCTGTGTGCCGTCCGGCGACCAGACGGGCATCTCCTGCGGACCACCCGTCGAGAGGCGCTCCAGCTTGCGTGTGCCCACGGTGTAGATGTAGAACTCCGCCTTGTAAGAGCGGCGGTAGATCATCCGGGTGTTGGTGCGGATGAGCATGCGCTTGCCGTCAGGGGCCATCATGTATCCGTCGAAGGAGCTGATCTTCTCCCCTTGCGTGTTGTTGACATCGAAGAGCACACCCGTCTTCTTGCCTGTCTTAAAGGAGTACTGCACGATCTGCTTGCCATCCTGCGAGATCTGCGCATACTGGTCGGTGCCAGCCAGGGGGTCGATGCCGCTGATGCGGCGGGCAGAGAACTCGCCCTGCGTCAAGCGCTTCAAGTCGATCTTGTCAGAGGCCCACGAACCCGTCACGGCGAGCAAGGCCACCAAACACATCATCATGATTTTCTTCATTTTCCTATTGATTTTGTAGTCTTTTCTTGCAAAGTTAACCATATTTTGATAAATTTGCATGATGTTTTTACAAATTTTGCAAATATAATTCATTCGACCATCCGACAGCCCTCATGTTCTACAAAGACTACAGCCACTGGATACGCCAGCAGTTTCCTTATCGCGTGCAGAAGATTTCCATCGACGCGGGGTTCAGTTGTCCCAATCGCGACGGGCGTCTCTCGGTGGGCGGATGCGCCTTTTGCGACAACAAGACCTTCAACCCGGCCTACTGCGACCGCCGGAAATCCATCACCGAGCAACTGGAAGAGGGCAAGGCTTTCTTTGCCAAGAAATACCCGGAGATGAAGTATCTCGCTTACTTCCAGGCCTATTCCAACACCTATGGTTCACTGGCGGACCTGAAAGCGAAGTATGAGGAGGCCTTGGCTGTCGACGACGTGGTGGGCCTGGTCGTCGGCACACGTCCCGACTGCGTGAGCGACGAGGCCCTCGATTACCTGGAAGAACTGAGCCGTCGGACGTTTCTGATCGTGGAATATGGCATCGAGTCGGCTAACGACGACACGCTGCGACGCATCAACCGCGGACACACCTTCGACTGTTCGCGACAAGCCATCATCCAGGCACACGCCAGGGGCATCATCACCTGCGGCCACGTCATCCTCGGCCTGCCGGGTGAGGACAGGCAAGAGATGTTGCGGCAGGCTTCATTGATTTCCGACTTGCCACTCGACATTCTCAAACTTCACCAGTTGCAGGTCATCAAGGGCACACCACTGGCCAAGGAGTATGAGGAGCATCCCTTCCACGTGCTGTCGGCGGAAGAGTATGTGGACTTGGTGATACACTATGTTTCGCGGTTGCGAAACGACATCATCCTGGAGCGGTTTGTGAGCCAAAGTCCGCCAAGCATGGTGCTGGCACCCAAATGGGGGCTGAAAAACCATGAGTTCACCGACCTGCTCAACAAGCGCATCCGACAACTGGGACTCACAAGAGAGTGACCGGAAATCACACAAAAAGAATCAGTAGATCTTGCCGTAGTCGTCGGTAGACAGCAACGAGGCCACCGTGACCTTGGGGTTGCGACGCATGTAACGGTCGATGATGTTCACATAATCGGTGTCGAACATCTTCTCGCCCAGCGCCTTGTTGACCACCCACATCACCTTGCCCATGTGGAGGTCTTTCTCCATCTGGGTGCGATGGTCGTAATTGGACATGGGATAAAGGCTCAACAAATAGAAGATGACAGCATCGGGCACGATGTAGTTTCGGCCCATGGTGCTCAGTTGCTCGGGCGAATAGCCATAGCGCTGGTAGAGCGGATACTTGGAGCCCATATACTTGTCGAGCGAAATGCCTATCTCCTTGTCGCCCACCACGATGCTTTGGTCCAGGGCGCCGATCTGCGCATAGATGCGAGGCAACGGCATGTCGGGCAACCACTCTTGCAACTGGCCGAACGCCTTGCGGAAGCCCTCGTTGAGGTCGTCCATGTTGGCATACTCCAGCTCAGCGTCGCTGATGAGCGTCTGGAGGGTGGAGTCTTGGTAAAAACGGAGGAACTTCTCATTGATGTTGTGGTCGCTCACATCGCCTATCTGCAACATCTTCTCCACCAGGGTGCGCGTCTCAATGGGGTACTCGGTGTTCATCTGCTGCAAGGCGGAGAAATCGCTCGTGGTCAGATAACGGCTCTGCAACCGGTCATATCGCTCCACGCAGATATGGCTGGCGTCCCGCTCGTCGTCGTTGGGTCTCAACTTGAACTCACACGCGGAGCACAAGACGAGCAGCATTCCTATGATGATGTAGGTGATTTTACGCACGCTATCCTATTCTATTTTACGGCAAAATTACTAAAAAATATTTTAAAATAGCAAGCTTTAAGCTAAAAATATTAAAAATATACGAAGAAATCAGCAGCATAAGTTTATTTTTCTGAAAATAATCAAAAGAAAAGTTATTCGTCGGGCCTCCATAGACAAATAATTGGTAATTTTGTTAGAGTAAATAAAAAACGACGAACCATGAGACATGCTTTCCTCCTGCCAATAGTTTTCTTTTCTTGCCTCGTTGCGAAGGCTCAAGACGAAATCCACTTGTCGGTCAGCAGTGACGTGGCACAAGAGCAGGCGCCCGTGACGCTCAGCCTGCGGGCGCACCCGTCGGCCAAGAGTGCCACGGTGCTTGTCGACGGACAGGAGGTCCCCTGCCAACTGGACGACCTCGACGGCGATGGCGTGTGTGACGAACTGGCCTTCCTGACCAATATCGGCAAGGGCGAGAAGCAACAGGTGGTGGTGCGACTCTCCAGCGAGGAGCGCCCGTCGCCCTACCCTGCCCGCACCTACGCCGAGATGGTGCTGCGCAACCCGAAGGTGAAAGAGAAAAACAAGCACGACATCTACTTGACATCCATCACCCTCGACGCTGCGACGAAGGAGCCTTTCCTGGTGCTCCACCATCATGGCGTGGCGTTTGAGAACGAACTGATTGCCCTGCGCATCTACATGGACGAGCGGCAAACCATCGACCTTTACGGCAAGTTTCACAAGGGCCTGGAGCTCCACGACACGCAGTTCTACACCTCCGCCACACAAAAGGCACAAGGCTATGGCGACGACGTGTTATGGGTGGGCAACACCTTCGGCCTGGGTGCCTTGCGCGGCTGGGATGGCCAGGCGCCCACGATGATCGCCCCTGTCAGGCAGCGCTCGCAGCGCATTGTCAGCATGGGGCCTGTGCGCACCATCGTGGAGATGACCGACCGGGGATGGGCCTATGCGCCCAGCGGCTCGCCCATCGACATGACACAGCGCTACACGCTCTATGCCGGTCACCGCGACCTGGAAGTGGAGGCGACCTTCGACCGCGACCTATCGTCGACACTTTTTTCCACGGGCGTCATCAACGTCAAAGGCTCTGAGGAATATTCTGACAAGGACGGACTGCGTGGTTGCTGGGGAACCGACTGGCCCGCCACCGACACCCTCAACTGGAAACGGGAGACGGTGGGCCTGGGCATCTACATCCCGAAGGAATACAAAGACCAGGAATGGCCCGCCAACAAGGACAACTACCTGTTTACCATCAAGCCCGAAGGCGCACAACTGCATTACTACTTGGCCTACACAAGTGCCAATGAAGACTTTGGCTTCCACTCGGCCAAAGCGTGGTTTGCCTTTATGAAAGACTGGAAAAAGCGGTTGTTGCACCCCGTCAAGGTTCAAATGGTGCCGTGACATTCTTTTTTTCAAGCTAACACATCAAGGTGGGTCCTATAAAATGCCGCATCTCTTATCGAGGGCACGGCATCTTATAGGACCCACCTTATATTTATTAGGAGTATCGGACCATCACGTCCGCTCCCGAGCGTCCAACACCTTATAAGGTGACCTTCACTTCCTTTCCATTGTATTCCACCGTCTTGGTGGGCTTCATCGGAAGGTTGCCGACGCCCTTGCTAGCCTCCACCAAGACAACACGGAACTGGCGTTTCTGGAGCATTCCCTTGAAGCTACCCTTACGAGGAGCGATGGTCAGGGTGCGAGTGGCGTCGTCCCAGGAGAACTTAATGAGCGAGAACTGTCCCTTTTCGTAATTGTAATTGTCGCCCTCATCCTCATAGAAGGCAAACTCGCCATTCGCCCCTGGGTAAACACGAATTTCCAAGTCGTCCAAGGGTTTCTCAGCACTATACTGCACCTCAGGGCCGAAAGGCAAGATGGCACCAGCCTTCACATACACGGGCATGATGTCTATCGGACACAGGCGCTGGACGCTCTGGCCGCCCTCATACAAGGAATTGTCCCAGAAATCATACCATTTGCCACCCTGTGGCAGATAGACATCGACAGGAGCGGCCGCTTGCTTCACATCAGGATAGATCGTGTGGCCTTTTTTCTTCTTGTCCTTATAAGTATAGAGCGGGTCGGTAACGGGTTTCACCAAGAGGTTGCGGCCAAACATATACTCATCGTTGAGGCGAGAAGCCTTCTTGTCGGCGGCATAGTCCATCACCAAAGCGCGCATCATCGTGCCACTGTTCTGGCTGCAATCACCAGCCATGCTATAGATGTAAGGCAAGAGCCGATAACGCAGTTTCACGGCGTCCACCATGGCGTCGTAGCACCAATCGCCAGGCTTGCCGAACTCATAGAATTCGCTCACCATGGGCGAAGAGCAATGGTTGCGCATCAATGGCATGAAGGTGCCCCATTGCATCCAGCGGGTCTGCAATTCTTGAACAGCCGGGTTTGTGGCTTTCTGCTCATACTCCCAGTAGAAGAAGCCGCCCAGGTCGGTATTCCAAAAAGGAATGCCACAGAGCGAGTAGTTCAAGCCCGACGGTATCTGCTGTTTCATCTCTTGCCAAGAAGCCAAGATATCGCCACTCCATGAGAACGTGCCATAATGCTGGATGCCAAAGGCGCCGCTTCGGGTCATCTGCAGCGACCGTTTCTCATTGCCTTTCATCGCTCGCTGATGCTCATAGATGCTCTTGTTGTGAACCAAAGGATAAGCGTTCTTAACGGCGAGCCATGAGCCGTCATACGTCTGATAATCCTGGTCGCCATCCTTCTCAAAGTGGTCGGGCTCGGTGGAGTCGGTCCACCAGGCGTCAAACCCCATGTTGTAGAGATTTGTGAGATACTTCCAGTAGATGTCGCGTGCCTTCGGATTAAAGGCGTCGTATGGCCGGGCATCACAGTTTTGCGGCCAGGTGTTGAATGGCAAGAGGGCATTGATCTTCTGAAACTCCTTGTATTGGGCAGTCCACGGACCAAAGGTGGGCCAAATGGTGATCATGAGATGCGCATTGTTCTTGTGCACATACTTCACCATCTCCTCCGGTGTTTTCAGTCGGGGCTCACCCTGAGGCTTCATGTTCTTCATGTCCTTGGGTAGATACTTGTTCCACGCAGGATCACCCACCTTATTGATATAATAAGGGTTTTGGAATTTCATTGCGTTCCAGTTGGAGTCGCATCCCCAGTACTGCCAGTCCTGCACGATGGCATCTGTGGGGATCTGCAACTCGCGATACTTGTCGAGCACACCGGCCAGCTCGTCGCTGGTCTTGTATCGTTCGCGACACTGCCAGAAGCCCATCGCCCATCTGGGGAACATGGTGGCCCGGCCTGTCAACTCCCTGATGCTTGCGATGACCCCATCCTGCGTGCCATCTTTGTACATGAAATAATAGTCGGCACACACGCCCACCTCACTGATGAAGGAGGTGGTGTCCTTGTCATCATCGAAGTAGCTCTTGCCGGCATTATCCCAATAGATGCCGTAGCCCTTCTCACTTGTGAAATAAGGAATGGCAATGTAGGTGTTGTGGTTCCACAACTCGACATGGCGTCCCCGCTGGTTCATGTGGGTATCGCGAAGCTGTCCCAGGCCATACACCGCTTCATCGTCGGCCAGTCGGAAGCATTGCTTGACGCGGTACTTGCCTTTGTTTGCCGCATCCTGTCGCGCTTCGAGGGTTGTCTTCGTGTCGCTCAATAGCGACTTTCCTTCTTTTGAGAGAAAAGTGATCTCACCTGTATGCGTGTTGATTTTCACGATGAAGCATGCAGACTCCATCGTGATGGTGTCGCCCTGGTCCTGCCTGCTCACCCCTTTCACTTGTTGGGGCTTCAGAATGACCGAATAGCTCTTCTTCAGCTTGGCGGCATCCGGAGTGACTGCCTTGACGACGCGGACAATAGAGGGAGAATAAAATTCAACGTTAACCGTTTGGTTAGCCACCTGATAGGTGATGGAAGATGGTGCTGTCTTTGACGCGACATTCACCGCCTTTGTTTCTTTGGCACATACTTCAACCGAAACGTTTGCCATGGCGACGCCCATGAGGGCCGTCATCAACAAATTCTTTAGCATTCCTTTTTATGTTTTTAGGTTTAAAATCCTAGTTCATGGATTTCGATAGTTTCCTTCCTTTTTCATAGGGTGTCCCTCCCGACAGCCCAAGTCAGCACATAGTCCGGCGTCAAGTCATAATGAATGGGCAACGCCTGTTGCCGCAGCAAGTTCTCCACGGTCAACACGCCCTGGTCTGCTGTCCCCAACGGCGACATGCGCATGTCGGAGAATGCCAGGTGGTCGTCGGCAAAGAACTTGTAGGTGGTCTCCTTGGCGCTCCAACAAATGAGTTGGGTGCGCCAGTCGTCGCTGCGTTCATCCGCTCGCATGAAGCGCTTGGCGACACGGCTCACGCGCATCGACGCATACTCGATGTCGACCGCCACCTCGTGCTCGGCAGACAACAGCAGCGCCGCCCACCCCTTGGTGTGGCTCACGCTGATGTGCATCCGGTCCAACAAGGGCTTGCCCGAAGTCTCATGGCCGATGACCCAGTCGTCGTGGCCGGTCATCTGCTGGAGCAGCGCATAGGTGACCATTTTCTCCAGCAGCCTACCACCATGATAGGCCGAGAGGTCGGCCACGCGAGGTCTCGGCAGTTCTTCCACACGTTCCGTGATATGCCACAGGCCCAGCTGCACGCCGGGCGCCACTTCGTCAACTCTTTGCAGGGGCATCTTGTGGCTTGTTGTGCACGGTCACCTTCACGCGGCTGATGCGCCGGCCTTCGACTGCCATCACCTCAAACGAGAAGCGCTTGTACTCGCACTTCTCGTGAATGCTGAGGAAGTCGCCTTTCAACTCAAGCAAGAGACCAGCCAAGGTGTCGGCATCGCCGGCCACCTCATCAAACTCATCATCGTCGATCTGGAGAATCTTGCAGAAGTCGCTCAGCAGCGTCTTTCCCTCGAAGAGATACGTGTTGTAGTTCAACTTGGAATATGACTTCTCGTCCTCATCATACTCATCATTGATCTCGCCGACGATTTCCTCCAGGATATCCTCCAGGGTGACAAGGCCACTGGTGCCGCCAAACTCGTCGACAACGATGGCGATATGTATCTTGTTGTCTTGGAACTCACGGAGCAACGCGTCGATCTTCTTGGTCTCTGGCACGAAGTAAGGCGGGCGGATGAGGCTCTGCCACCTGAAGTTGGACGGCTTGGAGAGATGGGGCAACAGGTCCTTGATGTAGAGAATGCCCCGAATGTTGTCGTCGTTGTCCTGGCAGATGGGTATGCGACTGTAGTTGTTCTCGACAATGCTGGTCAGCACGTCCTGAAAACTGCTGCGGATGTCGATCGAGACGATGTCCTGCCTGCTGGTCATCACCTCCTTGGCCGTCTCGTCGCCAAAGCGGATGATGCCCTGGAGCATGCTCTGCTCATCCTTGATGTCGTCCTTGTCGGTCAGTTCGAGCGCCTGCTCCAGGTCGTCGACAGAGAGCTGGCGCTTCTCCTTGGGCACCGCCTTCTCGGCGATGACGCCGCTGGTGATCAGCACCGTCTCGATGGGCCAAAAGACCTTGCGTATCAGCATGATGCCACCCACGGCCATCCGGCAGAAGGCCAACGGGTTCTGGCGGCTGTAGACCTTGGGCATGATCTCGCCATAAAGCAACAAGAGAAAGGTGAGCAACACCGTGATGCACGCAAACTCCAGCCACTGCACCTTGAAGAAAATCAGCGAACCGAAGACATAGTTGCAGAGCATGATGATGGTGACATTCACAAAATTGTTGAGAATGAGGATCGTGGCCAACGTGCGCTCCGAGTCGTCGCGCAACTTCTGTATGTCGCGGTCCTTGCCGCTTTTCTCAGGATCCAGTTCATCAAGGTCTTGCGGCGAGAGACTGAAAAAGGCAATCTCCGAGCCGCTGGCGAAGCCCGACAACAAAAGCAACATAGCAGCCAACACAGCTGCTATGACAATGCCTGGGGTCAAGGGCCTCAACTCCAGCCAATCGGTTAATTGGAATAAAAGAAGTGTTTCCAAAATATCTTCTTGTTAATCAAGGAGCAAACTCTCCTGCCTGCGAGGGAGGAAAGCCCGCTCGATCAGAAAGGAAGTTTGTCGTCCTTCGGGCCGAAGGGATCCTGCTTGTCGGCGGCCGGTGCCCCCACCTTGGTGGCAGCGTCGGTGCGCTGTTTCGGTGTCAGCATCTCCATGTTTTCCACGAGAATCTCCGTGACGTAGTGGCGCTTTCCCATCTGGTCGTCGAACGTGGAATAGCGCAGGCGACCCTCCACATACAACTTGTCGCCCTTGTGGACATACTGCTCCACCACCTTGGCCAACTGGCGATAGAACACCAGGTTGTGCCAGTCTGTGCGGTCGGGCACCTGGGTGCCGTTCTTCAGCGTGTAGCCACGTTCTGAGGTGGCAAGGGTCACCTTGGCCACAGCCTGGTCGGCCTCATAATAGCGAACGTCGGGATCCTTCCCCACGTTGCCTATCAACATCACCTTATTCATAATCGTACGCTCAAAAGGAATGGTTACTCAATGGGGAAATCACTTCCACTGGCCAAGATACTTGAACTTGAAGTTCTTTCCCTTGGCCGAAGGAAACTGGCTGCGATAGTCGACGCGGTCGCGCAGGTGCTCCACGATGCGGTTGTAGCAGTCCTGTCCCGAGTTGGCTTTGCAGCGCGCCACAAACAAGGTGTCACGATACTCGTGCTTGCCCGTAGCCGGGATCATCACCACACGCTTGAAATTGAGTTCGCCCTCATACCATCCGGCCTTCTCCTCTGTCAGGCGGTTGACGGCCATGTCGGCATTGCCACGCGCTTCGGCATTGTTAGCGTTGCCACCCGAGCGCAAAGCCTTCTTCTGCTTGAAATCAAGCATGGTCTCAGCAGCTGTCTTGATGACAATGAAATAAGCATGGGAATGCACCTTATAACGCTTGGGGAAATACACGTCGCTTTGCACAAACTCGCGCAAGTCGGCTTCCAATTCGGGTGTCACATCGATTTCGTCAATTGACCTAAGGAAATCAAGTGCCTCATCAACATTGGAGACAAGCGTTTCCCGCTCAAAGTATCTTAAATATAAATTCATCGAAAGGTTGTGTGTTTCAGAAAAAAGATGAGCGGCAAACGGGATTCGAACCCGCGACCTCGACCTTGGCAAGGTCGCGCTCTACCAACTGAGCTATTGCCGCATTGTTCTGTTTCCAGAAGCATTCCCCTGAATGCGAGTGCAAAGGTACAACTTATTTTTGAAACTGCAAACTTTTCCTAGCTTTTTTTTCAAAAAAGTGCGATTTTATTGCCTCACATTATATATAATATATAAAGCTAAGCGCTTTTTACGCCTTTCGGAGCTCCTTTTTGTGCGTCCCACCCTACCAGAAAGAAACATCCTGCACATGATGGCAAAGGCTTCGCGTGGGCGGTTTCGTACGGTTTATGGCCTGCCCGCCTTGTAGTGGGTGACGTGTCCCACGTCACCAGCAAGAAGACCTTGCGGCCATGTGACGTGTCCCACGTCACCCACAATGGACAAAACTACAAGCCCTTGGCGCAGAAAGCTACCAAGGGGCTCATTTGGTTTTTGACAAATTCCTCGCGACGCAAAATCAGAATAATCCCAACAAAAAGTCTCTCCAGAATCGCTTGAAATCAATCACGAGTCCTTTTGCTCGCAAATACGCGATTCTCAGCGAGTTTTACGCAAACAACTGACATTCAGAGCGTTAAGAAGAAATGTGCCCTTTGGAAAACTCTGCGCATGCTCAGGGTTTTGCGATAGATATCTTATCGAGTCTCCGTTAAGCATCTATCGAGTCTCGATAAGAT
>JBNMMB010000034.1:0-33353 GCA_050875105.1 Prevotella sp. | reverse complement strand
TGCTCAGAGTTTTGCGATAGATATCTTATCGAGTCTCCGTTGAGCATCTATCGAGTCTCGATAAGATATCTATCGAGTCTCGATTCGATATCTATCGCAACTCGATAAGGCCTCTTTCGCTGAACAATTTCATACAAATTAACCGACGTTAAGACTTTTAACGAAATTTAATCGGACAAAAGCCTTGAATTCTTTTCTAGAAGGTGCAGTCCAGAAGTGCGTGTTTTTTCAGAATTTTCAAGACAAAACAGAAAAAGGGCAAAAACCGGCTCACCCCCCTCACGCCCCGATGCGTCCTGCATTCCGCTTGCCGCATGCGGACACCCGCCAGTTGACACAATCCAAGAAATAGCAAAACGGGTCGCACTTTTCTCCCGAATTATTGCACGGGTTCCACAAAAAAGTGTTATTTTTGCAGAAGACTAACAACCGTTTTAAACCATAAAGTATTATGAGATTAATTATCGAACAGGACTACGACCGCCTCTCTGAGTGGGCAGCCAACCATGTTGTGGAGCGTATCAACCAGTTTAAGCCCACGGCCGACCATCCCTTTGTGCTGGGTCTGCCCACCGGCAGTTCGCCCGAGGGCATGTACGCCGCCCTGGTGAAGGCCAACAAGGAGGGCCGCGTCAGTTTCCGCAACGTCCTGACCTTCAACATGGACGAGTATGTGGGCTTGCCCGAGAGCCATCCCGAGAGCTACCACAGCTTCATGGCCCGCAACCTCTTTGACCATATCGACATCCCCCGCGAGAACGTGCACATCCTCAACGGCAACGCTGCCGACTTGGAGGCCGAGTGCGCCAGCTACGAGCAGAAGATCAAGGACGCCGGAGGCATCGACCTCTTCATCGGCGGCATCGGCCCCGACGGTCACATCGCCTTCAACGAGCCCTTCTCGAGCCTCGTGAGCCGCACCCGCGTGAAGACGCTGACCACCGACACCATCATCGCCAACTCGCGTTTCTTCGACAACGACGTCAACAAGGTGCCTAAGCACGCCCTGACCGTCGGCGTGGGCACCGTGATGGACGCCCGCGAGGTGATGATCCTCGTCAACGGACACCACAAGGCTCGCGCCCTGCAGGCTGCCGTCGAGGGTCCCGTCACGCAGGCCTGGACCATCTCGGCCCTGCAACAGCACGCCCACAGCATCATCGTGGCCGACGAGGCCGCTGCCGACGAACTGAAGGTGGGCACCTACCGCTACTTCAAGGACATCGAGAAGGACAACCTCTAAGTTCTCTCACAACCCTGCAATCCGCTACACAACGTGATGCCCATGAGACACACCTTGATACTATCCGCCCTGACCCTGCTCGCCTCGCTGCCCGTGGCGGCCGAGGAGAGCACCGTCAGCTCGCCCGACGGCAAGCTCGTGGTGACCGTCAACGACGACGGCGGCCACGCCAACTACACCGTGACCTATGCCGGACAGCCCATCCTGCGCTCGTCGCGCCTGGGCCTGAAGACCAACATCGGCGACTTCACCACTGGCCTGAAGCTCACCACCACCAAGACCGAGAAGGTAGACAAGCGCTACACCATGACGCGCACCAAGGCCTCGGAGGTCCACTACGTGGCCAACCAGGCCGTGCTGACCTTCACCAACGCCAAGCAACTCGAGATGGTGGTGACGCTCAACGTGTCGGACAACGACGTGGCCTACCGCTACACCCTGCCCCGGCCCAAGAGTGGCAACCCGAAGCAGGCGATGATCTACGAGGAGGCCTCATCGTTCAACTTCCCCGAGCAGACCACCACGTTCCTCTCACCGCAGATACAGCCCATGACGGGATGGGAGACCACCAAACCCAGTTATGAGGAGGTGTTCTCGTCCGACGCGCCGATGACCCAGCCGTCGCAATACGGCGTGGGCTACACGTTCCCCTGCCTGTTCCACATCGGTGGCGCCGACAAGGAAAAGGCTTCGGCTGGCGAGAAGGCGTGGGCCCTGGTGTCGGAGACGGGCGTCACGGGCGACTATTGTGGCGGACGCCTCTCGGAGTACAAGGCCGGCGAGGGCTACACCATCGCCTACCCGCAGGAGGGCGAGAACAACGGATGGGGATCGGCCTATCCGGGCATCAGCCTACCGGGCTCCACGCCCTGGCGCACCATCACTGTGGGACAGACGCTGGCACCCATCGCCGAGACCACCATCCCCTATGACGTGCTCGACCCGCTCTACAAGCCATCGACCGACTACAAGCCGGGACGTTACACCTGGAGCTGGCTCATCTGGCAGGATGGCAGCATCAACTACGACGACCAGGTGAAGTTCATCGACCTTTCGGCCAAAATGGGCTACGAATATGTGCTGGTAGACAACTGGTGGGACACCCAGATCGGCTACGAGCGCATGGAACAGCTCAGCCGCTATGCCCAGAGCAAGGGCGTGAACCTATTACTATGGTACAACTCCAACGGTTTTGAGAACAACGCCCCGCAAGGCCCGCGCAACGTCATGAACCGCCCCATCGCCCGCAAGAAAGCCATGGCGTGGATGCAGAAGATTGGCGTCAAGGGCATCAAGGTCGACTTCTTCGCTGGCGACAAGCAACACACCATGCAACTCTACGAAGACATCCTCAGCGACGCCAACGACTATGGCCTGCAGGTGATCTTCCACGGTTGCACCCTGCCGCGCGGCTGGGAGCGTCTCTATCCCAACTACGTGGGATCGGAGGCCGCCCTCGCCTCAGAGAACGTGTTCTTCTCCGAGGAGGCCGCACGCCGCGAGGGCTACGACATGACCATGCATCCCTTTGGACGCAACGCCGTGGGCAGCTTCGATTGGGGTGGCGTCATCATGAACCGCATGCTGAGCAAGGACAACAAGAGCCGCCACCAGCGCTTCACGACCGACGTCTTCGAGATGGCCACCGCCATTACCAACCAATGCTCGGTCAACTGCGTGGAGGTCACGCCCAACGTCGTCGACGAACTGCCTGCCTTCGAGCAGGCGTTCCTCAAGGCCCTGCCCACCACATGGGACGAGACACGTTTCATCGACGGCTATCCCACGAAATACGCCGTCATGGCTCGCCGACACGCCGACAAGTGGCTGGTGGGCGGCATCAACGGCACCGATGCTCCCATGACGCTGACGCTCAACCTGCCGATGCTGGCGGGCAAGACCGTCGACTATTACCTCGACGGCAAGCTGAAGAAAGGACAGCGCTGGCCCGACGCCGAACTGCGCACCCTCAAGGTGGGCAAGGACGGCAAGGCCAAGGTGACGCTGCAACCCAAGGGTGGCATCATCCTACAGGAGAAATAACAAGCTTGTCTCACCATTGGCAGGCGGACAGTCATGCACACATGCCATGGCCGTCCGCCTGCTTTCTTTTTGGGGGCCACGCCAAGGCGCAATGGCCCCGTCCCTACACCATCATTCCATCATGAGCGACACTACAACCATCACATGGACACCCGACGACAGCCAACAGGCCGTCATCGACCTCAAGGGCGGCCGCCACCTGGTGCTGGCCCCTCCGGGATGCGGCAAGACACAGATCCTGGCCGAACGTGTGCGGAAGGCTCACGACTGCGGCGTCGACTACGGCGACATGCTCTGCATGACCTTCACCAACCGCGCGGCACGCGGCATGCGCGACCGCATCCAGCAACACATCGACGACACCGACTCTGAGCGTATCTTCGTGGGCAATGTCCACCGTTTCTGTTCCCATTACCTCTTTGAGAACCACGTGGTGCCGGCTGAGACGGCCATCATCGACGAAGACACTATGGTGAGCATCCTGGCCATGTATCTACAGGAAGACGAGGCCCGCGTGCTCCAAAGCTACGACCGCAAGCGTCTCTACAACGAGATTGCCTTCTTCTCCCATTTCATGGAGGAACTCGCCTATGGCTTCCCGCGCGAATACAGGCAGCACCCCGAATGCGTGACGCCCGACGACGTGAGGGTGCTCCGCACGCTCTGCCAAGCCGTCGGCGACGACTTTACGGCTTCCAAGATGACCGACATCTATGAGCACAACGACTACTATGCCGACGTGGCACAGTCGCCGCACTTCGATGTGGGGCTGCGACAAGCGACCTCGCGCACCTTGCTCAAGATGAAGTTTGCCCACGCCTACCACGCCTACAAGGCGCAAAACAACCTCATCGACTTCGAAGACCTGCTCCTTCGCACCTACGCGTCGCTACGCTCTGACGCCGACCACCGCCGCTACCCCTGGATACAGGTGGACGAGGTGCAAGACCTCAACCGCCTGCAACTGGCCATCATCAGCGAGTTGTGGGCTGGCGACACCGATGGCCGACAGGACGACGGTGACACCAACCGCACGCTTCTCTACCTCGGCGACGAGCAACAGGCCATCTTCTCGTTCATGGGCGCCAAGTTGGAGACGCTCACAGAGATCAAGCGCCTATGCCGAGGGACGGCACACCATCTCAACATCAATCACCGGTCGCCCAAGTATCTCGTCGACATGCTCAACCAGTTTGCCGTGGCGCATCTCGGCGCCGATCCCGAGCTGCTGCCCCACCCCAACAACGACGAGGCACCACAACCCGGCGACATGCAGATACGCGACAGTCGCGACATCGACTGCGAATACCAGGACGTGGCGCGCTTCGTGCGCGACGAAGCCAGGGAGGGACAGCCTGGGGAGACCACAGCGGTCATCGTCAACTCCAACATCGACGCCGACCGACTGAGCCTGACGCTCCAGCAACTCGGCGTGGACCACTTCAAGGTGTCGGGCTCCGACATCTTCACCACACCACAAGTGAAGATGCTCCTGGCCCACCTGAGCGTCTTGTCGAACGAGCACAACTTCATCGCATGGTCACGACTCATGCATGGCCTGAAAGTTTGCGAGACGGAGGCCTCCGCCCGCACATGGCTCCACCAGCTCCGCACACGCGCCATCTGCCCCACCGACTTCCTCCGTCCCACCGACGACACCTACCTGCAAGACTTCCTGAAGACCTATGAGGACGAGGAGATCGTGGTCTTCGACACCGAGACCACAGGACTCAACGTCTTTGAGGACGACATCATCCAGATCGCTGCCGAGAAGATACGGCAAGGCCGCAGCGTGGCCAAGTTCTCGGTCTACATCGAGACCGACCGTCCCATCCCCGAACGCCTGGGCGACATCGTCAACCCCATCATCGAGGAGCGACGCCACCAGGCCATCCGCTCACACGCCGAGGCGCTCCGCCTGTTTCTCGACTTCGTGGGCAACGACGTGCTGTTGGGCCACAACGCCGAGTACGACTACCACATCATGGACCACAACCTGAGGCGCTACCTGCCCGATGTCGACTGGCAACGGGAGCATCCGCGCTGCTTCGACTCGCTGAAACTCATGCGACTGTTACGCCCCGACCTGAAGGCTTTCAAGTTGAAACTGCTGCTGAGCGACCTTCACCTGGAGGGCGAGAACTCACACCTGGCCGACGACGACGTCAACGCCACGGTGTCACTCATGAACTACTGTTACGCGCAAGGGCAACAACTGCGCGACAGCCAACACGACTACCTGCTGACGCCATCCGTGCGGCAACGCATCGAGCGCTTCCGCCGCGCCTACCAGGCGTTTCACGGCGAGGCGATGGAGCGACTGTACCTGCGCGACACCGACAGCCCGACGCCGGCTCTCGTCGAAGAGATGCAACACATGGCGGACCTGCTCAAGGAGAAGGGCCTTTGGAGCGACGTGTCCAAGCTCGACTACGTGTATCGCTTCCTGGCGGGCGACATCATCGACACCCGTTGGGAACCGTCGCTCAAGGAGCAACTCGACCATCACATCATGGAGCTCAACACGTTCAAGGAGGCCGACCTGTGCAGTTCCACCACCATCCCCGACCGCGTCTTCGTCTCCACCATCCACAAGGCCAAGGGACTGGAGTTCGACCGCGTGGTGGTGTTCGACGTGGTGGACGGGCGCATCCCCAATTTCTACAACGAAGGCAAGCCTGCCCTCTTGGCCGAGGACGCCCGCAAACTCTATGTGGCCATGTCGCGGGCCAAGCGACGGCTCGTGGTGTGGTGGAGCCGCGCCAAGCTGTTGTCTTACAGCGATCGCCCACAGCATCTGTCAAGGTTTATGGATTGTGTGGCGAGCCACTTTTCCTGACCAGGAAACGAGCGGCTTACCCTCCCGCTCTCTCCCGACAAATATTCGTTAAATAAGGATGTTAGGCGCGATAGAGTCGTAAATTTTCCTAATTAAGTGGAACCATCCCCGAGAGTGTGCGCCAAAATGATTATCTTTGTAGAAGATAAGCTGCATCTCAGCAAAATACTCAAGCGAGCTTGATCGTTTGCGTTCAATTTGCATTATCTTTACATACACATCACCCAGCAACCGGAAGATATGAAAAAGCTATTGGTCATCATCTTGGCCATGATCATGCCGCTCATGGCCGTGGCGGACTCCTATACCGCCTTGTGGAAAAAAGTGACAGAGGCGCAAGCCAAGGACTTGCCGAAGACACAGATGGAGTGGCTCGACAAGATCATCGACAAGGCACAGAAAGACGCCGACTATGGCCAGCTGCTCAAGGCGCAACTGCTGCGGGCGGCGGCGCAGACGCAGATCGCGCCCGACTCGGCCGACGTGGCGCTCAGCCGACTGGAGGACAGGGCATCGGAGACCAAGGACCCTGTCTTGCGGGCGGTCTACGCCACCGTGGTGGGCAAGCTCTATGAGCAACGCCAAGACAACGAGGAGGACCAGGCGAAGCGCAAGCATTGGTTTGCCGTGGCCATGGAGCAACCGGCGTTGCTGGCTCAGCACAAGTGTGTGGAGTATGCACCCGCCGTGGTGGAAGGCGTCGACAGCAAGATTTTCAACGACGACCTGTTGCACGTGGTGGGCATGGAGGCCAAGGCATACAAGGCCCTGCATGACTATTATGCGGCCAAAGGCAACCGCCCTGCGGCATGCATCAGCGCCTGCCTGGGCTTGCGCTATGGCCGCGAGGTCGACACCTACGAGGTGCGCAAGTCCAGATACCTGCAAGCCATAGACTCGCTCATCCGCAAGTATGGCGACCTGCGCGAGGCCGGCGAACTGGCCATCGAGCGCAGCCGCTTCCTTGCCAAGGCCACCGACATGACGGCGGAGGACAACGTCAACTACATCAATTATGCGCTCAGCAAGTGGGGCAGCTGGCCACGGATGAACCAGTTGCGCAACGACCTGGCCAACTGGCAACAGCCACAATTCAACATCAACGTGGGCGACCGCGCGTTGTTGCCGCAGACGGATCGCCTGGTGCGCATCAACTCCCTGCGCAACATCGGCATCCTCACCATCAACATCTATCGCCTCAACGTGGAGGGCGACTGTCAGCTGTCGCCCAATGAACCCGACGACTGGGCCTCGTTGCAAAAGAAGGTGGCGCCAGGCGCGATACAGACGCTCGTCAAGCGATACGTCGGACAGCCTGCATGGAAGGAGAATTCCGACTCGCTCATCATCAAGGGACTGCCCGTCGGCGTCTACCTCGTGGAGGCCACCACCGACAACAGCAAGATACAACCCCAACGGGCGCTGCTCAACGTGAGCAACCTCTTCCTCATGGCACAGGCCATACCCAACCATCAGATGCGCTATGTGGTGGTCAACGCCACCACAGGCGAGGCCGTGCCTGGTGCCCACCTGCGCCTCACCCTGCCCACCACCTACGACAACGAGAAAGCGCAGACCATAGGCCTCAGCACGGACAAGAATGGCGAGGCTTATTATAAGGTGGGCAAGCTGGCTCCCGAGAAGGTCTTTGCCTACACCGACAACGACAAGGCGTTCCGCGAGACCAACGTCTCTGCCAATTACAGTTATTGGAACAACAATAATGATGGGAAAGACACGCGTCTCTTCACCGACCGCGCCATCTATCGCCCCGGCCAGCAGGTGCACGTCGCCCTCATCGCCTATCAGCAAAACAACGTCACCCTGACGACGAAGCCGCAGGTGGACAAACAGGTGAAGTTGACGCTTCATGACGCCAACGGCGAGGAGGTGTCCTCACAAAACGTCACGACGGACAAGTTTGGCTCGGCCTCCGCCGACTTCACCTTGCCCAAGACGGGACTGACGGGGAGATTTTTCATCTCGTCTGACGACTACGGATCGGTGCGTTTCCAGGTGGAGGAATACAAACGACCCTCCTTCGAGATCACCTACGACCCTTATAAGGAGAGCTATCAAGCGGGCGACACCGTGAAGGTGCGCGGATGGGCCAAGACCTATTCGGGCGTGCCTGTGCAGGGTGCCAAGGTGGCCTATGAGGTGCGCCGCTATCCCATCTGGTTCTGGAGCCGAATCATCATCGACCGCTCCAAGCAGCTCCTCTGCGACACCACGGTCACAGCCGACGATGGTTCGTTTGAGGTCAAGTTGCCCATGCTCTATCCCGACGACATCAACCTCGACCATGCGGTTTACTTCAAGATTGCTGCCAACGCCAAGGTGACGGATGGCACGGGCGAGACCCATGAGGGCGAGACCTCGCTGGTGCTGAGCAACCGCTCGGCCGTGCTCACAATAGACCTGCCCGACAAGTCGTTGCGCGACAGCCTAAAGGTGTTCTCCGTCAAGCGCACCAACCTCAACGGCGAAAGCATCGACGGCACGATCAGCTATCGGTGGGACGGCGGCGCGTGGAAGTCGGCTGAAGCCAACAAACCTATCCGCTTGGGCGAGGCGCTACCCTCAGGCAAGCATGAGTTGGAAGTGATCTGCGGCCAGGACACAGCAAAGCAGTCGGTCGTCGTCTTCTCTTACGCCGACAAGAAGCCGGTCGTCACGACCCACGACTGGTTCTACCTGTCGGGCAACGAATTCCCAAGCGATGGTAGTCCCGTCTACCTGCAAGTGGGAACATCCGACAAGGACACACATATTTATTATTCGGTCTTCTCCGGCGAGAAGGTCCTCGACAAGGGCATGGGCAAGCTGAGTGACGAGGTCGTCACACGCAAGTTGCATTATAAAGAGGAGTATGGCAATGGCGTCACGATCACCCTGGCCTGGGTGAAGGATGGAAAGAAGTACAGCCACCTCATGAGCATCACACGACCCAAACCCGACAACAAGTTGAAACTGTCATGGAAGACCTTCCGCGACAAGTTGACGCCTGGACAAAAGGAGCAATGGACCCTGCACATCGAGACGCCACAAAGCCGGCCGGCCACAGCGC
Organism: Prevotella sp.; assembly: GCA_050875105.1. Lineage (GTDB taxonomy): Bacteria > Bacteroidota > Bacteroidia > Bacteroidales > Bacteroidaceae > Prevotella. The sequence continues at coordinate 24,158 of JBNMMB010000034.1, read as the reverse complement.
AACTGTTGGTCACCATGTATGACAAGAGCCTCGACGCCATTGCCAAGCATCGCTGGAACTTCGACATGAGCTATTTCTGCTCCACGCCAAGGGCATATTGGGCCAGCAGCTGGCAAGCGGCGGTTGGCCTCTATGGCTTCGAGAGCACCAATATGCTCAACGTCCACGACCTCGACTTCTCTCATTTTGCCCCCGAGATGTTCGAGTTTGCCAATCCTTATAGTTTCCGCTACAACGCCCCGATGGTGCTGATGGCTCGCCAAGAGCGAGCCATGGCAACGACAGACGCCGGGAGCAACGTCATCCGTGAGGTACCTGTGAGAGTGGAAAAGAGTAAAAAGTTCCAAGGGCGCATAGCGGGACTGGGAAACGCAAGTGACAACGGACCCACAGACAACAAGGCGGGCACTCCTGTGCAGGTGCGCGAGAACCTCATGGAGACGGCTTTCTTCTATCCCGCGCTGACCACCGACGCCAATGGCAACGTGAACATCTCCTTCACCCTGCCCGAGAGTGTCACCACATGGAAGTTCATGGGCTTGGCCCACGACGCCGACTTCAATTATGGAGACATCACAGCAGAGGCCGTTGCCAAGAAAGCGGTCATGGTGCAGCCGAACCTGCCACGGTTCATTCGCCAGGGCGACCAGGCGATGGTGGCATGCCGCATCGCCAACACATCAGACAGGGAGGCAAGGGGCAAGGCCCGCTTGCAGTTGCTCGATCCTGAGACCGACAAGGTGGTGGAAGAGTGGTCGTCGCCCTTCCGGGTCAGCGCTGGCCAGACCGTGACCGCCGACTTCACCATCGATGGCGACCGACTGGCCGACCTGAGCCAAGGAACCTCACTCTTCATCGCACGCCTCACAGCGGAAGGCCAAGGCTTCAGCGATGGCGAGCAGCACTACTTGCCATTGCTTCCCAACATGGAACATGTGACCACCACGCTTCCCTTCACACAAGACGGAGCGGGTGTGAAGACGATTGATCTCAGCAAAGTCTTCCCCACTCCCTCCGACAAGCGCAACCGACTGACCGTCGAGTACACCAACCATCCCGCATGGCTGATGATACAGGCGTTGCCCACCATGGCCAATCCCTCGGAGCAAAACGCCATCTCGCTTGCGGCAGCGCTCTATGCCAACACGATAGCCCGCCAGCTGCTGACCAGCAACCCAGCCATCGCCAAAACCATCAAGCTATGGCAGAGGGAGACTGGAGGCGAGACGTCGCTGACCAGCAGTCTACAGAAGAACAACGAACTGAAGACGATGGTTCTCTCCGAAACGCCATGGGTGGCCGACGCCAACCGTGAGACGGAACAGAAGCAACAGTTGGCCAACTACTTGGATGCGTCGGCTGTCGATTACCGCTTGACAACCTTCACCAAGAAACTTTCGGCCTTGCAAAACCCCGACGGCAGCTTCAGCTGGTGGCCAGAGATGCCAGGAAACAGCTGGATGACCATGGAGGTCGTGAGCATCTTGACGCGCCTCAACAGTCTACTGGCCACACAAGACAATACGCAGCTCCTGAACAAAGCGTTCACCTACCTGGACAAGCGAATAGCCGACGAGGTGAGAAACCTCAAGAAGGAGGCTCAGAAGAGACGGCCACAGGTGCAAGACCCGTCTGAGTTCGCATGCGACTACCTCTACGCCAGCGCCCTGGCAGGACGCAAGCCGACTGCCGACATGCATTACTTGCTCGGTCTCTTGGAGAAGAAGACCAGCAAACTGACCATCTATGGCAAGGCTCGCTCGGCGGTCATCCTCGCCCAATATGGATACACGACACGGGCTAAAGAATACTTGCAGAGCCTCAACGAATACGCGGTCTACAAGGAGGAGATGGGCCGCTACTATGACACACAACGCGCACAATACACATGGCGCGACTATCGCATCCCCACCCAGGTGGCCGCCATCGAGGCGCAGAGGCTCCTCTCTCCCCGCGACACGAAGACCCTGGAGGACATGAGGCGCTGGCTCTTGCAGGAGAAGCGCACACAGGCGTGGGACACGCCCATCAACACCGTCGACGCCATCTTTGCTTTCTTGGCCGACCAGAAGGGACAAGTCGACATGGATAAGTTGTCCACAGCCCAAACAGCCACGCTGAAGGTAGACGGCCATCCGCTCGACTTGCCTAAGGCGACAGCCGGAATGGGCTATGTGAAGACGGTCGTCGACACGCCGTCGCCATCGACCTTCACCGCCGAGAAGACCACCGACGGCACATCGTGGGGCGCCCTCTACGCCCAGTATTGGCAGAAGGCCAGCGATGTCGACACACAGTCGGCTGGCCTGAAGGTCAAGCGCGAGGTCGTGATCAACGGCAAGACCGTCAGCGACAAGACCGTCCAGTTGCACGTGGGCGACAAGGTCAAGGTGCGCATCACCATCGTGGCCGACCGCGACTACGACTTCGTACAGGTGCAAGACAAGCGTGCCGCCTGCCTGGAACCAGTCGCACAGACTAGCGGTTACCGTTGGGGCTACTATTGTTCACCAAGAGACAATGTGACAAATTACTATTTCGACCTCATGGCCAAGGGCAAGCACGTCGTGGAGACCGACTACTACGTGGATCGCCAAGGCGACTACACATCGGGCATCTGCACAGCACAATGTGCCTACAGCCCCGAATATGCAGGCCGTGAGGGCGCCAAACGTTTCACCATAATTCGCTGATCAGAATCAGAATGAATAAACATTATGTTATCTCAGGTCTCCTCGCGCTGGCCACCATGACTGCCAGCGCACAGGAGATTGCCATCCAGAAAAAGGACATCGACTGCGGACAGGTGGTCTACAAACACCCTGTCACAGCGCAATTCATCATGAAAAACAGTGGTTCTTCGCCACTGACCATCCGCGACGTGCGCACCAGTTGTGGTTGCACCACCGTCAGCTATCCGCAAACGCCCGTGGCTCCCGGAGCGTCGTTCACCGTCAGCGCCGTGTATGACGCCAAGACCATGGGCCACTTCAACAAGCAGATCGGGGTCTACAGCGACGCTTCATCCACCCCGCTGATGCTCTCCATCAAGGGTGTTGTGGTGGACGGCGACGACCAGACCGACGTGAGCTACCCTTATAAGTTGGGCGACCTCGATGCCGACCGTTACGAAGTGGAGTTTGATGACGTGAACCGTGGCGACGAGCCGGTGCAGGTCATCAACATCAAGAACAACACGGGCGAGACCGTGGAGCCTGTGCTCATGCACCTGCCCAACTATCTGCGGGCGGAGGTGCGACCCACCAGGCTCGCACCCGGACGCAGCGGCAAGGTGCTGATACAGCTCGACTCGCGTTCCTTGCGCGAATTGGGATTGACACAGACACCCGTCTTTCTCGGCATGTTTGCTGGCGACAAGGTGGCGCCCGAGAAAGAGATCACCGTGTCGGCCATCCTGCTCCCTGGCTTCAGCCACATGACACCGCAACTGAAAGCCACTGCGCCCAAGCTGCGCTTGTCGTCGGGCAGCGTGGAACTGGGCAACTTTGCCGGCAAGAAGCAGAAGAAAGGCAAACTGACACTCACCAACCAGGGTAAGCGCCCTCTGGAGATCCGCTCCCTGCAGATGTTCACAGCTGGCCTCGAAGTGTCGCTGAGCAACAAGACCATCGCACCCGGACAGAAGGCGGACCTGAAGGTCACGGCCATCGCCGAGATGCTGAAAAAGAGCAAGACCAAGCCACGCATCCTGCTCATCACCAACGACCCGGAGAACACGAAGGTCATCATCAACGTCAACGTGAAGCCTTGAGGTATGGACACAAAACATGAAATTAAGGGGGGCGACGCCACAAAGGATGTGGCTCCCAAGGGCCCCACGATAGAGATCGACCAAGGGAGTGGCTTCTGCTTTGGCGTCACCACCGCCATCCGAAAGGCGGAGGAAGAGCTCGCCATGGGCAAGACGCTCTACTGCCTGGGTGACATCGTGCACAACAGCATGGAGGTGTCGCGCCTACATGCTCGCGGACTGATCACCATCGACCATGCGCAGATGGCCAAGCTGCAAGGCGTGAAGGTGTTGCTCAGAGCCCATGGCGAACCGCCCGAGACCTACGAACTGGCACAGCGCAACCACATCGAAATCATCGACGCCACCTGTCCGGTGGTGCTGGCCCTGCAACGCCGCATCAAACGGCAGTTTGACAGCAACCCGCAGGCACAAATCGTCATCTTCGGAAAGAACGGACACGCAGAGGTGTTGGGACTGGTGGGACAGACTCATTCACAAGCCATCGTGGTGGAATGCCTGGAGGATGTGAAGCATCTCGACTTCGAGCGTGACATCTATCTCTACTCGCAGACCACCAAGAGTCTCGACGAGTTTCACCACATCATCGACTACATCCAGGGCCACATCTCGCCACAAGCCACCTTCAGGAGCTTCGACACCATCTGCCGACAGGTGGCCAACCGCATGCCCAACATTGCCGACTTCGCCTCGAAGCACGACCTCATCCTCTTCGTCTGCGGCCGCAAGAGCAGCAACGGCAAGGTGCTCTTCAACGAGTGTCGCAGCGTCAACGCCAACAGCCACCAGGTGGAACGGGCTGAAGAGATCGACATGGACTGGGTGAAAGGCGCCAAGACCATCGGCATCTGTGGCGCCACGAGCACACCCAAATGGCTCATGGAGGACTGTCGCGACCACATCCTCGACCTATTGGGGTAAGGACCGACAGTAAAAGGAGCCGACATCAAAACAGGACAAACAAAAAAACACGCCCGAAGGCGTGCTGTTAGATTTGACTTAAGAATTAGGATAAGCGGCGTGTTGCAATGGCGACACGCCGCTTTTTTGTTTAGAAACGGACGGCTCCGCCGGCCATGACCCATAGTCCGGGTTGCAACACACTGCCCAAGTCGTAATAGCGATGGGCAGTGAGGTTGTCGCCTTTCACGAAGAGTTCCCAATGGCGCTCGCTCCACATCAACTTACCGTCGAGCTTGGCATAGGGATGATAACCATTCATGCGCTGTTGCCAACGGAGCGACCACGAGGCCGACAGGTGACTGACGATGTGGTGGCTGAGCGTGGCCACAAACTTATGGCGCAGATACTCCAGGGCATAAAGCGAACGGTAGATCTGCTCCGTCGTCTCATGTCTCTGATGGATGTAAGCATAGCCCAGATGCAGTTTCAACGGGCTCTCGCCCTCCTTGCTGCCGAGCGACAGCAGACGGGCCAGGTCGACATCGGTCTCCACGTTGAAGCCCATGTTGTCGAGCTTGCCGATGTTGAGCGCATGATACTTGGTCGAGGCCTCGGTCTCATACACCCAGTCGATCATGTTCGTGCCATGGCTATAGAACCCGCTGACCAAAGCCGACAGGCCCTCCGTGCGATAGCGCGCTCCCACCTTGAACGCGGAGTTGCGCTCTGGCTTCAGGTTGAGGTCGCCTTGCTGGGCCGAATTGCTGGTATAGAGGTCGGTGAAAGTCGGCACGCGTAAAGCCTTGTTCCAACTGGCATAGACCTTCCAATGGCTTGTGGGCCTGTAACTGACGTCGACGCCTGGATAGAGGCGATAGTCGCCGTCGAGTCCCGTGTTGCGATTGGCGAGCAGGCCTGCCGAGACGGTCAGCCCACCAAGGATGATGTTGTGCTCCAGGAACAGACTGGTGTTCGTGCGGTTGCCCTCGCGCGAATACTGCCGGTCGCTGCCATGGATAGGTTTCCAGTCGGCCTCAGCCAACTCATGGCCATAGGCTGTGGACAAGATATGTTCCTTGCGCACGTCGATGCCTGCTGCCGTCTTGCCGAGCAACCAGTCGAGCTGGGCGTTGAACGACACCCCATAGACATCCATGCGGTGATAGTTCTCGCCTGCCGCAGCCCCTTCCTTTCCTTTCGTGAGCTGGTAATGGTCCACGTCGCGATGGGCATAGACGGTCGGCGTGAGGCTCAAGGTGCGGAGCGTCTGGCTCTCGGCCAGGGCGAAGGGACGCACCTGCGCCCTCACCGAACCGATGTAACGGCGTGTCCACTCATACTGATTGGGGAAGCGAGCGGAATAGAACGTGTTGGCGCCATAGTCTTGTGAGGTGAGACCCGCCTGCCAGTCCACATCGGCATAGCGCGAGACAAAGGCACCTTGGTAATAGCCTCGCCACTTGCTAAAGTCGGAATTGCTGGTTCCGCCATCGCTCCGCGCATAGCCAGCGGAGAGGGACGACGACACGTTGGAACCTCCATCACGGAACGGCACGAGCACGGAAGCGCGCCCATCGGCGCCAAAGCTGCCAAACGAGCCTCCTTCCACACGGGCCTCGCCGCCCCAATGGGGCTTGCCGTCGGCATCCACCGTCGCAAGTGTCTGCCGCATGAGCGTGCCCGACTGCCGTGTGACGATGTTGATGGCACCGCTGAAAGCGGCTGATCCAAAGACTCTGGCCGAGGCACCCTCAAGCACCTCGATGTGGTCGATGTCGCTCAACGACACGGGGAAGTCGGCCGCATTGTGTCCCGTCTGTGGACTGGTCAGCGGCACGCCATTGAGCAGAATGGCAATCTGGTCGAAGGTGCCTCCATTGATGGAGATGTCCGTCTGTACACCAAAAGCTCCGCGCTGACGGACGTCCACGCCGGTAGCTAATTTCAAAACATCATTGATCGTCTGTGCCTCCGCACGATGAATGTCATCGCGAGAGATCACCTCTACGATCCGTGCTGACTGGGATGCAGTCAGCGGCGCTCGCGAGCCGGTGACCACCACCTCATCGATGCTCCGCACACTCAGGCTGATGGTGTCGCCATCTGCCACGGGCTTCACGCTCACCCCGTCGGCCTTGGCATAGGTCAGGGTGGGCACCGCCAGCACACCGATGAGCACCTCTTTGCCCAATGCGGCAAAAAGACTGTAGCCCTTGCGGTTGAAGTGCTTGAAGAGCAGCACGCTGCGCTTGTTGAACAAATACTTTTTCATAAATCGGCGGCAAAGGTACGGTTTTATTTTTGTTAATCTTTGTAATAAAGGTAAAAATGCAAAGAATAAAGTGTATATTTGCCATTGAAAACTTGACAACAATCCCAAAACTATACAATCTACCAAAAATCACGATTATGAAAGCAAGAAACATTGCATTATCCACCATGCTCCTGACAACCCTGGGTGCCTCGGCGCAGGTGACGGTCGACGTGGATGCTGCCCAAAAGGGCAAGGCGGTGTCGCCCATGCTCTATGGCATCTTCTACGAGGACATCAACCATGCCGCCGACGGCGGTCTCTATGCGGAGCTGGTGCGTAACCGCAGCTTTGAGGACAACGACGAGAAGCCCGACCACTGGAAGGCCAAGGGCAACGCCACCTTGCGCCTCGTGGACAAGGGCCTGCTCAACAAGGCTCAAGGAAAAGCACTCGAAGTGACGTTCAACGGCGAGGGCGACGGCTTCAACAACGAGGGCTACTGGGGCATCCCGGCTGTGCAGGGACGCACCTACAAACTGTCGTTCTGGGCCAAGGGCAAGCTCAAGGGCAAGCTGAAAGCCTTCATCGGCTGTGGTTGCGGACGCATGGAGTTTGCCCAAGCGGAGTTTGAGGGCAAGCAGTTCTCCAACAAGTGGACGAAGTATGAGGCCACGATGACCTGCAACACCAACCATCCCAAGGCCCTGTTGTGGTTTGCCTCGACAGGCAAGGGCAAGCTCGACTTCGACGTGGTGAGCCTCATGCCGCCCACATTCAACAACCGCGAGAATGGCATGCGCCCCGAACTGGCCTCCATGCTCTATGACCTCCACCCGAAGTTCTTCCGCTTCCCAGGTGGTTGCTTTGTCGAGGGACAGCAGAGCCCTGACAACGCATTCCGCTGGGACCGCACCATCGGCCCGATCGAGGAGCGCGCCGGCCACTGGAACGTGAACTGGGGCTACCGCACGACCGATGGCATCGGCTTCCACGAATACCTACAACTGGCCGAAGACCTGGGCGCCAAGCCCCTCTATGTGGTCAACGTGGGCATCTGGCATGGTGGTTTCACGCCTGTCGACTCAATACAGCCTTGGATCGATGAGACGCTCAACGCCCTGGAATATGCCAACGGGCCTGTGACCTCCAAGTATGGTGCGCTGCGCGCCAAGAACGGCCATCCCGCTCCGTTCAACATCGAGTACCTGGAGATCGGCAACGAGAACAACCAACCCAACCCGCGCGAGCAGAGCGACAACTACTACAAGCGTTACCAGCTCTTCCGCGACGCCGTGCTGGCCAAATACCCGAAGATGCACCTCATCGGCAACGTTGCCGCATGGGGAACCGACGAGCCCACATGGGACTCGAAGGAGAAAGTGGAACTCCTCGATGAGCACTACTACCGCACACCGGAATGGTTTGCCGCCAACTTCCACAAGTATGACACCTATGATCGCCAAGGACCCGACATCTATGTGGGCGAGTATGCCGTGACACAGGGCTTCGGCAATGTGGGCAACCTCAACGCTGCCCTGGGCGAGGCCGTGTACATGATGGGCCTGGAGAACAACTCCGACATCGTGAAGATGGCCAGCTACGCTCCTATCTTCGCCAACATCAACGAGACGCGCTGGCGCCCCGACATGATCCAGTTCAACGCCACACGCGCCATGGGCACACCTTCTTACTACGTGCAGCGCATGATGGCCAGCAACGTGGGCACACGCATCATGAGCGTGAAGCAGGACAATCCCTACACCATCAATCCCGATGATGTGAAGATGAAGCCTGCCACCTGCGCCGTGGGCATGGCCACCTGGGGCACCCACGCCAGCTTCGAGGAGAAAGGCCTCACGCTGCAAGAGGGCGCAGCCACCAAGACGATCGACAAGACCGACGTGAAAGGCCAGTGGACAACCGATGGCAACATCATCAAGCAGACCTCATGGCAGGAGGGCTCCATCAAGCTCAACAGCAAGCAGTTCACCTCCGACGAATACACCTACAAGGTGCGCGCCCGCAAGGACAAGGGCAACGAGGGCTTCCTCGTCGTGTTCAACTATGTGGATGAGGACAACTACTGCTGGTTGAACCTCGGCGGATGGGGCAACGGACAGCATGCCATCGAACAGGTGACCGACGGCAGCAAGAACCTGATTGCCGCCGCTCCGGGCCACGTGGAGGAAGGTCGCTGGTATGATGTGGAGATCCACGTCAAGGGCGACAGCATCTTCACGAAGGTCGACGGCAAGGAGCTCTTCGCCACCAAGATGAAGCCCAGCACCTTCGCTGGTTTCTTCTCAAGCGCCACCTATGACGAGCCCTCGGGCGAGTACATCGTGAAACTGGTGAACACCAGCACCGAGGCCACCACAGCACGCATCAACCTGAAGAACCACAAGAGTTCGGTGGGCCGCGTGGTGCGCCTCACTGGCGGGAAGGGCACGGCCGAGAACACCATTGACCAGCTGACCAATGTCGTGCCCGTAGAGGAGCAGGTGAGTCCCGATGCCGACGGCGTAACGCTCGACATCCCCGCCAACTCGCTCAACATCGTGCGCATCAAATAAGCTTACCGGACTAAACTCATCCAGCTATGATCAAGCGATTTGCTTTCAAGATGTATCTGAAGCCTGGCTGTGAGGAGGAGTATGCCCGTCGGCATGCGGCCATCTGGCCAGAACTGGTGAAGATGATGAAAGAAGAGCTAGGCGTGCAGAACTACAGCATCTACTGGGACAAGGAGACCAACCTGCTCTTTGCCTACCAGGAATGCACCAAGGATGTGAACACGCAAGACAACAGCCACACTGATCCCATCACACAGAAGTGGTGGGACATGATGGCCGACATCATGGACACCAATCCGGACAACTCCCCCGTGAGCGTTCCGCTCGAGGAACTGTTCCACATGGATTGATCTCTCGCGAGGCCCCTGCCACCCATCGGCGGGAGCCTCGCCCACACCACAGAAGCATAACAGAGAGGGGCGCACCACGATTGTGATGCGCCCCTCTCTGTTTTTCATTTTACTTGTTTTCCTTTACTGTTGTGAGGCCACAGCTTGCTTCATGTTTACGGCTTGCCTCATGCTACGTTTCCACTTCATGTAGCCCATGATGGCTATGATGACATAAAGGCCATAGAGCGATGCCTTGAAGGGGATGCCCTTGCAGAAGTAGAGCACGCAGGTGACCACATCCACGACAATCCAGATGAGCCATTGCTCGAGGTACTTGCGGGCCAAGGCCCAGATGCCCACGAAACTGAGGGCGGTGGTGAAGGCGTCAGCCACGGGCACCGTGGACCCCACCTGGATGAGCCAGTACCACAGCACGGCCCAGATGACGAGTGTTCCGAGCACCCAAGGCAGGATGAGGCTGCGCTTGAAGTGGGTGATAGGCAACGCTTCGCCATTGGCCTGGCCATGCTTCTTGCCAAACTTCCATACCCACACGCCATAAAGGGTCATGGCGATATAGTAGAACTCCATGCCACAATCGGCATACAGCCCTTTCTCATAATAGAGCACGATGTCCAATGCCTGCATCACAAAACCCACAAGCCAAAGCCACATGCTGACCTTGTATTCCAGCAGAATGTAGGCCAGGCCGAGCAGCGTCGTGGTGATGTCAAGCCAATGGGCGGTCAAAAAATCTTGCATGATATTATCCATTTAAAAAAGCACACAACGTGAGGCGTGTCCCCATGCTGTGTGCTTTATCGTTAATGCCGGCCCCCTACCCTATCGTGTGGCAGGAGACTGCGGCGTGTGTTAGAATCTCAAGGTGATGTTACCCATCATGTTGAAGCCAGCCATGGGGATGAAGCCAATCTGATAGTAACGGGCATCATTCTCAACATCAGCGTCTGAACGGTGAGCCGAGTAGACCCAACCGCTGGCGGCATAGTGACGGTCGAAGATGTTGTTCATGCTGAGGCCGAACACCACTTCCTTCAGCACCTGCTTCACGGGCAGGGTGTAGCTCAGGTTGAGGTCGCTCTGTGAGAAGCAGGGCAGCGAGCGCTGCTTGTTCTCAGAGTTGTCGAGATACTGGCGGCTCACGAAGTTGGTGTGCCACACAGCCTGGAAGCCCTGATAGTGGAAGTTGGCAAAGCCATTGAGGATCACTGAGGGTGAGAACGACAGGGTCGACTTGTCATAATGAATCTGGTCGTACTCATCATGAGTCCAGTTCTCCACGCTCTCGGTGAAGTCCTTGATGCGGTTCTGTGAGAGGGCTGCGTTACCAGCCACGGTTAACCATGACAGGGGGCTCCAGTCGGCTGTGATCTCAGCACCCATGCGATAGCTCTTCTTGATGTTGGTGGTGAGGTTCTCGCCGATGTCGCTCTGCGCGCCAGTCTGCACAAACTGATTCTTGTAGTTCATGTAGTAGAGGTTCACGCCAGCGTGCCAGTTGCCTCCATCATACTCATAGCCCAGCTCGGTGTCGGTGAGGTGCTCAGCCTTGGGAGCGGGATAAGAGCCGTTGTCGGTGAAGTTGTTGCGCTCGGGCTCACGACCAGCGTAGGCCACAGAGATGTAGGCGCGGTGGTTGTCCACATGGAAGTTGAAACCAGCCTTCGGGTTGAAGAAGTTGTAGTCCTTGTGGATGTTGAGGGCTTGGTTGTGATAGGTGCCATCAGCATTCTGGTAGAACTTGTCGTTGTCGCCTGAAGTCTTGTAGTGGACGTGACGATACTGCAAGTCGAGGAACACGTCCCACCATGAGGTGATGTGCTCGGTGGCCTTCAAGAAGGCTGAGTAGTCAAACTTGTGTGCGTCAGAGTCATAGTACTGGTTGCCCTCGAAGGGCTTCACCAGGTTGGCATAACCCGTACGGGTAGAGATGTAATCGAGGTAACCGAAGTGGTTGGCACGGAACTGCTGGAGGTTCACGCCACCGATGATGTCCCAATCCTCGTCCTTGTAGTTGACGTTGTAGATCACACCGTAGTTGTGCTGTGTCATGCCCTTGCGACGGATGAAGTCGCTACGCTTGATGAAGTTGCCCTCAGCGTCGGTGGCATAGATGCCAAACTTGGAGAACTTGTTGTTGGGACGGAACTCCTTATAGTAACCGTAGCCGTAGGTATAGTGCACGGCGCCGTTGTGCGTCCAATGGGCAGAGGGCTGCCAGGTGAAGCTCAGGATGTTGTGGTCCTGCACGAAGTTATCGGTGGTCTTCTTCCAGAGCGAGCCATTGTCGAGCTGGTAGCGCTGGGTCTGGAAGTTGCCAGCAGCATCCTGGGGGAACTCCCAGTTGTTGTCGTCGAAGACCAAGCCCTCATAGAGCGGGTTGTAACGGCCCAGGCCATGCTTATACATGTCCTTGTAGGTGCCGATGCCCTGGTCCATGAGCGAGGCGTCGTCGTTGCCGGCGGTCAGGCCATTCCAGGCCTGGCCCGTGTGCTCATAGTTGCCGATGTTCTTGTAGCGGATCTGGAAGTTGTCGCCAAGCCAGGTCAGGCCACCATAGTAAGAACCGCTGTTGCCCGATGTGCCATGGAGGTATCCGTCGGTGCCGGTGTGATGGTAGGCGCCGTCGAAGATGAGGTGGCCAAAGAGCAGACCAGTGGAGAAGTTCAGACCGGTGTTGTAGGTGTTGTATGAACCATAAGAGCCGGTCACCTCGAGTGAGGGCTTGAGGCTCGGTGCGGCTGTGGCCAGTGAGATGGTTCCGCCGAAAGCACCATCACCGTTGGTCGACGTGCCGATGCCACGCTGGATCTGGGCTGAGCCCAGCAGCGAACCATAAGAGTTCATGTTGGCCCAGAACACGGTCTGGTCCTCAGGCGAGTTGAGTGCCACGCCATCGAGGGTCACGTTGATGCGGCTGCCTGCTGCGCCACGGATGCGCATGTAGACAGTGCCCGTGCCGAGACCGTTCTCACCCCATGCCAGCACACCGGGGGTGTTGGCGAAGAGCAACGGCAGCTCACGGCCCGTCTTGCTGAAGTTGTTAAGATCCTGTTTCTTGATGTTTGCCACTGCAAACGGAGCATCCTGCTGTGCACGCACTCCTTTGACGACAACCTCTTGCAGGGTTGCCTGCTTCAGTGAGTCGCTCACCGTCTGGGCCTGTGCCTGCGTAGGCAGCATACCTGCCAAGGCCAGCGCCAGCGGTGTACCACTAATCAGCTGTTTCATTGATACAATCAATTAAAAGAATAAATAATGACTAAAGGGAAATCCTTTTACCTACGCCGGCATTACCCGGATCAGGTTATTGGGTATGTTCTCAGCACCGGACAACTGCCCGGGCACCCCCTTTAGATGACGCTCTGCCATCCAAGGTGCAAAATTACCACTTATTCTCGAATTGGCCAAAGGAACGCCCCTTTTTGTCGTTTTGTAACCACAATTTGCACTTTACCGGTAAGACTTCGATGATCAGCCTTCAGAAGGAAAAACGCAAAAGCCGCGGCTCTCTTGCCTGATGACAAGCGAGCCGCGGCTGATGATTAGTTCCTCACAGATGTGGGGCTGAATTGTCGCTAAAGATTAGCAGGTCTTGCAGGGAACCCAAGGTTTCAACTCCTTGAAGAAGTCGTGACCCTTGTCGTCCACGAGGATGAATGCGGGGAAGTTCTTCACCGTGATCTTCCAGATGGCCTCCATGCCGAGCTCAGGATACTCCACACAGTCGATACTGGTGATGCAGTCTTTGGAGAGCACGGCTGCAATGCCGCCAATGGTGCCGAGATAGAAACCGCCATGCTTCTGGCAGGCGTCGGTCACCACCTGTGTGCGGTTGCCCTTGGCAATCATGACCAGTGAGCCTCCGTGATCCTGGAACTCATCCACATAGGGATCCATGCGGTTGGCCGTCGTCGGGCCCATGGAGCCACAGGGGTAGCCCTCCGGCGTCTTAGCCGGTCCAGCATAGAGGATGGGATGATCCTTAAAGTACTGCGGCAGGTCCTCGCCCTTGTCAAGGCGAGCCTTCAGCTTGGCGTGTGCGATGTCGCGGGCCACGATGATGGTGCCGTTGAGGATGACACGTGTGGACACCGGATACTTGGTCAGTTCGGCACGCACAGCGTCGATGCCCTTGTCGAGATCGATGACGATGTTCTCGCCACCCTCACCAGGCTTGCGATACTCTTCGGGGATGAGCTCGCCGGGGTTGTCGTCCATCTTCTCCAACCAGACACCATCCTTGTTGATGATGCCCTTGATGTTGCGGTCGGCCGAGCAACTCACGCCGAGGCCAATGGGGCAGCTGGCGCCGTGGCGCGGCAGGCGGATGACGCGGATGTCGTGAGCCAGGTACTTGCCACCAAACTGTGCACCGAGACCGATCTTGTGAGCCTCCTCGAGCAACTTGGCCTCCAGGTCGACGTCGCGGAAGGCGCGGCCTGTCTCATCGCCAGTGGTGGGCAGGTTGTCATAGTACTTGATGGAGCCAAGCTTCACCGTCAGCAAGTTCTTCTCTGCCGATGTGCCACCGATGACGAAGCAGATGTGATATGGCGGACAAGCGGCTGTGCCGAGGCTCTTCATCTTCTCCACGAGGAACGGCAACAGCGTGCCCTCGTTCTGGATGGTGGCCTTGGTCATGGGATAGAAATAGGTCTTGTTGGCCGATCCGCCACCCTTGGCCACCATGATGAAGCGATACTCATCGCCTTCCTCGGCCTCGATGTCGATCTGTGCGGGCAGGTTACACTTGGTGTTCACCTCGTCGTACATGTTGAGCGGAGCGTTCTGCGAGTAGCGCAGGTTCTCCTCTGTATAGGTGTTGTAGACGCCACGCGAGAGAGCCTCAGCGTCGTCGAAGTCGGTCCACACGCGTTGTCCCTTCTCACCATGGATGATGGCTGTGCCTGTGTCTTGGCAGAAGGGCAGCACACCCTTGACGGCAGTCTCGGCGTTGCGCAGGAACTGCAAGGCCACATACTTGTCGTTCTCTGAGGCCTCGGGGTCCTTCAGGATCTGCGCCACCTGCTCGTTGTGCTTGCGGCGCAGCATGAACTCGCAGTCGTGGAAAGCCTGCTGGGCCAGCAACGTCAGGGCCTCGCGCGAAACCTTGACAATGGTCTTGCCCTCAAACTCAGCCGTGCTGACGCCTTCCTTGGTCAGCAAGCGATACTCAGTGTCGTCCTTGCCCACTTGGAACATAGGAGCATACTTGAAATCTACTGGTTTAGCCATAGTTGATATAAATAGAATTTGTTGTTAATGTTGATGCATGGGTTTACTCGCCGAAGATCTCATCAGTGGTGAGACGCTTCACGGGAGCGATCTTCTCAAGCGCCTTCATGTCGAGGTTCTTCTCGTCGCCGAGGATGAGATAGCGATAGGTCTTGTTGGCAATGTTTTCCTTGGCAAAGTTCATCACGTCTTGCAGTTGCAACTTGGGCAGGGTCTCGTAAATCTTCTGGTTGATGTCGTAGTCGATGCCAAGTTTCTGTGCGCGCAGGTAACTGGTGAGCACGCCAAACTTCGTGGTGCGCTCGGTGGCAAGGCTCTTGAGCAATCCCTGCTGGGCCAACTTGAAGCCAGCCTCGCGAGACGGTGTGTTGTTGAGCAGGTTGTGGAACTCATTGACACAGTCCATCATCTTGTCGTTTTGCGTAATGATATAGGTGTAGAACGACTCATCGTCTTTCGGACGTGCGGGACGGCTATAGCTGGCCGAAGCCGAGTAGGCCAAGCCACGGGCCTCACGCAACTCCTGGAAGACGATGGCATTCATGCCACCACCAAAATACTCATTGAAGAGGGCCTCGATGGCTGCCTTGTCGGCGTTCCATTTCTTGCCTTCGTTGTGAAGCATCATCATGTAGATGTTCTTGGCGTCATAGGGAGCGAGCCACACCTCATTGGTCGGTGTGCGCTGCTGGGTGTACTCCTTGGCTGCGGGAGCGGGTGCGAAGGTCTTCGGTGTGAGGTGCGTCTTGCTCACCAGAGCGTCAAGGTCGGCCTCCTTTGTGGGACCATAATATAATAAGGTGTGCTTCTTTGTCTTCAGGTCGCGCAGCAGGTTGAGCAATGTCTGTGGGTTGGCGGCGCGCAGTTCCTTCTCCGTCATCTGGTTGGTGAAGGCATTGTACTTGCCATAAGCACCATAATAGCGCAGGGCCGAGAAATTGGAGCGCTGTTCCTTCTTGGAGTCAGCACGGCCCTTCAGCACCAAGTCGACAAACTGGTTCCAGGAGGCCTTGCTGGCCTTGGCGTCGTTGAGCACCGTCTCCAGCAGTTGCACGGCCTTGGGCATGGAACTGTTGAGACCCGTGAGATAGATATTGATGGCGTCGTCGCCCACGCTCACACTATAGCTGCAAGCCAGGTCATAGAACATCTGGTTGATCTTCTGGTTGGAAAGCTTGGACGTCCCCACATAATCGAGGTAGCCAGCGGCTATCTCATAGCGCTTGTCGCTCTGCTGGCCGAACGGATAGTGATAGGCCAGGGTGAAGAGATCGTCGTCGGTGTTTTGCTTATAGAGCACATCGACACCCTTCTTCGTGACGGCCTTGGTGAGGTCTTTCTTATAGTCGACGAAGCTGGGCTGGATGGGCTGCGGCTTGGTGTTGACCACCTCCTTGAGGAACTCGCTCTGCTTGTCGTTGTTGGTGGGGATCGGTGTGATGCTGGGCTTCTCGATCTTGTGGATCGTCGTGTCGTTGCCTTGGCGCTTGAAGACGGTCACATAGTTGTCGAGGAAGAAGCGATTGGCAAAGTCGATGATCTGCTGGCGCGTCATCTTGGAGATGCGGTCGAGGCGGGTCACCTGGTCGCTCCACTTCTGTCCATTGATGAAGGCATCCACGAACTTGTCGGCGCGGGAGCTATTGTTCTGCAACGAACGGTAATAACTCAACTTCATGTTGTTGACCACGGCAGGCAGCAAGTTGTTGGAGAACTGTCCCTTCTTCAGCTTTTCGATCTCGGCAAGCATCAACTTACGCACCTCCTCAAGGGTCTGGCCCTGCTTGGGGCTACCCACCAGGATAAACTGTCCATAGTCGGCCAAGCCCATGGTGCCTGCTCCAGCGCTCTGCACCTTCATTGGTGTGTTGAGGTCGATGTCGAAGAGGCCAGCCTTACCGTTGGAGAGCATGTTGGAGATGACATCGAGCGTGTCGGCCTGATAGCTGGCAGCACCCTCCGTCTTCCATCCCATCATCAGGTTCTCGGCCTCGAGGCCCATCACGGTGGTGTCGACAGGAGCCGTCAGCTCACGCACCGGCGCATACTCAGGACGGCTGAGGTTGTCGCTCTTCTTCCAGTCGCCGAAGTACTTGTCGATGATGGCCACCACCTTGTCGGGGTCGAAATCGCCCGCCATGCAGATGGCCACATTGTTGGGCACATAGTAACGGTTGAAGTAATTCTTGATGTTGACGATCGACGGATTCTTCAGGTGGTCTTGTGTGCCAATGGTGGTCTGCGTGCCATAGGGATGGTTGGGGAAGAGTTTGGCGCCCAGTGCGTTCCACTCCTTGTTGTTGTCGCTGGCCAGTCCGATGTTGTATTCCTCGTAGACAGCCTCCAGCTCGGTGTGAAATCCGCGGATGACCATGTTCTTGAAGCGGTCGCTCTGGATCTTGGCCCATGTGTCGATCTCGTTGGAGGGGATGTCCTCCACATAGCAGGTCACATCGTTGGAGGTGTAGGCATTGCTGCCCTCGGAACCAATGGACGCCATCAACTTGTCGTACTCATTGGGGATGTTATACTGGGCTGCAAGCTGCGAGATGGAGTCGATCTCATGATAAGCCTTCTTGCGTGCGGCCTTGTCGGTAAGACGGCGGTAAGCCTCGAAGCGGTTTTGGATGGAGTCGAGCAGCGGAGCCTCCGCTGCCACATTGCTGCTACCGAAGTGGGTGGTGCCCTTAAACATCAGGTGCTCCAGGTAGTGGGCCAGTCCGGTGGTCTCAGCGGGATCGTTGCGCGAGCCTGTGCGAACGGCGATGTAAGTTTGCAAACGGGGCTTCTCCTTGTTCACGGAGAGGTACACCTTCAGGCCATTGTCAAGCGTGTAGATGCGAGCCTGCATCGGATCGCCCGGCACGGTGGTGTACTTGTACTGCTGTGCCACGGCCGACGAGGTGATCAGCAAAGCCACTGCAGCAAGAAAACTTCTAATTTTCATATTGTGGATATTATTAAACGGTCAAAAAGATACTATTGAAGCTTGCGACGGTGCCGCCTCAAGTTAATTCTCGAAGTCGACCTCATGGTCGAGGTTGTTGATGAAGTTGTCGAGCACTTCCTTCTCCACGTCGCCCATGCGGAACTCTTTCTCGGCGTCCTTGCGTATCTCGGCGATCCAGGCCCGGCGTGCGGTGATGTAGTCTTGCTTGATGCGCGCCGCGTCGTCGAGCGTCAGCTCCTGCAGGTGATAGTAGTCGAGGATCACGCGATAGGTCCACGCCCACTGGTAGAGACGGTAGTTCTCGTTGATCTCCACGAAGCGGCGGGTCACCGCGTCGATGGTGTCGAGCGTGCCATTCTTGATGTCGTCCACCAGGCGTTGCTCCTCCGAGGCGGGCAACAACAGGCCCGACAGGTCATTCCAGTCGCCCAAGCCGATGGCCGTGGTGGGCGCCTTGAGCTCGGGGTCACGCTTCAGCACACGCTTGAGCACAGCACCCATATAGATGCGCAGGGCGATGTCGTAATACTTGATGCCCTTGTGGAGCGACGGCCCATTGATGACATAGTCGTGGAAATTATAGCTCGACACGTCGTCGCCCGACGATGCCCTGAGGTCCTCCAGGATTTTCTTGCCCTTGATGATCTCGCCCACGCTGAAAGGTGAGAGCCAGTCGAAGTTGACGATGCTCTTCTGCGAGTCCTTCGGTCGCATGTCGCGCTTGGGCCACTTGCGGATGTCGCGATAGAGGCCCACGGTGGTGATGTTGCGGCCTGGCGACAGGTACATCGTGTCGCCATAGGCTATGAGGTAAGAGAAGGGAAGGTTGCGTGTGTCGGGATGGTGCATCAGCTTGCCAAAGCAGACGCTGAACGTGCCGATGGTGGCAGGCATGAGGAGGTAGGCTCCGCTCGCCGTCTTCGTGCCGCGCTCGAGCACTCCCCAGTGCATGGGACCCATCTTGTAGGCATGGTTGGAGAAATTGGTGGCTGATCCGGCGTTGTAGAAGCTGAACATGCCACCGATGAGCAACGAGCTCTTGTGGTGACTGGCCGAGAACGGACCGCAGAACGCAGCACACGCCTCGCCATTGCTCATATAACTGTTGGCAAAGAACACGCTGGCCGAGGCGGTGAAGCCATTGCTGATCTGGCAGGCCTCACCCACAAAGCAGTCTTGCATCTTCACCGAGTTGATGATGCTCGACCCGTCGCTGATGATGGAATTCTCGCAGATCACGCCCGTGCCGATGTAGACGTTGGCCTCGGGGGAGCTCAAGATGGTACAGTCGCTGAGGCGCGCCGCTCCGTTGACCTCACAGTCGTCACAGATATTGGTGTTGGTGATTTCCTTCGTGTTGACAATCTTCACACCCGTGCCAAGCGTACCACAATCGGATGTCGTGGCCTCAATCTCCTCGCGGATGAGCCGCCGGATGCAATCCTTGAGCTCCTTGTCATGGAAATGCTTCACCATGAAAGCGGCAAACTGGCTGTTGAGGTGCTTGAAGAGGATGAGGTTGCCGTCGCCCACCTCGTTGAGCACGGAGATGAGGTTGCCCTCTCCGTAGGTGGCACCCTCAGTGGTCTCGATGGTCGACACATTGGAGATGTAACAGTCGTCACCGATGACATAGTTGTTGATGAAATTGCCAACATTCTCGATGAGACAGTTGTCGCCCACGGTCACATTGCGCAAGGTGGCATTGTTGATGCCCGAATGTTTGAGAAATCCCTTGGAGACCTCCACGTTTTTCTCAAACGCTCCGATACGGATGTCGCCATAGAGCATCACCCGATGCATGTAGTGGGGTTGAAAATCGTCGGAGACGCAGACCCTGCTCCAGTCTTCGGCCCAGCAGTTATGGTCTTCGAGCACATTGATCTCTTCGTCGGTGAGTTTTCTGTAGTCCATATCGTTGTCGGTTTATTGGGTTGTCGTGGATCAGTCTTCCACGGGATAGAGAAAGTCGTTGTAGGGGTATTTCTGCACGTGCAGCTCACGCACCTTGCGGTAGAGGGTGTCGCGGAACTCGTCCACGTTCTCCTTCTCGCGGGCGGAGATGAAAAGGCAGTTGTCGTTGAGACGGGCCATCCACGTGCGCTTCAGCTCATCGAGCGTGACATTTTCGCGGGTGGGAGGCGTCAGGTCGTCGGGTTCCTTGTCTGTCCAGTGGTAATTGTCGATCTTGTTGAACACGATCATCGTGGGACGGTCGGAGCACCCCAGCTCCTTGAGCGTCTGGTTGACAACCTCAATCTGCTCCTCAAAGTCGGGATGAGAGATGTCGACCACATGCAACAACAGGTCGGCCTCGCGCACCTCGTCGAGCGTCGACTTGAACGAATCGACCAGGTCGGTGGGCAACTTGCGGATGAAACCGACGGTGTCGGCCAACAGGAAGGGCAGGTTCTCAATGACCACCTTGCGCACGGTGGTGTCGAGGGTGGCGAACAACTTGTTCTCGGCAAAGACCTCACTCTTGGCCAAGAGGTTCATGATGGTCGACTTGCCCACATTGGTGTAGCCCACGAGGGCCACACGGATGAGGCGCCCGCGGTTCTTGCGCTGGGTGGTCTTCTGCTTGTCGATCTCCACCAGTCGTTTCTTCAAGAGGCTCATGCGATTGAGGATGATGCGTCGGTCCATCTCAAGCTGGGTCTCACCAGGTCCGCGCAAGCCCACCGAGCCCTTGCCGCCGCCCGAACCTGAACCGCCGCCTTGGCGTTCGAGGTGGGTCCAGAGGCGTTGCAGTCGGGGCAACATGTAGCGGTATTGGGCCAGCTCCACCTGCGTCTTGGCGTTGGCGGTCTGTGCGCGCATGGCAAAGATGTCGAGGATGAGCGACGTGCGGTCGAGGATCTTCACCTGCAGCTCTTGCTCGATGTTGCGCATCTGCTTGGCTGTGAGCTCATCGTCGAAGATGACCATGCCAATCTCGCGCTCCTCGTCTTCTTCCTCCTTGATGTATCGTTTGATCTCTTCGAGCTTTCCCTTTCCGACATAGGTGACGCTGCTTGGGCCACCCACGCGCTGCGTGAAACGCTTCACGGTGACGGCGCCCGCCGTGTCGGCCAGGAACTCCAACTCGTCCAGGTACTCCTTGGTCTTGGCCTCGTCTTGCTGGGGCGTGATGAGACCCACCAGGATGGCGGTCTCTGCCTTGACCTCGGATATCACAAATTCCTTCATGCTTCTTACATTATTTATATGTGCAAAGATACGGAAAAAGATTGGGGTATGCGTATTACCGGGTTCTTTTTTTCGCTTTCGGACGACAAAATGAAACCTCCGCCCTACCCGATCACGCAACGTTTACGCAAACGTTTACGCAAACGTTTACGCACTTTTTTGCACGAAAAAAAGACTCAGATGAGCGACATAAAAAGATAATCGCTAACTTTGCAACCGTTAAAAAACTCTTTTACAAACCGATTTCAAAGGAAAAGCTACATACAAACTAACTA
Organism: Prevotella sp.; assembly: GCA_050875105.1. Lineage (GTDB taxonomy): Bacteria > Bacteroidota > Bacteroidia > Bacteroidales > Bacteroidaceae > Prevotella. Next base: position 2,648 of record JBNMMB010000034.1, on the reverse strand, counting down.
CTCAAACAGGTTAATGATCAAAACGCCCAGACGTGAGTCTGGGCGTTTTGCTTTTGTGTCGTTTCTTTTATTCTTCGTTGGTGTCTATCGCCCCACATGGAGCTCTACGCCTGCACCTTGGCAGTCGGAGCCCATGGGTGGGTTGCGCTTGGTGAGGCTGATGGTCACGTCGGCCACTTGGGGCCACTCGTCAAGCAGGGCCTGGGCGATGCGCCCGGCCACATGCTCCACGAGGTCGCTGGGGCGTGCCATCTGCTCGCCCACCACCTGGTAGACCTCGGCATAGTTGACCGTGTCGGTCACCTGGTCGCTTCGCATGGCCTTGTCCACATCCACATGCAGGCGCACATCGACCTCATAGTCGTTGCCGACGAGGCGCTCTTGCGCCGCCACGCCATGATAGGCGTGGAAGCGCAAGCCGCGAAGATGAATATAACTATCCTTCAGTTTCATGCTGTCATCCTTTGGATTTCTGTCGTTGCCTCGTGGCGGCTCATCCACAACGGCTGGCACCGCAATTGGTGCAGATGAGACAACCCTCCTGATAGACCAGGGTCTCCTGGCCACAGACGGGGCACTTTTGGCCAGCGGCCTTGGTGCCATCGGTGACATACTTCTTCAGGGCACGCTCCACACCGTTCTTCCAGGTGTTGATGCTTTGGTCTTTCAACTGCAACGACCCGACGAGCTTGATGACGTGGTCGATGGGCATGCGATAGCGGAGCACGCCAGAGATGAGCTTGGCGTAGTTCCAATATTCGGGGTTGAACTTCTCGCTCAAGCCCTCGACGGTGGTCTTGTAACCGCGTTTGTTCTCAAACTGGAAGTCGTAGCGGTGGCTGCCGTCTTCATTGGTCTGTTTGATGATCTTGCCCTTGGTGACGGTCTTGGGCAGCACGATGCCTTCCTCGTCGTCTTGCAGACCGGTGAAGATCTCATACGGATAACCATTGAGCAAGCCGACAAAGGCCACCCATTTCTCACGGTTGTTCTGGAAGCGCACCACATCGCAGTCGAGCTCCTGGGGCCTGACCTCCTGCACCGCCGGGCGCTGCATGGCGGGAGCGGTGATGGGGGCCGACGCCTCCTGGCGTTTCTTCTTGTCTTTCTTGGAGACGGAGACCATCACGCCCGACCGACTGCCGTCGCGGTAGATGGTGCAGCCCTTGCAACCTGAGCGCCAAGCCTCCACATAGAGACGGTTGACGAGTTCCTCATCGACACTGTTCGGCAGGTTCACGGTGACAGAGATGCTGTGGTCCACCCACTTCTGGATGGCTCCCTGCATGCGCACCTTCATGAGCCAGTCGACATCGTTGGCTGTGGCCTTGTAGTAGGGCGAGCGCGCCACGAGGGCGTCGATCTCTTCCTGTGTGTAGTTCTTCTCGGTGTCGATGCCGTTGATTCGCATCCACTCGAGGAACTTCTTATGATAGACGATATACTCCTCAAACGAGTCGCCGACCTCGTCCACATAGTCCACATGCACCTCCTTGTCGTTGGCGTTGACCTTGCGGCGACGCTTGTAGACGGGCATGAACACGGGTTCGATGCCACTCGTGGTCTGGGTCATTAGCGAGGTGGTGCCCGTGGGGGCGATGGTCAGGCAGGCGATGTTGCGGCGGCCATGCTTCACCATGTCATCATAGAGCTTCGGGTCGGCCTCGCGCAGACGGCCAATGAACGGATTGTTGACCTCGCGCTGGGCGTCGTAGATGGCAAAGGCGCCACGCTCCTCGGCCATTGTCACCGACGAGCGGTAGGCGTTGATGGCCAAGGTCTTCTGCACGCCAACAGCGAAGTCGGTGGCCTCCTGGGTGCCATAACGCAAGCCCATGGCGGCAATCATGTCGCCCTCGGCGGTGATGCCCACACCTGTGCGACGACCGAGACCGCTCTTGTGCTTGATCTTCTCCCACAGGTGATACTCGGTGTGCTTCACGTCATCGTCTTGCGGATCGTTCTTGATCTTCTCCAGGATGAGGTCGATCTTCTCCATCTCCAGGTCCACGATGTCGTCCATGATGCGCTGGGCCAGTTGCACATGGTGCGCAAACTTCTCATAGTCGAAGCGTGCGGCAGGCGTGAAGGGGTTCTCCACATAACTATAAAGGTTGAGGCAGAGCAACCGGCAACTGTCGTAGGGACAGAGGGGTATCTCGCCACAGGGGTTGGTGGAGACGGTGCGGAAGCCCAGGTCGGCATAGCAGTCGGGAATGCTCTCCCTGAGGATGGTGTCCCAGAAGAGCACGCCGGGCTCGGCACTCTGCCAGGCGTTGTGCACGATCTTGCGCCACAGCGTGCGGGCTGAGATTTCACGGCTCATCTTCGGCTGCTGGGCATCGACGGGGAACTGCTGCGCATAAGGCTTGTCGTCGACCGCCGCCTGCATGAAGGCGTCGTCGATCTTCACACTGACATTGGCGCCAGTGATCTTGCCCTCGGTCATCTTGGCGTCGATGAAGGCCTCTGCGTCGGGGTGCTTCACGCTCACGGAGAGCATCAGGGCACCACGGCGACCGTCCTGCGCCACCTCACGGGTGGAGTTGCTGTATCGTTCCATGAAGGGCACGAGACCGGTGCTGGTCAGCGCGGAGTTGTTGACGGGCGAGCCCTTGGGGCGCAAGGGGTCGAGGTCGTGGCCCACG
>JBNMMB010000033.1:0-33385 GCA_050875105.1 Prevotella sp. | reverse complement strand
CGCCACGGTTGGACGAGAAGTAGCCCCGGTTGTGGGGTCCCTCAAAGGTCATGCCGAAGTCATCGCCGTGGGAGTTGAGTGGGTAGCCGGGGTGATAGAGGTGGTATTTGTGGTCCTTGCCCACGCGGGCATAGAAGATGTCGAGTCCGCCCAGGCCCTTGTGGCCGTTGCTCGAGAAATACAAGTCGCCGTTGGGCCGAAAGGTCGGAAACTCCTCGTCGCCAGGCGTGTTGATGGGCTCGCCAAGGTTCTCCACGCCACCGAAGCCTGCACCTGTCAGGCGGACACGCCAGATGTCGAGCCCGCCTTTGCCGCCCGGCATGTCAGACACGAAGTAGAGCCACTCGCCATCGGGCGAGATGGCAGGATGGGCAAAGCTGGAGAGCGTGTCGCTGCTCAACTTCACCTCAGAGGCTTTGCCCCAGGCGGCGTCTGAGCGGCTTGATTTCACGATCTGCGCATAGCGGGGATAAGACGGGTCGGTGACACACTGGGTCAGGTACATGTCGCGCCCGTCGGTCGAGAAGCAACACGCCCCCTCGTCATAGTCGGTGTTGAGACCGCCAGTCACAGGCTCGGGCTTGCTCCATTTGCCTTTGTCGTCCTTCTCCGAGAAGAAGATGTCGGCCGCCTTCGTGCCGGTGATGCCGCTCACCTCGTCGCCCTGCGCCTCGTTGCGTGTCGACGTGAAGTATAGCTGGTCGTATTCATCACCATAGAGCATGGGCGAGTATTCGGCACGTCGGGAGTTGAAGATGTCCATCTTCTTCACCGTGTAACGGCTGCCCAGTTCTTTCACGGCAGGTGCCTCCTTGGCCGATGCTAGGCCCACGCGGGCCAACGCGTTATCGGGCATGGAGTCGAGCACGGCCTGAAACTCGGTCGACGCCTCCTTGTAGGAGCCGTTCTTCATCAGCAGTTGGGCCAGTGCCAGGTGGTCCTGCCACTGGTCTTGCTGGTAGCGGATGACATTGCGATAGGCGGCAATGCCCTTGGCCGTCTGCAAGCTCTTGGCATAGCATAGCGCCATGCGGCTGGCGGCATGGCCACGCTTGTCGCGTTGTTTGGGTGGCGTCTTCTGGTAAGCCTGCTTGAACTCGTTTGCGGCATCGAAGTATTCACCCAGGGCGAGATACTTCTCGCCCTTCTTGAGGTTTCTGTCGGCACCACATGATGACAACAGGATGAGCATCATCAGGATGCCACAGAGAGAAAAGATATGACGGGGCTTAACCTTCATTTTTCACTTGCACGATGTGTGTCTTGGGCAAATTCTTGTTGCGTCTGTTAACGGTGGTCACCACTGCCTGGGCGAGATTGATGAATGCCAATCCCGTGGCCGTGTCGGTCTTCAGGGCGGCAGGCTGGCCGTCGTCGCCATCCTCGCAGATGCTCTGCACAATGGGGATCTGGGCCAACAAGGGGCATCCCATCTCCTTGGCCAGATTCTTGCAGCCATCTTTGCCAAAGATATAATATTTGTTGTTGGGAAGTTCGGCGGGTGTGAACCAGGCCATGTTTTCCACGAGGCCGAGGATAGGCACGTTGACCTTGTCGTTTTGGTACATGTCGATGCCCTTGCGTGCGTCGGCCAAGGCCACCTTCTGTGGGGTGGAGACGATGACGGCGCCCGTGATGGCGAGGGTCTGCAGGAGGGTCAGGTGGATGTCGGAGGTGCCGGGAGGCGTGTCGAGCACAAAATAGTCGAGGTCGCCCCAGTCGGCGTCTGCGATGAGTTGCTTCAGCGCAGCCGTGGCCATGCCGCCACGCCACAGGGTGGCTGTCTCTGGATTGACGAAGAAGCCTATCGACAGCAACTTGATGCCGTATTTCTCAACCGGCTCGATGAGTTGGCGACCGTCTTTCTCCACGGCGTAGGGGCGCGCACCCTCCACGCCCAACATCTTGGGGATGGACGGACCGAAGATGTCGGTGTCGAGCAGGCCCACCTTGTAGCCTAACTTGGCCAGGGCGATGGCGAGGTTGACAGAGACGGTCGACTTGCCCACGCCGCCCTTGCCAGAGCTCACGGCGATGATGTTCTTCACCTGAGGCAACAACTTGTCGGGCTCGGGGCGCTTGGCGCTGGTGAACTCAGTGGAGATGTTGACCTCCACCTCGTCACCCAGTTTGTATTTCAGCGTGGCCTCTGCGGCCTTGAGCGTCGACTTGATGAAAGGATCGGTGTCACGCGGGAAGATGAGCGAGAACGATACCTTGTTGCCTTCTATGCGGATGTTGTCGGCCACCATGTTGCTCTCCACCAGGTTTTTCTTGGTGCCAGGGTAGGTGACAGTGGCCAGGGCGTCTGTGATCAGTTTTGGATAAATGGTCATTTTGCAGTCTTTTTTATTCTTCGCAAAATTACCACTTTTTTTGCTGAGAGCTGTTATAATGTTAGAGAAAAATCGTTAAGCACAGTCTTTTTTATGCGTTGGTAAGAGGCTCTGCATGACGGAAGTCCCTGATCGCTTGTAGACAGCGATTAAAAAAATGGAGAAAAGAAAGCTAACAAAATGGTCGTTCTTAGTGCTGGTTTCAGGTCCTCCCCCTCGTCCATCCACCACTACCTGATGCGCTTATGTCCGATGCTGGAGATGCGATGTGAAAACACGACCTTCTCTATGCAAATGACGTCGCACAGGCTTAGCCTAAGTCAACCTGTTGTTGCCTCTTTTCTCCTACTGGGTTATAGTCTGATTGTTATTTTATGCCGTCAAACTTCTTGTTTGTTACTTTCTACGGCTGCAAAGTTACTATAAGGGTGTGCCAAAAAGCGGCACAGGTTGAGGCTTTTTGAAAAATATGGCTAAGTTGTGACAAAAACAGACATAATCGTGGTGTTTTTTCTGTTAAATGACAAAATGCGTGTCGAATGTTTGCTAATCTTATGAATTTTGCTTAACTTAGTCTCCAAAAGCGGAAACGCACCTGACAAACATAAACGATTAAACAAAACATATTCATGAATTTCAGATATATTCTCCTTTATGGCCTGTTGGGCTTGTCCAGCCCGGCCGTGGCCAAGGATGTCGTGTGGTATTCTGGCGGCCACGTCACCTATTCCACGCAGAAGAACTATGGCACGGTTGTCGCCAAGGCCCTCGATATGTTCTCCTCCGACATGAAAGCTGTCACGGGCAAGTCGGCCCATAAGGGGACGGGCAAGATCGAGATCTACCAACTCGACATGTTGACCAACAAAGAGTTCAAGGCCCTGTCCGCATATAAGTTGCCGATCGAGAAGATCATCGCCAAGCCCGACGCTTTCTGGATGGGCACCCGCCAGGGCAAGGTCATCATCGTGGGCAGCAATGGCCGCGGCACCGCCTATGGCATCTTGGAGCTCTCACGCAAGGCTGGCGTCTCGCCCTGGGTGGACTGGGGCGACGTGGTGCCCAAACACAAGAAATACCTGGCCCTCGACAGTCAGTTTGAGACGTTGCAACGCCCCTCGGTGGACTATCGTGGCGTGTTCATCAACGATGAGGACTGGTCAACGCGCGTCTGGGACAAACAACTGGTGGACAGCCACTCCCGGTCGGGCGTCATCGGCCCGCGCTATTACCATCGCCTGTTTGAGTTGCTGTTGCGCCTGCGCGCCAACACCCTGTGGCCCGCCATGCACGAGGGCACGACAGGCTTCTTCCAGGTGAAGGGCAACCGGGAGGTGGCCGACTCGTTCGACATTGTGGTGGGCTCTTCCCATTGCGAGCCCCTTCTGCGCAACAACGTGGCCGAGTGGGACAGGCAGAAGTTGGGCCCCTACAACTGGATGACCAACCGCAAGCAGGTGGAGCAGTATTGGCGTGAACGGGTGCAGGAGACAGCCCACATGGACGCCCTCTACACCCTGGGCATGCGGGGCATACACGATGGCTCGATGGAAGGAGTGGGCGAGGGCGCCGACCAGGTGTCGGCCTTGCAGAGCGTCATTGACGAGCAGCGCAAGATCCTCCGCCAGACGGTCAACCACGACCTGAAGAAGGTGCCCCAGGTGTTCATCCCCTATAAGGAGGTGCTCCACGCCTATGAGTCGGGCCTGAAGGTTCCCGATGACGTGACGCTCATGTGGTGTGACGACAACTACGGTTACCTCACCCGTCTGCCCGATGCCGCCGAACAGCGCCGGTCGGGTGGGGGTGGCGTCTATTACCACCTGTCCTATTGGGGCCGTCCTCACGATTACCTCTGGCTGACCACCACACAGCCTGGCCTTCTCTATTCAGAGATGCGCGAGGCGTGGGATCATCACGCCCGCCGCCTATGGATAGCCAACGTGCACGACCCCAAGGTGGCCGCCTACGACCTCTCGCTCTTCATGGACATGGCCTGGGACATCCAGTCGGTCACGGCCACGTCGTTGCAGCAGCACCTACGCCAATGGCTCACCGAGCAGTTTGGCGAAGAGGCGGGCGCCCGGTTGGTGGCTCCGATGACCGAGTTCTATCGCCTGTGTGGCGTGCGTCGTCCCGAGTTTATGGGGTGGAGCCAGGTGGAACTCGACGGGCGGCGCTACAATCGCGGATTGTCGCCCGTGCAAGATACCGAGTTCTCCGCCGATGAATTTGGCAACGAGCTGGAACGCTACCTCAACGATTATGATGAGGTGAAACGGCAGGTGGATGCCGCCGAGCAGCTCATCCGCCCAGAACTGAAAGACGCCTTCTTTGCGGCTGTGAAGTATCCCGTCTATGGTGCGGCCGCCATGGCCACGAAGCAGTTGCAAGCCCAGGAGGCCCGCCACATAGCCCGCAAGGAAAACTTCCACAAGGACGATGAGGCGCTGGAAGCCGCCGTCAGGAGTGTGAAGGCTTATCAAGAGATCCAGCAGCTCACGGAACAATACAACAAACAGATGGCCCATGGCAAGTGGAACGGACTGATGGACATGGCCCCCCGAGGCCTGCCCGTGTTCCAGGCGCCAGCGCTTCCCGACCAGGTCACCGCTGAAGAGATGAGCAAGTATGTGCAAGAACCCATCGATACGAAGATCGAGCAGGATGGGTGTGTGGTGCGCAACGCTTGCGATTACCAGTCGGCCACCGATGGTGTGCAACCCGTCGAGATGCTGGGCCACTCCATGAAGGCTGTTCAGTTGCCCAAGGGAGGCTCGCTGACCTATCGCTTCTATGCCAAGGGCGGCGACGCTGTGCTCTACACAGCGCTGATCCCCACGCAGGCCAACGACAAGGGCGACATCCGTTATTCGGTCAGCGTGGATGGTGGCGCGCCCATCGTCATCTCGCTCAAGGAGCCATTCCGGTCAGAGCGTTGGAAGGTGAATGTGCTTCGTGGCCAGGCCTTGCGCTCCACGCCCATCACCTTGACAGGCGGCAACCATACGCTGGTCATCACAGCGCTCGACGACCATATCGTTGTCGACCAGTGGATGATCGACTATGATCCCGACCGCAGTTTCTACATGTTCCCCGTCCGTCCGGCAATGTGATTTCCATCCGCCTGGTTTTGGGTGAATATAAAAAGCCAACTTGCCAATCAAAATTGTTTCATCGATTGGCAAGTTGGCTTTTTCTTTTGTCAAGTCTTTGCTATTTCGCCGTCTTCAGGCTGCTTCGCTTCGTGCGGTGGTAGCTGCGATAGTCGTCGAGCTCAATCTCCACCTCCGGCTCTTGCAGTTCGCCCTCGTGGGGCAAGTGGAAGCGCATGTATCGGATGTTGAGGCCACGCGCCATCCACATCGATTCGTAGTAAGTCTGGATGGTGAGGATGGGCGATCCTGCGAGTGCCGCAGGCGTGTCGTGATAGAGGTCTTCCGTGCAGAAGTCGAGTGGCAACTGGTTTTTCTCCACCATCAGTTTGGTGTAGGTGAAGAGAAAGTTGGAGTCGGTCTTGAGATGGATGGTGCCGCCGTCCACCAGGAAGTGGCGGTACCGTTGCAGGAAGAAGGTCGACGACAGTCGTTTCCTCGGGTTTTTCATCTGCGGATCCGAGAAGGTGAGCCATATCTCCTGCACCTCTCCCGGGTCGAAGAAGCGGTCGATGATCTCGATGTTGGTGCGCAGGAAGGCCACGTTGTCCAGTCCCTCGGCCAGGGCCTGCTTGGCTCCTGTCCACATGCGCGCCCCCTTGATGTCCACGCCGATGAAGTTCACGTCGGGATAGAGCTTGCCCAGTCCCACGGTGTATTCGCCCTTGCCACAGCCCAGCTCCAAGACGATGGGGTTGTCGTTGTGGAAATATTCGTCGCGCCAGTGGCCTTTCATGGTGAAGGGCACGTCGTCGATGACGGAGAATGGATACTCGAAGACATTCTTCATGTCCTTCATCTCTGCAAACTTAGCTAATTTTCCTTTTCCCATTTTCTTTGTTTTGGGTGCAAAGTTACAAAAAATGTAGCAGATAATCGATCCTTCCTCAGCGCGAAATCTCCTATGATGTACGTCAATAGCGCAAGTCAATAGCGCAAGTTGCGCTACAACACTTCTGTCCCTTTAGGACTTAGTCTCATGCGCTTCTCTCAATCCAGGGGGCTGCTTCGCTTACCCAGGGCTTGGCAATCGTTGTGCCTAAGGCCCGCCCTGTGTGACAGGGGCGGGCTAAGGATAACCAGCCTGGTGTATGTATGACTGTCAGAAGTTTCGTTTGGCCAGGTGGCTGATGGGGGTTGTGCTGTCTGTGATGCGTCCCCATAGCTCATAGTCCCTAAACTGGTTGCGCTTCATCTCAATGACCACATACTCGTCTGAGAGCCAGTGGGCCACAAACCGCTTGGGCTCCGTCCTGGGTACTGTCGTCTCAAAATAGTTCTTGCCGTCGGATGTGGCATTCACGATCTGTCCGCCCATGGAGATGAGCTTGCTGGGTGTGAGCACCATGATGTCTTTGCCTTTGTAGGGATCCAGTCCGTTCTTCTTGATTTCCTTCATGGCCGCCTTCACGTCCACCATCTCGTCGAACAGTCCGATCCGTCTCCAGTTGCCATAGAGCGGAGCCTTCTTGTCCATGGCTTTGGCTGGCTTGAGGAGCGCGTCAAAGAGTAGCTTGGCCGGTCCTGATTGTTCGCCAGCGGTGTAATATTCTGTGCACCAGTCCTTCTTGGGATAGTAGAGCGTCTCATTCTCGCTCCACCATTTCAGGGTGAAATGTTTCGCGTCGCTGTCGTAGATGCGACTGGCTGTGGGATTATTGGCCGCAGGAGCCTCGCCTGTGTAGTCGAACGTGCCCGAGTCGTTGACGCGGAGCGAGAATGCGGGCTCCTTGATGATGACCGTCAGCGTCACGCTGTCTGTGCAAAGCTTGTACTGGTCGAGAAAGGGCAATATCTTTGTGCCTGTCTTGTCGATCAGACTTGTCAGTTTATACACGCCTCGTGGGTTCTCTGTCTGTGCGAAGGCGCTTGCTGAAGAGAGGGCCAGCGCCATTGCGGCAAGGATGAGTTTTCTCATGTTGTTAGTTTGTGCGAATTGGTTGGTTTTTAGTTTATGACGCAAATGTAGTCATTTTTTTTGATATGCCGTTAATTGCGTTCATCTTTTTCTTTCTCTTCCCTTGTTTTTTTTGTTTATGTCGAGGAAGGGGGACTCACTCGTTTTTGGAAGATGACCCGATCTAAAAACGCCAAGAGCCATAACCCGCAGCGGTCTTTGCAGGCTCGCATGGGTTATGGCTCTTGCCTTATCTGTGCCTATTGGCTTGTTGTCGTTTAGGCGTGGTTGCTTTTGTTCAGTCGATGACCACAGTGGTCCAGCCGTGCTTGTCCTCGACGGTGCCGTACTGGATGCCGCGGAGCGTCTCGTAGAGCTTTGTCGACCAAGGTCCGGGCTTGTCGCCGAACACATACTTCTTGCCCGTGTCGAGGTCATCGAGTTCCGAGATAGGCGATATGACGGCGGCTGTGCCGCAGGCGCCAGCCTCCTCGAAGGAGTCGAGCTCGTCCACTGGCACGGGGCGGCGCTCCACCTTCAGTCCCAGGTCTTCTGCAATCTGGATGAGACTCTTGTTGGTGATGGATGGGAGGATGGAAGTCGACTTCGGCGTGACATACGTGCCGTTCTTGATGCCGAAGAAGTTGGCGGCTCCACACTCGTCCACATATTTCTTCTCCTTGGCATCGAGATAGAACTCTGATCCATAGCCCTTGCTGGCTGCAAACATGTGCGCCTTCAGCGATGCGGCGTAGTTGCCACCCACCTTGTAGATGCCCGTTCCCAGGGGAGCCGAGCGGTCCCAGTCGCGCACGATGGCGTACTTGTTGCATTGGAAGCCACCCTTGAAGTAGGGGCCCACGGGTGTGACGAAGATGAGGAAGAGATAGTCCTTGGCGGGATGCACACCCACTTGCGGTGTGATGCCCACGAGCAGCGGACGGATGTAGAGCGTGGCACCGCTCTCGTATGTCGGGATGTATTCCTGGTTCAGTCTGACGACCTTTTTCACCATCTCGATGAACATCTCAGTGGGCACCTTCGGCATGACGATGCCGTCGCAGGTGCTCTGCAGGCGTTTGGCATTCTCCTCCACGCGGAAGATGCGCACCTTGCCGTCGGGGCAACGATAAGCCTTGAGGCCCTCGAAGGCCTCCTGGCCATAGTGCAGACAGGTGGCAGCCATGTGCATGTTGATGTATTCTTCAGAGCACACTTCAATCTCGCCCCACTTGCCATCGTGATAGTAACAACGCACGTTGTAGTCGGTCTTGCGATAGCCGAATGTCAAATTAGCCCAATCAAAATCTTTCATATTATCTAATATTTTAAGCTTTTCGTAATAAACAGGTGCAAAAGTACAAATTATTATTATTATTTGCAACTTTTACGTCTTATATTTCCACATAAACGTCAGTCTTTGCCGTCATCGAGTATCTTTTGGATCTCCGCATCGGTCTTGGTCAGCCTGTCTTTGCAGAGCTTGATGAGTTGCTGCGCCTTCTTCAGTTCGGCTGTCATCTCGTCGATGCCCAGTTCGTCGTTTTCCAGTCGGCGCACGATGTTTTCAAGTTGGCTGACTGCCTCTTCATATTTGGTTTCTTTGGTCATGGTTCTTGTTTTTATGTTCAGGATGATTGGTTGTCTATTGCCTTGACGGTTGCCGTGAACGATCCTTTCTCCACGCGTGTCTCCACCGTGTCGCCCACGTGCAGGCTTGCCGTGTCGCGCACCACGCGTCCGCCAGCGAGTGTGATGCTGTATCCCCGTTTGAGCAGCAGGGCAGGGTCGAGACTCTTGGCCTGCAGTTCCAGTCGGTCCAGTCGGTGGCGTTCCTGCTCCATGCGTCTCAGGGCCAGCGGGCCGATGCTCGTGGCCAGTCGCTCGAGTAGGATGCGCTCGGCGGTCAACCGCTCATGCGGGTGGTGGGCGATGCTCGCCGCCAACCGCTCGAGGCGTGCTTCCTGTCGTGTGCGTGCCAGGTGGAACAGGGCAGGTATGCGTGCCACGATCTTCTCCAGGCGAGCGTGCTCCAGCGCCAGTCGCTGGCCCACCCGTTGGCTGATCGTCTCCTGCCAGTCGTCGAGTCGTCGGCTCACCGCCAGGAGGTTGTCGATGAGACAGGCCGCTGCCGCTGTGGGTGTCTTCACCCGTTGGTAGGCCACCATGTCGAGCACACTCTCGTCGCGCTCATGTCCGATGCCCGTGATGATGGGCAGTGGGAAGTTGGCCACATTCTCCGCCAGTCGCAGCGTGTCGAACCCACTGAGGTCGGCCGTGGCGCCACCGCCGCGGATGATGACCACCACGTCGTAGTCGTCGGCCACGTCATAGATGCTGTTGAGCGCGGCGATGACCGATGCCTCCACCTGGTCGCCCTGCATGATGGCTGGAAACAATGTCGCTTGGAAATGCAGACCGTATCCATTGTCCATCAGTTGGTTGCAGAAGTCGCCATAGCCTGCTGCGTTCTCTGAGGAGATGACCGCCACGCGCTGTGCAAACAGCGGCAGGCGCAACTCCTTTTGCAAGTCGAACACCCCCTCCGCCTTCAGTTGGCGGATGATCTCCATGCGCTTGCGTGCCATGTCGCCCAGGGTGTAGGTGGGGTCGATGTCTTGCACGATCCATGAGAAGCCGTAAGCCTCGTGGAAACTGGCCGTCACCCACAGCAGCACCTTCAGTCCGGCATGCAGCGGTTGGCCCGTGGTGCGCTCAAACTTGGGTCGGAGCCCACTCCAGCGGTTCTTCCAGCACTTGGCCGAGGCGCGTGCCACGGGTGTGGCCGAGAAGGGATCCTTCTGGATGAGTTCCATGTAGCAGTGGCCCCGCACCTCGCGTGCCTCCGACAGTTCGGCCTCCACCCAATAGCCCTCCGAGAACGAGGTCTCGACGACCTCGCGCACCAGCGAGTTGAGTTCGTAGAGTGTCAAGGGCTTGTGATCCATGGCGTGCGTGCTTATTGGTTTATTTCTTCAGTCCCATCTGGTAAGCCTTCCAGAAGTCAGGGATGCCATATCCGAAGATGTTGTCGGGGAAGTTGGCCCTGTCGGCCGACCGCCTGACGAGATCCATGATCTCCGAGGCCGTCTTGTCGGGCAACGCCTGCCACAGGCAAGCCACCATGCCGCAGGTGATCGGCGAAGAGAACGACGTGCCGTTGGCCGTCGTGATGATACCCTCGCCGCTGATGACGGTGGAGCGTGCGCCCACGGCCATCACGTCGGGCTTGACGCGTCCGTCGTAGGAGGGACCGATGCTGCTGAAGGCCGTGTTGAGGCTGTCGCGGCTGGAGGCGCCCACGGTGAGGATGTCGCGGGCGTCGCTGGGAAATCCGATGCGTTTCCAACTGCGCATGCCCTCGTTGCCGGCGCTGTTGACAAGGATCATGCCCTTGCCCGCCATCATCGATGCCGTGCGCGACACCAGGGCCGTCAGGCCGTCCTGCTCACGATACTTGTGGCTGGCCGCCTTGTCGTCAAACTGAGTGTAGCTCAGCGATGAGTTGACGATGTCGGCACCCATCGAGTCGGCATATTCCACGGCTTGTGCCCAGAAGTCTTCCTCCACCAGGTTCTCCAGTGGGCCATACTCGCTGCGCACCAGCAGATAGGAGGCACCGGGCGCTGTGCCCACGAAGAGGCTGTCGCTGTTGGCGGCCATGGTGGAGAGCACCATGGTGCCGTGGTCGAGCTCGTCGTAGATGTTGGAGGTGTAGGGATACACGCAGTTGCGTGTGCCCAGGATGTTCACGTGTTTGAGATAACCGATCTTGTCGGCGTTCATGAAGCCGCCGTCGACCACGGCGATGAGCTTGCCCTCGCCGCGGAAGCCCGCCTCATGGAGCTTCTGCCCGTTGAAGAAGCGGATCTGGCTGCCGCTGTGCCCGTAGGCCGTCGGGGCCTTGTAGTGGGCCACGGCCGTGTCGGCCCTGAGCTTGAAGGGATCGCCGAGCAACACCGAGTCAGCCCCGGCGAAGACCCTCACCACCTTGGTGACGAAGGGCAGGGCGCTGAGCCGTTGGCTGGCCGTGGCGCTCGTGTCCTTCACCAGCACCGTGTTGTTCCACTTGCTGCCGCCGATGACCGCAAAGCCATTGGCTGCCAGTTTCTTCAGGTACTTGCGCGAGAGAGGCAGGTCGGTGGAGTCGACCGCCAAGTGCTGCTTGCTGCGTCGGGCCAGCGCCTTCTCCGACAAGAAGCGCTCTGGATGCTTCAGCGAGAAGTCGGTGCCCCGCTTGTCTTGCAAGGCCACACGGTAGATCTGATATTTTCCGCCAGGGAAGGCCATACGGTGGTAGACTCCCTGAGCTGAGGCACACAGGCTGCAAAGAGCCAGGGCCAAGGTCGTGAGAATGGTTTTCATGTCTTTGTCTCTTTCTTAATATTTATAAGGTGTGGGGCGGAGCGTCGCTTAAGGGCCTGTCACCTCTATTTCCCTGCAAAGATACAGTTTTTTGTTGAGACGCTTGTCTTTTCATGTGGAAAATCGCTTGGCACCACTTTTCGTGCAGAAAAGATGTGTCTTTTTCTTGCAAGTTCGAGCGGAAAAGTGTAACTTCGCATTCCATAAAATATGTAACATAAAACATGTAATAAACATAACATGCTATGGAACAGCTAAATAACCCATTTGTCATCTACGGATATAAGGGCGCAGACTACTTCTGCGACCGCCAGAAAGAGACAGACATGATGATAGGTGCCCTGCAAAACGAGCGCAATATCGTTCTGATTTCACCTCGTCGTATCGGAAAGACCGGACTCATCCATCATGTCTTCGAACGCGTGAGACAGACAGAGCCAGAGACAGTATGTTTCTATCTTGACATCAATGCCACGATGAGTCTTAGCCAGTTTATCCAACTTTTAGGCAAGACCGTCATAGGGAAGGTGGACACCTTCTCACAGTCTGCCATGCGCAAGGTCATGACTTTCTTTGCAGGATATAAGCCCACTTTGTCGTTTGATGAACTGACGGGTATACCGACTTTTTCGATCACCGTTTCACCCAGTCAAAGGGAAGACTCACTCAAGCATATCTTCGAATATCTGAAACAGTCGGGCAAGCGGATCTATATTGCCATTGATGAGTTTCAGCAGATAGCCGAATATCCGGAAGGTGGGGCTGAGGCTTTGTTGCGCTCCTACATACAGTTCCTGCCCAATGTCTATTTTATCTTTGCAGGCAGCAAGCAGCACATCATGACAGATATGTTTCTTTCGGCCAAGCGGCCCTTCTATCAGAGTTCGCAGATTGTCAACCTGTCACTCATCGCCCCCAACGAATATCAATCTTTTGCCAACAGATGGCTTGCGAGAATAGGACGGGAAATAGATGACGACACCTTTGCCTACTTATATGATAAGGTCGACGGGCAGACATGGTATGTCCAAGACATCCTCAATCGCCTCTACCAGAACGCTCAAGAGATTACCATCGGGGTGGTCGATCAAGTTGTGGATGAACTGGTGAACGAACAAGAAGTGGCATTCATCAGTTACTACGAGTCGCTCTCCTACAACCAGGCTGCTCTGCTCTCCGCCATTGCCCAGGAGGGGCGTGTGTCCTCCGTCCTTTCACAGGCATTCATCCGTCAGCATGGCCTGCCTGCCGCCAGTAGTGTGAGTCTGGCTTTGAGGGCCCTGCTCAACCGTGAGTTTGTATATCAGTACAATGGGGCCTATATCGTCTACGACCGTTTCTTCGGGATGTGGCTCAAGGGCAAGATGTCGACGATGTAAAAATAGTTCTAAAAAAATCGGCCTTAAATTACCCCTCCCCAAATAGAGAGCGATTTTTAGGTTTTGCCAGATTAAATTTCGTTAAAAGTCTTAATGTCGGTTAATTTGTATGAAATTGTTCGGCGAAAGAAGCCTTATCGAGTTGCGATAGATATCGAATCGAGACTCGATAGATATCTTATCGAGACTCGATAGATGCCTAACGGAGACTCGATAAGATATCTATCGCAAAACTCCGAGCATGCGCAAAGTTTTCCCAAAGGCTCATTTTTGCATAAGGCTCTGTCTATTAGTTTTTTATGTAAAAGTCGAAAAATAGCGCGTTTTTGCGACCAAACCACTTCTTGCTGGCAACGGCGCGATTCTACGGAGGCCTTTTGTCCTAATAAATGATCAACCAATAATTAATTCGTCATCACTATCTCGATAAAAGATGGCAGAGGAATGGGATAAATTTTGTAACTTTGCCATAATAATGAACAACGACAACAAGAAAGCCACATTGGAACTGGGCACGAAGCCCGTAGGTTCCCTGCTGTTGCAGTATGCGCTGCCCGCCATCATCGCCATGACGGCCGCATCGCTCTACAACATCATCGACCGTGTCTTTATCGGCCAGGTGGTGGGCGCTGAGGCCATCTCGGGCCTCGCCATCACCTTCCCGTTCATGAACCTCGGAGCCGCCTTCGGAGCCGCTGTGGGCGTGGGCTCAGCCACCGCCATCTCGGTGAAGCTCGGCCAGAAAGACTACCAGACAGCCGAAAACCTGCTGGGCAACACCGTGACACTCAACCTGATCATCGGCATCGGCTTCTCGGTGGTGTGCCTCCTGTTCCTCGACCCCATCCTCCGTTTCTTTGGAGCCAGCGACACCACGTTGCCCTATGCGCGCGACTTCATGCAGGTCATCCTTGCCGGCAACGTGTTCTCACACATGTATTTCGGCATGAACGCCGTGTTGCGCGCGGCCAGCAAGCCCCGCCAGGCCATGATGGCCACCATCTTCACGGTGGTGATGAACATCCTGCTCGACGTGGTGTTCATCCTGTGGTGGCGCTGGGGTATCCGTGGTGCCGCCTTCGCCACCATCATCAGCCAGGCGTTGGCCCTGTGCTACCAGATGCGCCTGTTCTCCAACAAGCACGAGTTGCTCCACCTGAGGCGAGGCATCTACCGGCTGAAGGCCGATCTCGTGAAGAACATTCTGGCCATCGGCGTGTCGCCGTTCCTGATGAACGTGTGCACCTGTGTGGTGGTCATCTTCGTCAACAACCAGCTCGTGCGCTATGGCGGCGACATGGCAGTGGGCGGTTTTGGCATCTCCAACTCCGTGGCCACCGTGTTTGTCATGTTTGTCCTCGGTCTCAACCAGGGCATGCAGCCCATCGCAGGCTACAACTACGGAGCGCAGAATATCGACCGCCTGTTGCGCGTGCTCAAGTTGGCCATCATTGGCGCCACCTGCATCATGGTGGTGGGCTGGAGCGTGGCCATGTTCTTCCCGACGACCCTTGCCCATCTCTTCACCACCGACGACAAGCTCACCGCCATGGCCATCACCGCCATCCGCTTCAACCTCCTGGTCTATCCGATTGTCGGTTTCCAGATGGTCACCAGCAACTTCTTCCAGTGCATCGGCAAGGTGCGCATCAGCATCTTCCTCAGCCTGTCGCGTCAGTTGCTCATCCTCATCCCCCTTCTGGCCTTGTTGCCACAGTGGCTCGGCCTGAAGGGTGTGTGGTGCGCCCTGCCCGCGTCAGACGCGTCGGCATCGCTCATCGCCCTCACCATCCTCGTGACCTACATGCGGAAGTTCAGGGCGCAGGCCAAGGCAAACACAGAAACATCCACCTATTGAAAACAATTGCGTGATATGAACGATAAGAAAATCATCATCAGCGTGGGCCGCCAGATCGGATCGGGCGGCAGGATTGTGGCCCAGCAGTTGGCCAACGAGTTTGGCTGCAAGCTCTACGACAAGGAACTGCTCAACCTGGCCGCCAAGGAAAGCGGATTCAGCGAGAAGTTTTTTGAGCAGAACGACGAGCAGAAAGGTTTCTTGAAGTCGCTCTTCCACATCCACGTGCCCCTCATGGGTTCCAACGATTTCTATAAGAACGACTTCTCGCAAGAGAGCCTCTACCAGTTCCAGAGCGACGCCATCCGCAAGGCCGCCAGCGAGGACAGTTGCGTGTTTGTCGGCCGCACGGCCGACTATGTGTTGCGCGACGCACCCAACATGGTGTCGGTCTTCATCACCGCCAACATCGACCAGCGCATCCAGCGCGTCTGCAAGCGCATGGGCGTGGACCGCGCCACGGCGCGCAAATATATCCGGAACCATGAGGAGGAGCGCGCTTCCTACTACAACTACTACACAGGCAAGACCTGGGGACACAGCGAGAGCTACGACCTCTGCATCAACTCATCGCTGCTGGGCATCGACGAGACCACACGCTTTGTGGCTGAGTTCATCCGCAAGCGACTGGGCCTGTAAGCCACGGAGAGAGGAGAGTGACCATGAAGATTGGCATCATATCAGACACCCATGGCTTTTGGGACGACAAGTATGAGACATATCTCAGTGAGTGTGACGAGGTGTGGCACGCCGGCGACATCGGCAGCATGGAGGTGGCCGACCGCTTTGAGGCCCTGGGGCCGCGTTTCCGCGCCGTCTATGGCAACATCGACGACTACTACATGCGGTCGCGCTACCGCGAGATGTTGCGCTTCGAGGTAGACGGTGTCGACGTGCTCATGAAGCACATAGGCGGTTACCCCGGACGCTACGACAGTTCGGTGGGGCGCATCATGCGCACCGACCCGCCCCGGCTGTTCATCTCCGGCCATTCCCATATCCTCAAGATCATGCCCGACAAGCAATTGGGACTGCTCCACATCAACCCCGGGGCCGCTGGCCTGTTGGGGTGGCAGAAAGAGCGCACGCTGGTGAGGCTGACGATAGAGAACGGCACCTTTGCCGACTGCGAGGTGGTAACCCTGGGAGGACGGTGAGATGGACAAATACGCAAAACAACTCAACGACTATCTGGAGCTGATGAGCCGCTCCTCCCTGCTCGTGAAGGAGGGCGACCGCCGCAACATGCGGGTGCTGCTGACCATGCTCGGCCCCATCGACGAGGCCATCATCGAGGCACGCTATGGCCTGTTTGGCCAGGCGCGCACGCCAATAGACGACATAGCCCGCCGCTACCGGTTGACTCCCGATAGCCTCGCCGACATCATCGCCAAGGACCTCCGCCGACTGGCCATCACGCCCGAGTGGCAGATGCTGCTTCGCCAGTTCTCGCCCCTCGTCAGGAGTCGCATCGGGCTGGAGAAATGACCCCCATGCACCTAAAAACAAACAAAGAAAATCAACTAATTATAGGGATTGATGAAAAAGATATTGTTGCTTGGCTCAGGCGAACTGGGCAAGGAGTTCACAATTGCCGCCAAACGTGCCGGCCAGTATGTCATCGCTTGCGACCGCTACGACAACGCGCCCGCCATGCAGGTGGCCGATGAGCGAGAGATCTTCTCCATGCTCGACGGAGAGGCGCTCACCGCGGTGGTGGAGAAACACCACCCCGACATCATTGTGCCGGAGATAGAAGCCATCCGCACCGAACGACTCTTCGACTTCGAGCGCGAGGGCATCCAGGTCGTGCCGTCGGCGCGCGCCGTCAACTTCACCATGAACCGACGCGCCATCCGCGACCTGGCCGCCAAGGAGTTGGGATTGCGCACGGCCAAGTACTTCTACGCCAAGACCTTCGATGAGTTTAAGCGCGCTGCCGACGAGATCGGCTTCCCCTGCGTGGTGAAGCCCCTGATGTCGTCGTCGGGCCACGGACAGAGCTATGTGCACAACGATGATGAGTTGCGCGAGGCCTTCCGCGAGGCCATGGAAGACGGCCGTGGCGACGTGAAGGAAGTGATCATCGAGGAGTTTATCGACTTCGACTCCGAGTTCACCCTGCTCACCATCACCCAGAAAAATGGTCCCACACTCTTCTGCCCGCCCATCGGTCATGTGCAGAAGGGAGGCGACTACCGTGAGAGCTGGATGCCCTGTGCCCTCTCAGAGGAGGCCCTCGGCCAGGCCCAGCACATCGCCGACGAGGTGACACGCGCCCTGACGGGCTATGGCCTGTGGGGTGTGGAGTTCTTCCTCACCAAGCAGGGCGAGGTCATCTTCTCAGAGCTCAGTCCGCGTCCACACGACACGGGCATGGTGACCTTGAGCCACTGCACCAACCTCAGCGAGTTTGAACTCCATTTCCGTGCCGTCATGGGGTTGCCCATCCCGGCCATCCACCTCGAGCACAACGGCGCCTCGGCGGTGATCCTCTCGCCTGTGGAGAGCAGTGAGCCCCTCGACTACAACCTCCAGGAGGTGTGTGCCGAGGACCACGCCCGCGTGCGCATCTTCGGAAAGCAAGACGCCCATGTGGGGCGCCGCATGGGTGTGGTGCTCTGCTACGACGAGGTGGGTAGCGACATCAACGCTCTGCGCGACAAGGCCAAGCGGTTGGCCAAGACCGTGCTGGGAACAGATCCTTACATGAAGAAATAAAAGACAACACATGGAAAAGACGATGGGGCACGTCATCGACCTGCCCAAGATTGTGGACCCGCGCGGCAACCTGACCGTGGCCGAGCAATTGAAGTCGGTGCCCTTCGAGATCCGAAGGGTCTACTGGACGTATGACGTGCCGTCGGGAGAGCATCGTGGGGGCCACGCCCACCGTCATTGTCGTGAGTTCATCATCGCCGTGAGCGGTTCGTTCACCGTCACGCTCGACGACGGCCACGAACGCAAGTCTTTTCTCCTGAACCATCCCTATCAGGGCCTTCTGGTCGAGACAGGCGTCTGGCGCACACTGGAGGATTTCTCCTCGGGCGCCGTCTGCCTGGTGCTGGCCGAAGACTTTTTTGAAGAAGATGACTACATCCGCGACTATGATGACTATCTGCAGGTATACGCCCGATAAGGCTGAGGCGTGGGACGACTTCGTCAGGCAGAGCAGACAGGGCACATTCCTCTTTGAGCGCGCCTACATGGACTATCACCACGACCGTTTTGCCGACCACTCGCTCATGGTCTACCGCAAGGGGCGCCTGTTTGCCTTGCTGCCTGCCAATGAGGCCGACGGCGTGTTGTGGAGCCACCAGGGCCTGACCTATGGTGGACTGCTCACGGGCAAGGAGGCCACCGTCGAAGAGGTGTGCGAAGCCTTTCGTGCGCTCAACGACAGTCTCAGGCAAGCGGGATTCGGCAGTGTGGTCTACAAGGCCATGCCCTGGATCTACCATCGCCTGCCCGCCGAGGAAGACCTGTATGCGCTGACCAATGTGTGTGGGGCCCGTCTCACCGTGCGCCATATCTCCTCGACCCTGGTGGCGGGTGAACGCCTGCGATTCACCGAGTCGCGCCGGAGCGGACTGCGCAAGGCGCAACGACAGGGCATCGTGGCGCGCGAGAGCGAGGACATGGCGGCGTTTTGGAATATCCTCAACAACAACCTCGAACACAAATATGGCGCCCATCCCGTGCACACCTTGGCTGAATTGCAATTGCTGAAGGCGCGCTTTCCGCAGCAGATACGCCTCTTCATGGCTTATCAGGATGATGAGCCCTTGGGCGGAACACTCATCTTCGAGACGCCACAAGTGGTGCACACGCAGTACATCTCGGCATCGCCCGAAGGCAAAGCGTGTGGCGCCCTCGACGCGCTGTTCGACTACCTATTAAACAAGGTGTATCTTCACGCCCCATACTTCGACTTTGGCAAGTCGAGCAATGGCGACGGCCATGAACTCAACGAACCGCTGATCTTCCAAAAAGAAGGATTCGGCGGACGTGGCGTCTGCTACGACTGGTATGAATATGCGCTCTGAACCAAGTCGGCAGACACTTGTGTGTAAGCACGACCTTCATCATTAACAACCTTCCTTTCGCAAGCAGTGAACATTCCCTATCTTTCCCTACAACAAGTCAACGGACAGCACCTCGACGTGATCGAGCCTGCCGTCCGTCGTGTGATTGAGAGCGGATGGTATCTCCAAGGTGAGGCCACACGCCAGTTTGAAACGCGCTACGCTGAGTACGTGGGCACCAAGCGCTGTGTGGGGTGTGGCAACGGACTTGACGCCCTGACCCTCATCTTCCGCGCCTACAAGGAACTGGGCGTGCTCAAGGAGGGCGACGAGGTCATCGTGCCCGCCAACACCTACATCGCCTCGATCCTCTCCATCACCGAGAACGGACTGAAAGCCGTGTTGGTGGAGCCACGCATCGACACGTTGCAGATAGACGACCGGCTCATCGAACAGGCCATCACCGACCGCACCAGGGCCATCCTGCTGGTGCACCTCTATGGGCGCTGCGCTTACACACAGCGCATTGGCGAATTGTGCAGGCGGCATGGGCTGCGACTGGTGGAGGACAACGCACAGGCCCATGGCTGTTACTTCGTGGGCGATGAGGGCTTGGTCAGAACAGGGGCGCTGGGCGACGCCGCGGCGCATAGCTTCTATCCAGGCAAGAACCTGGGAGCCCTGGGTGATGCAGGCGCTGTGACCACCAACGACGACGAACTGGCCTACTGTGTCAGGTCGCTGGGCAACTACGGGTCGTCGCGCAAGTATGTCTTCCCCTACAAGGGACGCAACTCACGTATCGACGAGATGCAGGCGGCCGTGCTCACCGCAAAACTGCCATATCTCGACAGTGAGAACGACAGTAGACGGAGGGTAGCCGACTATTATTACCACCACATCGACAGTCCGTATGTGACGCTGCCCGGACGCGAGGAATGGACGGGCACCGCTCACCCGGAAATGTTCCATCCCGACAATGTCTTCCATATCTTCCCCATCCTGACGCCTTATCGCGCCGAACTGCAACAGTGGCTCAAGGACAAAGGCGTCGGGACAATGATTCATTATCCCATTCCGCCGCATCACCAGGAGTGTTATGCGGAGTGGGACCACCTGTCGCTCCCCATAACAGAGGAGATACACAGTCAGGAACTGAGCCTGCCCTGCAACCAGGTGATGACACGCAAGGAGGTGGCTTATGTGGCACAATGCGTCAACAAGTTTGTGCCGGAAAATGTAAAATCAGATAGCAACAAGAATTCATGATCGTTTGTATTGCCGAGAAACCGAGCGTCGCTCGTGACATAGCACGCATACTGGGGGCTAATGCCCAGCACGATGGTTACATGGAAGGAAATGGCTACCAGGTGACTTGGACCTTCGGACACCTGTGTGAACTGAAGGAACCCAATGACTATCTGGTCAACTGGCGTTTCTGGACGTTGGCCGCCTTGCCGATGATCCCTGCCCGCTTTGGCATCAAACTCATACCCGATCGGGGCATCGAGAAGCAGTTTCAGACCATCGCCAGGTTGTATGCAGAGGCCGACGAGATCATCAACTGTGGTGATGCAGGCCAGGAGGGTGAACTGATCCAGCGCTGGGTGATGCAACTGGCGAAGGTGAAGTGCCCCGTGAAGCGGCTTTGGATATCCTCCATGACTGATGAGGCCATCAAGGAAGGATTTGCCAACCTCAAGGATCAGCAGCAGTATGAGAGCCTTTACCTGGCGGGACTGAGCCGAGCCGTGGGCGACTGGTTGCTGGGCATGAACTGCACACGACTCTATACGCTCATGTACAGGCAGCAGCGGGGACAGGTGCTCTCTATCGGACGGGTGCAGACGCCGACGCTCGCCCTCATCGTACAGCGGCAAAAGGAGATAGACAATTTCAAGCCCGAGCCTTACTGGGTGTTGTCCACCATCTATCGTGACACGCTCTTCACGGCCACTTCGGGTAAGTTCACCTCGGAGAACGAAGGACGAGAGGCTTTCTCATTGATTGAGGGAAAGCCGTTTGTCATCACCGACGTGAAGAAAAAACAAGGCAAGGAACCACCCAAACAACTCTATGACCTCACCTCTCTACAGGTGGACCTCAACAGGAAGTATGGCTTCTCCTCACAATTGTCGCTCAACATCATACAAGGACTCTATGAGAAGAAACTGACCACTTATCCGCGTGTGGACACCCAATACCTTTCGGACGACATCTATCCCAAGTGCCCGGGCATCCTCAATGGTGTGAGCCAGACTGTGATGGAAGGCAAGAAACCGTATCTTGCCATCATACAAAACCTTGCGGCCATCAGCAAGAGCCTGCCCAAGTCGAAGCGTGTTTTTGACACGTCGAAGGTGACCGATCACCATGCCATCATCCCGACAGGCGTGGTGCCGTCGGGACTGACCGATGTGGAGAAGAAAGTGTATGACTTGATTGCAAGGCGGTTTGTGGCGGCATTCTATCCCGATTGTAAGTTTGCCACGACTACCGTGAACGGCAAGGTCGACAAGGTGGAGTTTAAGGCGTCGGGCAAGGAAATCCTATACCCGGGCTGGCGGAGCGTCTATTCCAAGGAGGAACAGGCCATCGACGACAACGGAAAGAAAGAGATGGAGGAAAAATTGCTGCCCACCTTCGAGAAAGGAGAGTCGGGAACGCACAAGCCCACGCTGACGCGCAAGATGACCATGCCGCCCAAGCACTACACCGAGGCATCGCTGTTGCGGGCGATGGAGACAGCTGGCAAGCTCGTCGACGACGAGGAACTGTCGGCGGCAATGAAGGAAAACGGTATCGGACGGCCTTCGTCGCGAGCGGGAATCATCGAGACGCTCTTCAAGCGCCATTACATACGGCGTGAACGAAAGAATCTCGTGGCCACCCCTACGGGCATCCAGCTGATAGACACCATCCATGAGAAATTGCTCACCAGCGTGGAGCTGACGGGCATGTGGGAGAAGAAATTGCGCGACATCGAGCATCACAAGTATGACGCCGCCACCTTTATCAACGAACTGAAGGAACAGGTGTCGCGCATCGTCACGGATGTGATGCACGACAATTCTGGCCGTAGTATTGCCAGTGGAGAGACACCCTCGGAGCCCGCACCAAAGTCGCCGTCTTCTTCCGCAGCGCAAAAACCGGCTGCACCGAAAACGAAAAAACGTGCCACGACAGCCGCTAAGGCTTCGGTGAAGGTGCAAGTGGAGGCGCAACGAACCGTTGCTCCGCAGGAGGGCGACGTCTGTCCTGTGTGCCACCAAGGGCGCATCATCAAGGGAAAGACAGCTTACGGATGTTCGAGATGGAAGGAAGGCTGCACCTTTAGGGCTCCTTTGGAACATTGACGTCGTTTGACAAGGCTTTTTGCTGTTTGGCTGCCTCGGCCTTTTCTTTCACGCGCTGCATGTGCTCAAAGGCACGGCGGCGCGTGGCAATGATCTGATAGCGGTAGACCAAACACGTGGCAAAGAAATAGACAAGCACCTGGATCCACAGTGCCTGATACTCTGGCTCGATGTCTTGGAGCGTGCCTCCCATCGACGAAATCCGCAAGAAACCGCGCACACCAAACGTGGACGGGATGATGCTGGCCACACCTTGCCAGAAACCAGGGATGTTGGATTGTGGCCAGCTGATGCCTGTCATAAACAGGAACGGCACAGAGGTGAACACCACAAGCAACATGACATTCTCGCGATAGCGAACCAAGCAGGAGAGCATCAGACCAAAGAAAATGCAGGCAAGGATAAAAGGAACCAGCAGTCCGATGATGGCTTGGGCGGAAACGAGCGAGGTGAAATGGAACAAATGGGGAATGACAAGTGTCAAGTAAGCGCCAATGACCATATAAATAATGAAATAGCACAACGACTTGCCAAGCACGATGCGGAAGATGCCGTTGTAATGCTTGGAGATGGGCACAAGGTCTTGATAGCGATTGTTCTCGCGGGCGGTGCCTGCTGCCAGGCCGATGCCCAACAGCAATGTCTGTTGCAAGATGAGTATCAGCACACCGGGCAGGATGGCATTGCCGTATCCGCCTGTGGTGTTGAAGATCGGGACCTCGTCGAAGTCGAGAGGCTTTGTCGTCACCTCGTTGTCGCGCTTGGTGAAATCGGTGCTCTGCGCAATCTGGATATGTGAACTCATCTCAGACGCCACGGCCTGTGCCGTCTGGTAGATGGCCTTGTAGGTGAGCATCAAACTCATGTCTGTGTACACGCTGACCATCGACTGCTCTCCACGATAGATACGACGCTCGAAGTCTTCAGGAAAGAAAAGGGTGCCATGAACTTGCTGTTTGGCCGTAAGGTCCTTGGCCTCGTCGAGAGAATTGCAATAGTAGGCCACTTTCGTGTCGGATCCGGCGTCGAAGTTTCGGATAAATTCGCGCGAGGTGTGTGAGTGGGATAGGTCGACGACCGCTACGGGAACGTCGCGCACCACCTCATTGTTGTAGATCCATGAATAAAGCAGGGGATAGAGCAAGGGCACAAGCACACAGAAGATGAGCACACCCTCATCGGTGATGGTGCCTCGCATCTCACGCACGCAGATGTAACACGTGTCTGCGATGCCTTCCTTGATCCGTTGAAGCAGACTTTCTTTTTCCATGCTTTAGGGTATATAAGTGTAAATGAGCATTGCCCGCTTGATGTTCCAAATGGTGAAAATGGGAAGGAGGGCAAAGATGCAAAGGGCCATGAGGTCAAACCATGAGTCGGTGAGAGGATAGCCATTGAAAATGCTCATCTGGTAGATCATGTAATAGTGGCGCAGGGGGAACAACTGGGCAACGGACTGGATGATGGAGTCCATCGCAAACACTGGATAGGTCGCTCCGCAAACGGAGAAACTGACCACCGACCACAACGAACAGATGGACATGGACATGCGCAACGAAGGCATCAGGCCAAACGCAAACACACCGAAGCCTTGGCATGCCAACACGGCCAACAGGCCCAACAGCAACATGGGGCCTACGCCACCAGGGTGGGGGAAGCCCAGACAATAAAAGATGTAGAACTCAAAGGCGTACATCATCGTCAGGAAGATCAACGTCTGCGGAAGAAGTTTGCCGATGAGGGCGATGTGGGTGTTGCCACCGGCCATCTTAATCCATTGGCGCGAACGCTTGAACTTCAGTTCGGTTCCGATGGAGTAGGGGGTGAGCAGGAAGATGAACACCATGATCACGCCTGGCACCATGGTGGTGCTGAGATAGACGTTGTAGTTGGCCCATGGATTGCCGATCATGTGGAGGTCCACAGCGATGGGCTGAAGGAAGGTGCGTATCTCTTTGCTGGTCTTTCCGATGGCCGACAACTTTGTCATGCCCACGGCAGCCGATCCCAAGGTGGAGATGGTCTTCAGGTCACGATAGAGCATCGAACCGGCCACCAAGGTCACATTGCTATAGTAGAAGGAGATCTTGGGTTGCTGGTCGCTCATCAGACCTGTCGTGGTGCCTTTCGGGATATACAGAAATGCATATATCTTGTTGCGCTGGATGGCTTGGCGCGCTTCGTTGACATTGGAGTAATGCGCCACCACGTGCGTGGTCTGGAAGGCATCAAGCTGACGGATGAGTTGGCGTGATGTGGCCGTGTTGTCCTGGTCCACCACACCGACGGGCATCTCCACGGGCATGCCCTCGTTCATGAGCGATGTGAAAAACAAGATCGCAAGAGCGGGGAAGATGACCGTGCAAAAGCCATAGATGGGGTTCTTGCGCATGATGCCAATCTCGCGATAGGCAATGTGCAAGATGCGACTCAACACCTCGCGGAACGATGTGTTGGTGTTGCTGTTGTATGTGGGTGTCTCTGCCAATGTGGTGATTCTTATTTCTTTAAGTTGCCTTGTTTCACGATGAGGGACATGCCGGGACGCAGTCCGTCAAACTTTTGGGTGAAATGAGCCTTCACCTCAAATGTTTTCAAGTCGTACTGTCCTGAGCTCTTGGTGGCTTTCCACACAGCATAGGCGCCCTCGTCCTTGATGGCATACACTTTCATCTTCACGTCTTTGTTGAAGGCAGGTGAGAAGGCGGTGAACGTGTCGCCCACCTTCAGACCGTTGAGCAGGTCCTCGCGCACGTTGAACGTGCCCCACATGTCGTTCATGATGGAGATGCTCATGATGGGTGACCCCATGCCGACAAGTTCTCCCACCTTGGGATAGATGGTGCTGACCTCGCCCTCGACATTAGACACCTGAACCGTCTCGCGCAATACTGATTTCACGACGTCGACAGCGTTTTTGGCCGCCTCCGCATTCTTTTTGGCTGCTTCCTTCTCTTGGACACGTGCGCCGTTGCGTGCCAGGTCGTACTGGCTCTGCGCCACCTTCACTTGTGCCTCTGCTGCCTTGTAGGCTGCGAAGGCCTCGTCGCGCTTTTGTGCGCTCACTACGCCCTCATTGAAAAGGTTTTGCATGCGCGTATAGGTCTTGTGGGTGATCTCGGCGGCTGCCTGGGCTTGTTGCAACAACTGGTAGGCACCCTGCATCTGCTCTTTTCGTGAACCGGCCTCGGTCAGGCTGCTCAAGGCTTGTGTGGCGCCTTCGGTGGCTTCGGCCACCTTCTGCTGGGCATTGGCTTCGGGCACGTCGAGAATGGCGAGCGTGTCGCCCACATGGACATAGTCGCCTTCCTTGACGCGGAGCTCCAGGACACGACTGGGCAGTTTGCAACTGACTCGGAATTCAGACACTTCCACCTCACCCTGGATGGTCTCATCTGTTTTACCTAAGGTGAAGAAGCCGATCAAACCCACCACGACAACGGCTGTGGTGAAGCCCAGAACGGCAAGGAGGATGTTGTTATGTTGTGTTTTTGCTGACATAGGTGAATTGTTATTTTGATGCGGTTGGTGTGAATGTTATAACGTTATTTCAATAGTCCCAGTGCCTTTTGCAGGTTGACCTGACTCAGTTTCATGTCCACTTCGGCGTCGATCTTCTGGCTCTGCGCCTGTTGCCATGCGGTCTGTGCGGCCAGCACATCTGTCGACTCCATGACGCCCTCGCGGAAGCCCACCTGTGCACAACGCAGGTTCTCTTCGGCACTCTTGATGTTCTTCTCGGCCATGGAGAGGCGTTTGTAGGCTTCTTTCACCTTGAAGCGGCTTTGCGCCACTTGTAAGTTGATCTTTTCCTGGGTGTCGGCGAGCTCCATCTGGGCCATGGCTGTGGCGGTCTTGGCCGCATTGACTTTATACTTGCCCTCAAACCAGTTCCATACGGGCACCTGCACCATCACGCCGATGTTCCACGCACCAGAGAAGTTGCGCTGAAAACCATTGTAAACATTGGGGTTGGAGATCATGTAGCCAGCTGTGACTGCCACATGGGGCAGGTAGGCTGAGCGTACCAGTTTGGTGGATTGCCGGCTGATGTCTACAGCGTTCTGAAGCAGGCGGAGCTCGGGACGCATGTTCTGTGTTCTGTCCGATGAAGCCGGCTGCACGTAGGTCGCTGTGCTGAGATTATCCTTGTCCTCGTCGGCCAATGTGATGTTGTCGTCCATGGAGAGGCCACACAGTTGGCAAAGCAACATCCGCGCGAGCGAAAGACCGTCTTCCACTTGCGTGATTTGCATGTCGGCCTCGTTGACCTTCACATCCACTTTCAGACCATCGGCACGGGTGGCCACACCCTCCTTGATCATGCGGTGAACGTCCTCGTCGAGTTTCTTCACCAGGTCGCGATAGCTGATGGCCAACTTCTGCTTTTGCTTGAGCGACACCACGGTCCAATAGGTCTGGTCGATGTTGTAGAGGGTGGACTGCATCTTCATGTCCAGGTCGTTGTCGGCCATGGCTTCCGAGATGTCGGCCATGCGGTTGGCGGCCGTGATGGCACCGCCCATGTAGACGGGCTGGCGCAGCATGATGGCACCACCAAACACATTTTGGGTCTTCGTCTTGAGGGCATTGACAACTTCTTGCCCCAACGCATTGCCAAAGGCACCGACGTATTGGGCTATCGGGCCATTGCCCGCTTGCTGAAGCAATGAGCCCAACTGTTGGGCTTGGTCGGGCGTGATGACCCCTTGCCCCACCAGGTTGGTGATGTAGTCAGAAACGCTGCCCGACAGGTCGCCAGTGACCTTGTTGACCGAACTGGTGCCGATGTTGCTGAGCTTGCTCTTTTGAGATTTGCTCAGGAGGTTGATGTCGCGGCTGGAAAACTGATAGCCGGCCACCACATCAACCTTGGGCAGACTCTTGGTGCGGGCTGCCTTGCGGGTGTTGAAAGCGACGTCCTTGCTGAGGCGGGCCACGTTGACCTGTTTGTTGTTTCGCAGGGCCAACGCGCGACAGCTGTCAAGGCTCAGCACCCGTTGGCCATTGGCCGTGAGGGCGACGCCGCACATGCAGACGATGAAAGCGAACTTTCTCATGGTTCTTACTCTTTATCTAATCAAGTGTGAAACTCTTGCTGCCAATCATGTTGCCGTCAGCAAAGATGCTCACGCGGTATGTGCCGCCCTCCAAGGCCTGGTTGATATTATAATATAAGGTCATGGGCGTCTCTTTTCCACCATACTCTACCGACTTCTTCATGGTGCTCTGCAGTGACTTGTTCTCGTATTTGAATGACTCGCCGCCACCCAACAGGGCACCCGTGGGCGTGTTGATGCGCACATACACTGTCTTCATGCCGCTGGAGGCTGTGACGTTCTTGGCCAGGGCAAAGCTCACTTGCAGGGCCTTGGCCTTCTTGAGTTTCTTGGTGGCTTTCTGGTGCTTATCAAGTTGTGACAAGTTGATGTTGATGGCGTCGAGCTGAGCGGCGATGGCCACCTGCTCCGACAAGGACTGCTTCTCAGAACTCAAACCTTCTATCTGCTTGTTGGCCTGCTCATATTGGCCTTTGATGCGTGTGTTCTCTGCGGTGAGGTTCTGGTTGAGTCGGTTGAGTGAGTCAATCTGCATCACGTAGCTGCGAAGCACGGCTCTGACGGTGGCCAGCTCCTTCTTCAGGCGCGCAATCTCCTTGGCGTCAGAACTTTTGGTTTCTTTCAGCTCTTTTAGCAATCGCTGTGTGCGCTCTTGCTCTTGGGTCAGCTGGACCACGATGGAGTCGTTGTTGATCTGCGTCTTCATCTCGCTGTATTGGTTGGCAAACTGTTGGTACTCGTTTTCCATCTCTTTCTTGTCCAGCGCTGCCAACTCTTGCATGGCTTTGTTTTCTTCTTTTTGTTTGTCAAGGTTGACATAAAGCCATGCTGCGCCACCTGCTAACAGCAGGATGACGATGACCAGGGGAATCAGTATTTTCTTGTTCATGATTGAGTGTTTGTCTTCTTTAACTTTGTCGTTCCGCATGTTCATGCGGTTATACCATACTAATTTGCAAATTTAACCTTTTTCAATGGAAGGGCAAAGGAAAAGGTGCTCTCAAATGCCAATAAATTGAAAAAAATAACAATTCTGAAGAGATTAAGGCTAAAATTAAAGCATTTTTTGTAATTTTACGACAAGTAATGCATATCGCTGTCGGTCGGATGAAACCGACGGGCGGTTGACTAAATTTCAAGCATAATGATTAAAAAGTTTTTTCTTTTATTGGTCTTGGCGTTCATGCAGTTGCCTCTGTTGGCGCAAATGGACTCGCTGGTGGTGAATACCGACTCATCGGATGTGCGCCATCAGGTGCTGTTGCAAACATCCAAAGGCGACATCGTGGTGGAGCTTTACAATGAGACGCCACGACATCGGGACAACTTCCTGAAATTGGTTAGGTCGGGTTACTATGATGGCATTCTGTGGCACCGTGTTATTGCTGACTTCATGATCCAGACAGGTGACTCTACCACGCGCCACGCAAAACCGGGGGCGAGTGTCGGTGAATATGACCTTGACTATCGTATCCCGGCCGAGATCATCTATCCGAAATATTTTCACAAACGAGGCGTGCTGGCTGCTGCCCGTGAGGGTGACGCCGTGAACCCAGAGCGACAGTCTTCGGCTGCTCAGTTCTACATCGTTTGGGGATCTACCTATAGTACGATGGCTCTCGACAAGATGCAGGCTCGGCTTGATGAAACCACTGGGGGTAAGGTGCAGCTGACACCTGAGGTGCGCGACGCTTACCGCAAGTACGGTGGCACGCCACATCTTGATGGGCAATACACGGTCTTCGGTGAGGTGGTGAAAGGTCTCAATGTGGTGCGTGACATCGATTACGTGGAGACAGACGACAGTGACCGTCCTGTATGGGATGTGAAAATTCTAAAGGCAATAGTTGTCAAATAATACAACATCTTGACGGAAATCATACGCATTAGCGCGAGCACCAGTTTCTGATGCTCGCGCTTTTTATTACTGGGGCGTTCTTCATGGCAAGACTGTAAAAAACAAAAAAAGTTGTAATTTTCCTTTCAAAAAGTTCGTAATCAGAGATTATTCGCTATTTTTGCCATATAAATTCAACTTTGGGCTAAAGCCGGTGAGAGAGCAGCTGCTTGCAGGCTGATGTTCGATAAAAACTAAAATCAATTGAATTCCCACTTGAATGTGACATCCCGATTTGCAGACTTTTCCATCATCAGGTGGATGATGCTGACCCTATTGGCGCTTTTGCCGCTCTGCGCCAGTGCCACCACGTGGTCGGCCGACAACCTGGAGATGGTGCACTTGCAGGACCGTAATCGTTACGTCTGCGACCCTGACGGTGTGCTCCCATTGGCTGCGCGCGATACGGCGGATGTATATCTGCGCCGACTTCAGGCGGAGTGCGGCATTCAGACGGTGTTCGTCGTGGTGCGTCACGTTAAGAATGGTGATACGTTTCGTATGGCTGAGGACCTGGGCAATAAATATGGCGTTGGTTCGAAGAAGGATGATCGCGGCCTGGTGGTCGTGGTGGCTATCGATGACCGTCGATATACTGTTGCGCCGGGAATGGGATTGGAGGCAGACTTGACTGATGTGGAGTGTGACGACATCGCACGTGCCTGCATCGTAAAGAATATGAAGGTAAACCAGACCGACGCGATGGTCGTCGAGACCGCAAGGGCGCTCTACAACAAGTTGAAAACTGGGAAGACTGGCCTTTCGGAGGTGGACGGGGATGATGAATATTCGACTGACGATTGGGCGTTGGTGGCTTTTATCCTGATCTTATGCTTTGGCTGGCCCACATGGCAACTGATCAAGTTGTTGCTCATAGCCTTGGGCGTCATGAAGAAACCGAAGAAAACAAATCATCGCCGTCGTAACAACGACGACTGGATGCCGCCATTTATGTTTGGTGGCGGAGGAGGCTTCGGTGGCGGAGGCTCCATCGGTGGTAGTTTCGGTGGTGGCAGCTTCGGTGGTGGTGGTGCTAGCGGTGGCTGGTGATGGCTTTTAGTATCAACAAATTAATGAAGAACATATATGAAGAAAGGTAACAAAATTCTTTTGGCTGTTGTTGTGGTCGTGGTCATCGCTTTCATGGGTGGCTGTAGTGCTTACAATGGCATGGTCAGCGATCAGGAAGCTGCTACCACGGCATTGGCCAATGTGGAAGCGACCTATCAGCGTCGAGCCGACCTGATTCCAAACTTAGCAAAGACGGTGCAGGCTTATGCCAAGCATGAGAAAGAAACGTTTGACGCGGTGGTCAAGGCGCGCGCTGCTGCAACGCAAGTGAAACTCGACATAGACAATCTGACTCCAGATAAGCTTAAGGCTTTCCAAAACGCGCAGGGCGAACTTTCGCAGGCGTTGGGACGCTTGATGGCTGTGAGTGAGAACTATCCCGAACTGAAGGCGAGTGAGAATTTCAGAAGCTTACAGATTCAATTGGAGGGTACTGAGAACCGCATCAATGAGGCGCGACAGAAGTACAACGATGCGGTGCAGACCTACAACAAGGATGTGCGCTCGTTTCCTAATGTGCTCTTTGCGGGTGTCTTCGGATTTGAAAAAATGACAAAGTTTGAGGCGGCTACGGGCGCTGAAAAAGCGCCAGAACTCAATTTTGGTGATTGAACAATTGGACTGACATGTGAAGTGTTGGTGACACATAAAGAAAAAGGTAAGACACAAGTCGAGACTCTGCTCTCGGTGCTTGTTTCTTACCTTTCTTGTTGTTATCCCATTTGGGAATTTCTGTGTGTCGGAGGTTGGTGACTCTTTCCTGTTGTGTCGCTCCTCCTTTTAATCATCGCTAAGAATTTCCTTGGCTCGGTCTAATGCCAAGTTGATATGGCTACAAATGTTCTTTTCGCCAACAAAGTCATAGAATCCTGCTTTCTGTAGGGCGGAGTGAACGCTTGGTACGACGCCTGACAATACCACTTGGATGCCTTCCTTCTGACTCATGATGCAGAGGTTGGTCAGATTGTGAATGCCAGTCGAGTCGACGAATGGAACTTTTCTCATTCGTATGATACGCACCTTCGGACGGTCGCCAAAGGTCGCCATGATTTCCTCAAAACGGTTGCCTGCTCCGAAGAAGTAGGGACCGTTGATCTCATACACCTCCACTCCTTTCGGGATGGACAGATGTTCGATATTGCCCTTGATCATATCGCTGTCCTCGTTGATTTCATTCATGATGACCTTCACGTCTGTGGTTTCCGACATGCGCTTCATAAACAGCAGGCAGGCGATGATCAGTCCCACTTCAATGGCCACGGTTAGGTCGAAGATGATTGTCAGGAAGAAGGTGATAAGAAGTACGGTCACGTCACTCTTGGGGTTTTTCATCAGGGCCAGGAACGAGCGCCAACCGCACATGCCATAAGAGACGATGACAAGCACACCGGCCAAACAGGCCATGGGGATGTACTTGGCCAAAGGCATGAAAAAAAGGAAAATCAGTGAGAGGGTGATGGCATGGATGATACCGGCAATTGGCGTCTTGCCGCCGTTGTTGATATTGGTCATCGTGCGGGCGATGGCGCCGGTGGCGGGAATGCCTCCGAAAATGGGTGAGGCGAGGTTGGCAACGCCCTGGGCGATGAGCTCGGTGTTTGAGTTGTGGTGGTCGCCTATCACACCGTCGGCTACCGTGGCAGAGAGCAACGACTCAATGGCGCCGAGCACGGCGATGGTTAGGGCGGGCGACACGAGGCTCTTGATGGTGTCCCAGGTCAGTGCGGGCATGTGGGCGTCGGGGATGGTGTTGCTCACGGAGAAACGGTCGCCGATGGTCTCGATGGTGTCCACGCCTGCATAGTGCTTCAGGGCCAACGCCCCGATGGTCATGATGATGATGGCCACAAGTGAACCAGGAATCTTTTTACTCAATCGTGGCGTAAGGGCGATGATGGCCACACTGAGCAGACCTACACCGGCACACCACCAGTCGATACTGTCGAGGTGGCAAAAATAGCATTGCCATTTCTCAATGAAGTCACTTGGCACCTTGTCTATTGACAGACCCAAAAGGTCTTTGATCTGGGTGGTGAAGATGGTCACAGCGATGCCGCTGGTGAAACCGACAACGATGGGGTAGGGGATAAACTTGATGATGGTGCCCAGGTGAAGCAGACCAAACAAGATGAGAAAGGCTCCGGCCATCAGGGTGGCGATGGTCAGACCTTCAAAGCCATACTGCTGTATGATGCCATAGATAATGACGATGAATGCACCTGTCGGTCCGCCTATTTGCACCTTGCTGCCACCAAGCAGTGAGATGATAAATCCTGCTACGATGGCGGTGATGATTCCTTTCTCCG
This sequence comes from Prevotella sp., assembly GCA_050875105.1. Lineage (GTDB taxonomy): Bacteria > Bacteroidota > Bacteroidia > Bacteroidales > Bacteroidaceae > Prevotella. Next base: position 680 of record JBNMMB010000033.1, on the reverse strand, counting down.
GGGTCACACCTGAGGCGATACCGAATGCAATGGCCAACGGAAGCGCCACAATACCCACAATGATGCCAGCCATTAGGTCAGACATGAATGTCTTCTTGTTGTAATTTCTGAACGTGTCGAAGAGCCGTGGCTTAAAATCTAACTTGCTGTTCATCTTGTCTTGTTGTTCTGATAATATGGGTTCTCAAATTTTCCTTTCCATCAACACAGGGGCTCCAGTGTTTTTTTTCTTGGTGTGTTTATTTATGTTAAAACGATGAATTGCATGATTTTATTGTGTGAAAGGACTTTCTTTTTTGTAATAAGGTCGAGCTTTGACAACAACCAACTTCTTCCATTGTTAATAGACAGTCGTCATGTGGCCTGCCTGGGCTTTCCACGAGTCTGGAGGTTAACATGGTTTTTGTCCAAAGCACCCTGTTTTTTGTCTTCCCTATAATATAAGGTGAACGGCTTAATTCCCTCTTATTTTGTCAAACAAAGCGAAAACATCGCATAAAAAAACACATTTTTTCTTGCGAATGTTTGGTGGGAAGCCTAAAAAGCTATACCTTTGCACTCGCTTTTCGGGAACACCGCCACAACGGTTACACCGAAGCGCAACAAAAGAGTTCTTTGAACAGATTGACATAACAGAGAAGTAGTACAAGAAGCGAGTGCCGAGTCATTCAATGACGAGG
>JBNMMB010000032.1:0-33518 GCA_050875105.1 Prevotella sp. | reverse complement strand
CTTCTACACTTGTATTTATATCTATAATTGCATAGACGGAAGGTAATAAATATAGGTTTATTTATATAAAATAATATACGTTTACTTATACATATAAATAGGAAATCAACCGTTGGCACAAAAGAGAATGATTACAAAATATAGGGAATTCAGAATGAATCAGGTAATTCTACCATCGCACTTACTTTGATTGGATCCTTTCGATTTATCTGGAGCGGACTTTGCTCGAGCATGACGCTTGCGCTGCCCGTTTCCCTCCATCCAAAATCATAAGAACAAAAACCAAAAAGAACAGAAAGCACTCCCCTACCCCACCAACCGAATCAAAAAATTCTGCCTATACCTTATATAAATATAAAGCGGGATGAAATGAAATTCTGTTCAGGATCGTAGAACCAGCTAATTATTCACCTAAGCAGCATGAGGTCGTTAAGGTCAGTACGGAAAGAACAAGTAGAATGTATCCCTACAAAATCGATGGGGAAGCGGCTCTCGCCTACCCCTGGATAATTAAGTACGGAAGCAATGGATGTTAGCTTAGCTACAACAATCTATGCTTAATTGATGTGCCTATTATAAGGGAAGCCGACAGTACTTGATAGAGAGAACAGCTGTACTTGATAGAGAGAACAGCTGTACTTGATAGAGAAGCCGACTGTACTTGATAGAGAAGCCAGCTGTACTTGATAGCGCGTACAAGAAGAACGTATATGCTTCGTTCCTGAGGCATAATGAAAAGAAAACAATACCGCATTTAAAACTAACCCTCATAAGATTTCGTTAAATGGACCATAGATCAAGAAAAATAAGAAAGAAAACGACAGTATTACGGAGGTGGATAATGAAAAAATGCAGAGAATAATGTAACAAGTTTGAGCAGAAGTTAGTTTCCCTGGTACAAAAAATAAAAATCTAAAGGATAGAATGAGAAAAAAGAGTTAATAGCAAAAAGCTATCTTGTTGCTGCTCAAAGCTTTATGTTTTTTTATCTAAATATTTCATTGTTTGTTTATATATTGTGCTATATGTATATGGGTTTATTTATGTTTATATGTTTTTATATGTGTGTTTTTATATTTGTTTATATATCGTAGAAATGTTTCAACAAAAAAACGAGAAAAAAAGCCAATAAACCTGGAATAATAAAGAAATGGAAGATGCCGGCAGATAAAAAGCGACTGGTTACAAACATCAAAAAGAAAAAGGAGATAAAAAAGAAAAAATGAAAATTTCAAGAGAGTTAGATTTCATTAGTAAAATCATTAGTATATCATGATATTAGTAGAGACCCCGTAACCTATTGATTCACAACATCTCCGAAAGGTTACTTGCGACAAATTAGTAAGGTGGTGCGACATATTGGGAACATGGGTGCGACAAATTAGTAAGGTGCTTGCGACATATTAGGAACATGTTTTGCAAAGGTGCGACAAAAAGGGAAGAATGGTGCGACGGATAGGGAAATTGTTTGTGAAAACGTGATAAAACATTGACGAAAACGATGGTTTTATGGCGCATCTGTAATGATGTGATGCATATGGCGGTTGAGAATATCGATTTTTGTCGGTGACGTAAAACGTTACGTGACAGGAATTTGTGAATAAGTGCGACAAAATAGGAAGGTAAGGGGCGGAACTGTCGCAGCAGATCGCCGACAAAATAGGAGGTTTCAGAAAAAGGAAGACAATAAAATGATGTCGCAACCAATACTGAACTGCTACCTTTATGGTGTTACCGTCTGATAATCATGCAGATAGGGTAGGGGAGAGGCGTTTTCGCCGCCATGGCAGCGCTGAAGCAATTTTGGCGCGCAGCTCCTTTGGGGCAACGAAACGGTTCACGTGGCCCAGCAGAGAAGATGCTTTCATGGACGACAAGGCGAAAAACGCGGAGCGTAGAAAAATGTGCCTCCACACCGTTGCTTTTAGAGGCGAATTGTTTACCTTTGTGCCGTCCTACAGACCATTGTGTAACAATCACGGATATTTTTATCTACAGACACTTCTATTATAAGATGAAAAGATACATTTACCTCACGTTGGCGCTGTGTCTCACCGCCACACTGTCGTTAGCCCAGACCCACCTGCTTCGTGACGGATGGGACTTCGTGCGCCTCACCGACGAGCAAGGCCAGGGCACCATCAAGAACCAGGGCACCGACTGGAGCTCACAGTACAGCGTGGCCCACGTCAGCGGTGCTGACCAGACGCTGGCCGTCGACGCCAGTCAGTTGCGAGGCGAACTGGCTTCCCTGTCGCAAGCAGCCTGGCAGCGCGTCAGCCTGCCCCACACCCCGCGCCTTGAGCCCCTCACGGTGCTCCACCAGTGGCAGGGCATCTGCTATTATCGCCGCCATATCACCCTGGCGAAGCGAGACGTCGCCAAGCAGCTCTGGCTCCGTTTTGAGGGAGCCATGCAGTTGGCCGATGTCTGGGTCAACGGCCAGCACGTGGCCCAGCACGCCGGCGGTTTCACCCCGTTTGTTGTCGATGTCAGCGGTCTGCTCCATGCCGGCGACGACAATGAGGTGCTCGTGCGCCTCGACAACCGCGACAACGAGCTCATCCCGCCCGGCAAGCCCCTTGGCGACCTCGACTTCTCGTTCTATGGCGGTCTCTACCGCGACGTGGCGCTCGAGGTGAAGAACCCCATCCACATCACCGATCCCATCCTGGCCGACGAGGTGGCTGGCGGAGGCATCTTCGTCACCTATCCCTATGTGTCGGCCGCGAGCGCCACGGTGCGCGTCAGCACCCAGCTCGCCAACCAGACCTCCGAGGGCCAGACCGTCAGCCTGCGGCAACGCCTCCTGGAGTGGCGCCCCGGCAAGGGCGCCGGGCGCGAGGTGGCGCGCAGTGAGCGCGGGGTCAGCCTGCCCAGTGGTCAGCCCGTCAGCGTGGCCAGCGACCTCCGCGTCGTGAAGCCCCGCCTCTGGTATCCCGACGCCCCCCAGCTCTATGTGCTCCGCACCGAGGTGGTGGCGGGCCACAAGGTCGTGGACAGCCAAGACACCCGCATCGGCATCCGCCGCCTGGAGATGTCGCGCGAGCGCGGTTTCGTCATCAACGGGCGCCCCTATCGCCTCGAAGGCACCAACCGCCACCAGGAGTATCCCTATGTGGGCTATGCCCTGAGCGCCCAGGCCCAGCGCCGCGACGTCTACCAGATGCGCGCCAATGGCCACAATGTGGTCCGCCTCGGCCATTATCCGCAAGACCCGTCGGTGCTCGACGCCTGCGACGAGCTCGGCCTGATGGCCATCGAGCCCATTCCCGGTTGGCAGTTCTACAACGAGGCCAAGACCTTCAACGACCTCACCTATAAGAATGTGCGCGACCTCATCCGCCGCGACCGCAACCATCCCTCGATCATTCTCTGGGAGACCACGCTCAACGAGTCGTGGCCCCCGACGGCGTGGAAGGACCATGCCGTCAGCGTGGCCCATGAGGAGTATCCCGGCGACCAGTGCTTCACCGCTGGCGACAGCTATGGCTACGACGGCTTCGACGTCTGCTACAACGACTGGCAGGAAGGCTTCCAGCGCCCCAACCGCACGCAGAAGCCCAGCTTCATCCGCGAGTATTACGACTATGAGTTTGGCGGCCATTACAGCACCACCCGTGTGGGCCGTGGCGACGGCGACCGCGCGCTGATGCAGAACGCCTGGAACGCCCAGTGGAGCCACAACCGCTACCGTGCCTATTATCCCTGGACGATGGGGCAGGCCACCTGGAGCATGTACGACTACAACCGTGGCTGTTGCGACAACATCTGCCGCAGCGGACTGGCCGACATCTTCCGCCTGCCCAAGTTCAGCCTCGACTATTTCCGCTCGCAGCAGCCCGCTGGCGCCTACACGCCCTTTGGCGCCATGCCCCATGAGGTGCACATCGCCAGCCACTGGCTGGAGGGCTCGTCAGACACCGTCGTCGTCTACGGCAATGTGGACGAGGTGGCCCTCGAGCTCAATGGCCGCACCATCGCCCGCCAGCGCGCCGACCGCGGACCCACGACCGACGGCTATGTGGCCCATCCCGACGGCGGCAACGCCACCCATGTGGCCTTCCCGCCCTTCACGTTCACCGGTGTCGAGTGGCAGCGCGGCACGCTGCGCGCCGTCGGCTACAGCCAGGGCCGCCAGGTGGCCGAGCAGACTGTGACCACCCCCGGCCCGGCCGAGCGTCTCGCCATCAGCTATTTCGAGAGCGGCGTGCCCGCCCAGCGCCACGACCTGCTGCTCGTCTATGTCACCCTGGTCGACCAGGCTGGCACGCCCTGCTTCGGCGACAACGGCCGCGAGGTGACCCTCACCCACATCGAGGGCGGCGAGCTGCGCTGTCCCGCCACGGTGAAGGCCGAGGCTGGTGTGGCCACCTTCGTCGTGGCCACGGCCGACGCCAGCCTGTTGCGCCTCACAGCCACGTCGGGGCCGTTGGCGGCGACAAAAAGCATACGACTGTGAGGCGAGTGGCGCACGCGGATTAGTTTTTTTACGACAATAGGGGACAATGGGAGACAATGTTAGTTGAGGGAGGTAATGAGCAAGAGCTTATTGTCCACGATTGTCAATTATTGTCGTCATAAAAAGACAAACTTGCCGAGTTGTGCTCGACAAATTTTCTTTTGTAAACGTTCCACGCATCGGAAATTCTTAGTATCTTTACAGCCAATTAGAACCAGTGAGGCTTATGGAAGGCAGAAAATACCCTCTCGGCATACAGACATTCGAGAATCTGATCAAGGGCAACTATGTGTATGTGGATAAGACCGCTCTTGTCTACCGGTTGGTGCACGAGATGAAGTATTGTTTTCTGAGTCGTCCGCGACGATTCGGAAAGTCGCTTCTCGTCACGACCCTTCAAGCCTATTTTGAAGGCCGTCGCGAGTTGTTTGGAGGACTGGCGGTGGAGCAGCTCGAACAGGAGTGGGCGAGCCATCCGGTCATCCACCTCGACCTGAGCAAGGGCAAGTACTACGACCTGGAGTCGCTGCACGCCACACTGGATGGTCTGCTGTCGGCTTATGAGTCGGCGTATTCCCTGTCGGTGGAGTATGAGCAGGCTTACAATGTCAGGCTGCAACACATCATCGAGGCCGCCCATGCCCAGACGGGCAGGGAGGTGGTGGTGCTCATCGACGAGTATGACGCCCCGATGCACGACTCCATGCGCGACGCCGTTTTGCAGGGCCAGATACGCGACAGGATGCGCAGCCTCTTCAGCCCATTGAAGGGAGAGGAGAAACATCTTCGTTTTGTCTTCATCACCGGCATCTCCAAGTTTAGCCAGTTGAGCATCTTCAGCGAACTCAACAACATCACCAACATTAGCATGCAGGATGACTACAGTTCGATCTGTGGCATCAGCGAGAAGGAACTCTTGACCCTTTTCAAGGACGACATCAGCGCGCTGGCCGACGCCAATGAGTTGACCTATGAGGAGGCGTTGGCCGAGCTCAAGCATCATTACGACGGCTATCATTTCAGTGGTCAAGGCGAGGACATGTACAACCCCTACAGCCTGCTGAGCACGCTCAAGGACAATGCCTTCGACAACTATTGGTTCTCCACAGGCACGCCCACCTTCCTGATCGAGCTCTTGCAGAAGAAGCACCTGGACATGCTCGGCCTGGACGAGATCACGGCGACGGCCGACCGCTTTGATGCTCCGACGGAAACGATCACCGACCCTGTGCCCGTGCTTTACCAGAGCGGTTATCTCACCATCAAGGGATACAATCGCCGCAGCAAAGTCTTCCAGTTGGGATTTCCCAATTCGGAAGTGAAGAAGGGATTCTCCGGAAGCCTGTTTCGCTATTATGCTCCAGACAATATGGGCACCAAGGACGCCTTGTATGTGGCCTATTTCGATTGTCTCGTCGACCACGACGACATGGCGGCGTTTCTTCCCCATCTGCAAGCCTTCTACAAGAAGTTTCCCTACACACTGGTCAACAACAACGAGCGTCACTACCAAGCCGTGCTTTACACATGCCTGTTGATGGTGGGTGCCGATGTCCGACCCGAGATGCCCACGGCCGACGGGCGCATCGACATGGTGCTGTTCGCCAAGAAGAGCATCTATGTGCTTGAGCTGAAATATGAGCGCGACGCCCATGCCGCGCTACGACAAATCGACCAAAAAGACTATGCGGCCGCCTTCGCCGACGACGGTCGAAAAGTCTACAAGGTCGGTATCAACTTCTCGGCAGACAGGAGAAGCATCGACTCTTGGGAGATCGCAGCGTGTTAGCCTGGCCTTCCGGGCTGTTGGGTGGAAGGCACGTCACCCACTACAAAACAACCAGGGCCTTTTCTGTTTTTCTGTCGCTCCCCTCCGTCCCCGCCGCCACACCCAGAACAGGGCTTTCGATGAAAGTCGTGCGGAAAATGTGATGAATTGGGTGAAAAGTCGTGCGAAAAATGTGATGAATTGGGTGAAAAGTCGTGCGGAAAATGTGATTTTTCTTTGGTTAATGGCTGAACCATAGGCAGATACGCTCCTCCGTTGTCCATCCGCTCCAGTCTGCTTCCCTACGAGCGGCAGACCGACGCCAAGATGCTCAACCTGCCCCTGTATTTGCTTTTCACGCTCAACCAGGAACTTGGGGCGTGAGCGCCAGCCGCCGAGCGCACCCACCTTTCTTCTTTTTTTGAGGGTGGGGGAGTGCATGGTCGTAGGACAAGTTCGTGGGAAAAAGTGTGGTGCATGGCCGAAAGTTCGTAGGAAAAAGTGTGGCGCTTGGCCGAAAGTTCCTAGGAAAAAATGTGGTTCCAATGCGAAAGTTCGTAGGAAAAAGTGTATTCCTGAGCCATTCAAGCACCAAAAGAGACATGGTAAACCGCCTGTCCGACAAACAAGCATCAGTACGGGCTAACTCCGTCAGCATCAGCGAGATGGAAGACAGACAGTGCAACAAAAAATTCTAATTATTTTCCCTCATTTTATTTGCTTGTTTCAAGAAGAATGCTTAATTTTGTGGCTGATTGATTAGCGCATGCGCTTGACGCATAGCGGTGATGAGTCTTGCTTCAGCCTTAGGCCATGACTATTGCGGGGTTAACTCCCAACGGCAATGAGGCAAGGTTAGGTGTTGAGGCGCGACATAATGAAGGCGTTTACTAGGCGCCCTGTTTGAGACAGTCTGTAATCTAGCAAATTCACAGTAAATTGTTGTCTTGGACATGGTCAACGGTAGATGTCCCGGGTGTGATTACATCAATCCGGTGGAGACCTGTAGGCATGGGTAGCTTTCAACTTTTGGGAGCTTCAAATGTATTATATAGGTCTCTTTACGGGTGTTTCATATCGGCGTGGGCTCTGACGTTGTCTGTTCGACAACAATAGGCAGTTGCTAGAGCCTCAGACTGTGGAATGGACAACAGGTAGGTCTCCACGCTTTTTTTGTGCCCCATTATTGCTTTTTAAAGCAAGACATAAGAAATGATATGAACGCATTGCTTAATGCGCATACCCAACGAGGTCAACACGGATCTCCTCACGTTGGACCTGCCTCCAATGTCCTCCCCAAAGCTCAACGCTCACAAACAGGGGTGTCCTCGGAATATGCAGAGAAGGAAAACCACGAGTGGTTTGTGTTGCGTGTTAGATACAATAGGACACAAAAAGCTCAACGTCTTATATCCGAGGCAAATTTGCAATCGTATGTTCCCACGCATTATGTTGTAAAGAAAGAGAATGGAAAATCCAAACGCATATTGGTGCGTCTTCTTCCCAATCTCATTTTTGTATACACCACTAGGCAAGTGATGAGTTCCTTGATCAGGAGACAAGAAGACGGAACATCATTAAAATACTATCTTGATAAGACTAAGCCTTTGGAAGACAATGGCAAACATCCTCCTCTGACCATACCTTATACAGCCATGAGGAACTTTATTATAGCGACAAGCACCGACAGTGAACACGTGCGTTTGGTGTCTGCCGAGCAATGCCGTTATAAAAGTGGTGATATTGTAAAGGTGATAGGGGGAGAGTTTGAAGGCGTGGTTGGTAAAGTTTCCCGTATCGCAGGGCAGCAACGTGTGGTCGTTGAGGTGTCTGGCGTATGCCTTGTGTCGACAGCCTACATACCTACAGCCTTCCTCAAAAAAGTGAGATAGAAATTATGAGCTTAACGATTTTAAATTGACATCATTAAAAATTTAATATGATCAGATTTTTTCTTTCATTATTATGCTGCCTGTCCACTATTCCGTTATTGGCAGGTAGCTCAAGGTATGACAGTAATCATGTCATTTATTGGGATGATACGTCCCACCTTCGTTACATGTTGAACACCGATACGAAGGAAGCAACGATCGGGGATGGCCTCGATGACGAAAAAACCGCCTTTTATAAGATTACACAGGTAATATCCATATGCCAAATATAGTGACGGGGAAATTGAAGTAGGAGAACCCTTTTAAAACACAATTATTTAATACATCCAACACAAAAACAAATTATCCAAAACAAGGGCAACGTCAAAACGATAAGAATGTAGTTTCCTATCCAAGAGTCTACTTAAATAAAATTATCCTGTAAGCACGTAAGCCCTAATTTGAGTACTTATCTTTTTTATAAGCTGACGAATGAAACATTTCAAAATCATTATTGCCATGTTTGTACTGCTGTCAGCCTTTTCATGCAAGAACGAAAAGGTTGACATGAGCAAGTTTTTGGTAGAGCGCGACTCTATCATGCAAGAAAACAAAGCCAAGACACAGCAACTCGATGAACTGAACAGCGTGATTGCAACCATTGCAGCTGGACTTGATAGCATAGCAGTTCAAGAGCACATATTATTTACAAACAAAGGGCGCGACGGCGTTATGCTTGACCGTCAACAAATAGCCGTCAATCTGAAAGGCATGGCTGATATCTTAGCTCGTCAACGGCAAAAGATACAAATACTTCAAGACTCTTTGGCACACAAGAAATCATCACAAAGTGTGGAGCGTCTGCAAAAAGTGGTTGAGTTTCTGAACCAACAGTTGGCAGAGAAAGACAAGGTTATACAGACGTTGCGTGCTGACTTGAACAATTCAAAGAAAGACATTACGCAACTTCGCGCTTCCTTGTCTGATATGCGCACAAGAGCAAATAATGCAGAGCAGAAAACTAAGGTTCTGACAACGGCTTTGTCAAAACAAGATGAGGTCATCAACGAGTGTTATGTGAAAATAGGAACTAAGAAACAGCTTGCAGCAGCAGGCTTGTTGAAAGGTGGATTCTTAAAGAAGAAAAAAGTGAACTATGAGGATATGGACAAAAGCAAGTTCAATGCTGTTGACATCCGAAAGTTCCGTGAAATTACGTTGAAATCGAGCAATCCAAAAATTCTCACACCGCAACCAAGCAACCGTTCTTTTCATTTTGAAGAGAGTGGCGACGGCAATTGTACACTTGTCATCACCAACCCTACTCTGTTTTGGAGTGTGAGCAATTACCTTATTATACAACTTTAAAAACCAAGAACTATGATTAAGAGATTTTTTCTTTCTGTGCTTCTTTGCACTATATGCGTGTTCGTAATGGCACAAAGCCAAACAGCAACCCACGTTGTTCAGCGTGGCGAAACTCTTGAAAGCATCGCTGAATATTACAAAGTGAGCGTTGCCGACATCAACAAGGCTAACCCTAATGCAGATGGCATTGTGTATGTGGGGATGAAACTTGCTGTACCTGTAGGAACGGCAAATGCAACCGCTACGACATCTGTCCAACAAAAAAAGACAGAAAAAGTAAAGCCACAACAATCTGCATACAAACCAACAGCCAACGCTGAAAGAAACCATGATAATATTTCTTCAAATACATGCCCCAAAAAGCAGACACGCATTATGGGGGGACTAACATATTTTGCGCAGGACTTTAATGACGTGAAAATTTCCGGCCATTATGGTTTTACTATTGATGCGCTTAATATTGAAGGTTCATTATTTGGCTTTAATGCAACATTGTCAAGTTTTAATTGGGGACTTGTTGATAAGGACAATACAACAGATTTAATTTTGGTTGGTCCAAATGTGGCGTATGAATTTGCACAAAATTTTATAGTGGCTCTGCCTATTCAAGCAATGTGTAATTTTTCCTTTAAGGGTACAGACACAAAGACTTCGTGGGGATGGGCCATTTCGCCACGACTATATTATAGTTTCGGGAAAATGAATGTAAATGCTGGCATACTGGTTAATGGAGGTTTCAAAAAAGGCGAGAAAGCAACATGTGGCTTTACAGCTGGTGTCGGATTTGATATTTAAGTGATGAGACAATTTAATTTTTTATGCATTCTTACCTTTGCTTGGGCTTATAGTATAGCCATTTGCGCCCAAGATGCCATTATTTATCGTGACGGCCGAGTGAAATCTGTAAAAATAATACAGACCAACAACGACAAAACGCTCTTTAAAGAGTCGGACAACAAGAAAGCGACTGAAGAATATGTTGAGAACACTAAAGTGTTCATGCTGAAGTTCAAGACTCGCGGCAATGTGGTGTTCAACAGCCATGGTGAGCGGATACTCACCACCTCGGAACATACACAAATTCCGAAAGACGCTATCGTTGTGTATTACAAGGACGGAAGAGTAGTCCCGGCCTATAACCTCACTATGGACGCGAATGTCGTTTCATTCAAGACGGGCAAGAAAAGTAAGGACTCTCCCATATTCTCTCCAAAAGCAGAAGTGTTTATGATTCGCTATCCCGATGGTACGCGCGACATCTTGACTAACCTTGCCGTTGAGGAACAGCAACAGCGAGAGCGTGAGGAAGAGGAAGCAAGGCTTAAAGCGCAGAAAGAAGCAGAAATGGCTGACTCCATAAAGGTGGCAACAGTAGAAGCGGCAGCATCTGCAACAAATCCAAAGAAAGCGACAATCGTGACAAAGAAAGGTTTGCGAATGAAAGTGTGGATTTGTAGTGACACTGCAACTATGGTTTCCTACAAGAAAGCAAATATAGCAAAAGCTCCAGTCTTCAACATGAGCAAGGCAAAGATAAAGAATGTGATATACTAAATTTAGATTACGCTTATGAGAAGATACAACATCTTAATGGCAATGCTTGTAATGCTGTTCGTTCTTAGTCCGATGAATGGTTATGGGCAAGACATTGTGTGCTTGCGCCATATCGTGCAGCGTGGCGAAACGATAGAAACCATGGCAGACAGCTACAGACTTACAACAGACATGTTGAAGGCTGTAAACCTCGGAATGGACGCTTTCTATACAGGCATGGAGGTTTTCGTGCCTGTTGATAAGAAGTATATGTGGCTACGCACGGAAGAAGACAGTGAGGATATTCTTGAAGACATTGCTGGGTATTTCCTGGAGTACAACGAGGCGTCTCGCATCTTCAACTCTGGAGACTACCACAAGGCCAACAAGTTGTTTGAGTCCACGATACGCAATCATGGGAAATTGTTGCCATGCGAGGAAGCCTATTTCGGAAAGGCCATGTGCGACTACAACCGCAAGAAATGGAGTTCTGCCGTTGACGGTTTCGCGAAAGTAATCAGCATTGATGAATGTCCAGAAGATTTGCGTGAGCAGAGCCGCAACCTGAAAGCGGATGCCGAAGAAAGGCGTGAAGCCCGCAAACAGCGCATTGCCAATGTACTAAACGGTCTGTTGCAAGCCACTGTAGAAGTTGGCGCTGCATATATGGCTGCAAGTCAAGCCAATGCAGGGCAAGTAGGCTATCCGTCAATGCCACAAGGAATGAGTTTGGGCAGTATGAGCAGTGCCGAGTTCACGAATTATGTAAACACGAGTCTTGTACAACTTGCAAACTACTCCATGATGCAAGTGGCAATGCAATGGAAGCAAGAGGAAATGCAGGTTAAAAGCGGCTTTATGTCTTCTTATCGCCAAATGCACGGCAAAGAACCGTCGGCAGAGGAAGTGCAAACCGCATACAACAGCTATATGCAACCCAAGGTGAATGCTTACAGAACTTTGCAACAGGCAAGTAGCGGAATGTATGATAGGGAATTGGGCATAAGTGGTAGTTCAGCCTCGTCATCAAGAAGCACCGGTGGCTACAAATGCAAGAAACTGTCGGCTACAGACAAGGCTCACTGCAACGATACAGGCGTGTGCCAGAACTGCAACGGAAATAAATTTACTCAAGATGTGCTTGGCAATAAAATAGAATGTAAAGTGTGCTACGGCAAGGGCGTTTGCCCCTCATGTCATGGCAGATTATAACAAAATTACTAAAATAGAAGTTGCGCACGACACGGACGAAGTGCAGAAAAAATGAAAATAAATAGAATATTTCTCCTCGTATTTCTTCTTGCGATAGCAGGATTTACATTCTCGGGGTGCAGTTCGCCAAATGACGATTATGATGAAATAGTCGATGACGGCAACGGAGAAGATGGCAACGGTGGCAACAATGGCGGAGGCGTAAGCAAGGATAAAATAGTAGGCTGTTGGTACCAGGCCCACATCTACGAGAAAAAAGTGTCGCATACGCTTTATAAATTTGACGCGGACATGCGCTACACTTATCAGTCAAACGACGGCAGTTCCTCTACACAAAGAAGCGGCACATACAGCTACAATAGCGACAGCATTTTCTTTCAGCCTGATGACGGTAAGGCATTCGGGAAAAAGATAAGCAAACTCGCCAATGGTGAATTCATGTTTAATTATGTTTCATACCATGCTACAAGCCTGTCGTCATTAAGCAGCGGTAATGTACCCGGCAAATCAGAGAATGCGTTGATGATGTGGTGTGGCCGTGACGATAAAGGCAACGCCCTCATAGAGATAATCCCTTACTGGGGTATATCAAAATTCTACTACTCATTCTCAGAGAGTAAAGAAAGCAAAATGGCTATGAGGACATCGTATGTGACAAGAACGTACACCAATGTCAAGCCAGGAACGAAATATTATCTCACAGCCTATGCCGTGGATTCAAAAGGAATTCAGCATCCAACAAAGACTATAGACATTACGATGCCTGGCACGGTGGGTATGAAGAACTATTTCAGCTTCAACTACAAAACCTATCCTATTGAAAGAGTTGTCATGTCACAGAAGCATTTTCCAAGTGGTGGAACAGGACAAGGCAGCAACACGAAATACCTCACATTCTATTCTACGGACGACACTTATGTGCAGTTTGAGTACAATGTAGCAGAATGGGATGGAATAAATAAAGAATGGGTAGAGGGAACGTATACCATATCACGGCTCGGCGGTTATTATAAGTACAGTTGCTATGCGAAAATAGACGGGAAAATTATGAGCCCATCCGATTATGACTTTACCGGCAAACTTGTGATAAAAAAGAACGGCAATTTCTACACGTTCGATTTTATACTGGAGGAAATGAAAGGTCACTTTGAAGGCATGGTCAAATAAGTGATGTTCGTACTTCGGGAACTGTTCTACAATCAGAAGTCGAGTGTAAGTGAAAATATCACTTTTGCTTTGGCTCAATTCAGAAAACCGTCCAAATGATGAGCTACGAGAACTTGAAGGATTGGCCCACGTCCCGTTTGGGATGGGTACCTTTTCTCCTGTTTGCTCCTCATGAAGATGCTTGGCGAGTCTCTGGATGGAATAAGTAATGACTGAGTTGCTTCCCTTTTCTTATTCAATGGTATGAAAAAACCTTTTTTAATATTAGCTTTTGTCATCTCTTGTCTTAGCTCATTTGCTCAAGAGACAGATAAAGAATGGCGTAAAAACTTCATGATCTTGGGCTTCACTAATGCCACACTGTCGCAAGACAATGTACAAGATTTGAAAAGTAATTATGGTGTAGCATTGGCTATTGGACGAACTTACTTCTTGAACAAACCTATTGGAGACAAGTTGCGATTTGGCATAGATGCAACCTGGTTAGACATAAATTACACCAATTATGATATTGAGCATATAACATACTGGGACACAGATAAATATCAATATCATCAAGGAGAAGTGTCGATGCATGTTGGTCCTTCGATAACGTTTGCGCCATTTAAGAAATTTACTCTACATGCGTATTTTCAGTATGCTCCAACTTTTGCTGTAATTTACACCGGAAATAACGATGTCTTTTATGGTAATTATGCTTCCATGTGGGTGGCAGGTGGCAATGTTTCCTATGGCGTTATTGGATTGGGCATAGAGAGTAGGTTTGGAAATATAAATTATAAACCGTTCAAATCTTCTGATTCTGAAACTTTTAGTGCAAGCCTCGCAGGATTCAGGACATATCTTACTTTCAAGTTTTAAAACAAACAAGTCATGAATAAATTGAAATATATATTTTTCACATTGTTTGCTATTCTGATAGCCTCATGTGGAACGAATACCATTGACGAAACCGGCAACGCTATTGCTGGCCTTGACTATCCTGTGACTGAGACAGGAGAGGGTTATTCGATTACATACAAATACAATAAGTCAACCATTGTATATGATGAAAAAAGTATCCATTACATACATCATATAGATGCGGATACAATATTGTATTATGCACAGGACACTCCCGACGATTATCTTCCTTCAACAGGAGACATCGTCTCTGCACGCGCGACTGACAAGACTCCATATGGCTTAGGTAATACAGTCTTGTCGATTACAAAGACAGGAAGTTATTATAAGTGTACCACAACGTCTGCCCCCTTGAATGAGATTTATGACAAACTTGACTTCGTGTTTGATTCTGATGACATTTCCAAAATGGCAGAAAACATTGAAATATATGAAGGCGAAAATATATCCAAAGTCAAATACGGAAAAACAAGAGGCGCTGGAGAAGATGTAAATTTTAACATTATCAAAATTCCACTCGGCAGTTTATCAAAGAATAATATTTTAATATCTGGCGATATAGAATTGACTGGCAAGATTCATGCTGAAGGTAGTCTTGAGGAGAACACCCTTGAATATTATTTCGCACCTAAATTTGCTCTTAAGGGCAGAGCTGGAGTAGGCGTTGATTATAAAAAAAATCTTTGGCAAGACATAGATGAGTTTAAATACCCATTATTTCGATCTCCTAAGGTCGATTTGGGTCCATTCGCTATTGGGCCATTGGTGTTAAGGCCGTATGTTACTGCAGAAGGATATGTCGATTTTAATGCTTCCGGTACAATAACGATTGGGTTTGAGCAGGCTCTTAGTACAAGATGGGGATACAATCAGTCTACAGGGGCTTATGCTGATCCCTGGTCTTATACGCAACCCAAAGATATTATACAAGACATTTCCATCAATGGTAATCTGGGCTTAAAATTCAAAGGTGTGTTTGACGTTGGGTTGGGTATATACGTGAAGGACATCGCTGTGGAATTAGATCCATACTTCTCAACTGGAATTGGTTTGAATTACCGCTTAGAAAGTCTGAAAGACAATAATACGCGGGATTGTGTGGCCAATTTTGACTTAGGTGGAGGTGTCGATGCTAAATTTGTGGCGGATTTCTTTGGAAAATTGAGATTGGGACCAAAAGTTCAATTATTTGATAATGTCTTTTATCGTAAAGAATGGCCGCTTATCCCAAGGTATGAAGAGAAGTCTATGTGTATAGCTGGAACTGGTACCAAAGGCAATTTTGATGGTAATTACATTGTTAATTCTGGATTTTTGGGAGACCATTACCCCGTAACTCCCGCAGTTAACATTTATAATGCTAATCACAAACTTCTAAAATGCCAAAAGTTTGAAGGACCAAGGGTGATTACACAAGATACTTTCATCAAATTTAATCTATCCAATTTGAATGACGGTAAATATTATGTTCATCCTTGTCTTGTCTTTCAAATAGACAACGAAGAGGTTCCTTGTGAGTCGGAAGAATGTTTCGAGATTAAGGGGAAAACTAACGTTGAGATTTTATCTGTCCATCAGACTTCTTATAAACAAGAAGAACATGATTGCAGTGATAATTGTGGTGTTAAATTCTATCATAAATTTAACTATGATGTTGACATTCGGGTAGAGGGTGCCGCAAACTGTGTTGAAAGTGGCTATTGCATTGACTATATTCACGATCGCAGGGCATACTATGCGGTTGACAATGTTGATGGTGTTCATACTATCTCTAATACATTAGTATACAACATAGCCAATCCAACTTTAGTCATTTATCCATATGCAAAATATGCTGATGGGAGTATAGAAGTAGGTGAACCATTTAAGACCCAATTAAGAGGTACATCAAACGCAAAAGCAAAAACTCTCCATCAAAAGAAATCTACAAATGGCAAGAATATGATTTCATATCCTAGGCCTCTCTAATTTTCGTAACTATTAACATAATCAGTAGATGAATATGATTGAGGAATTAACCCAAGTTTGACCCTTTAACCTTATTTTTATAGCTGGACCAGCTGATTAGCGGTTGCGGTTTGTGTTATTGTGTACTACAGATTTTTTCTATCTTGATTTTTCTGAATGGCATTTTCTTGTATCTTAGTCGTTCGTATATGTCAGTAGCCGCCTTTGTCGGTTGGCTGCATTGTCGCAGTTGCACTTTCTCGCCCAGCGCGTTTGTCGCTTCCGTGGTTATGGCCTTCTGTGTGGACATCATCCTGACAATTTCCGTCCAATAGTGTGTCATGCCCGATTGCTTCAGACGGTAGCGTATGGTGTTCACCACCCAGTATGCCAGCAGCCCGAAGAACAGGTGGGCGTCGGAGCGGTCGTCCTTCTGGTGGTGGATGGGGCGCAGGTTGAGGTCTGTCTTCAACTGGCGGTTGGTGCACTCGATCTCCCTTGTCAGGTTGTAATAGTCCCAAGTGGTCTTCTCGTCAAATGCCGCCACGTTTGTGCGCAGGAAATAGGTGCCGCTGTCCTTGTCCACATTCTCCGGCACGGCAATCCGCCAGTCCATGCCGGCCATGTTCTTGGGCTTTTCCTCATCGTCGGGGATGTAGTCTATGACATAGTATTTCGCGATTGACGGGTATTTCTGCCTTGCCCTGCCCACACGCTCGATGACTTTGGTGTAGCTCTTTGTGCCGTGCTTCGCGCCCAGCGATTTTTTTATCTTCTCCAGCTCCTCCTCGAAACGCGCCTTGAAATTGCGGTTCATGGACTCCTCCTTGAGCCGCTTGGCCGGAGAGTTTATCTCGAGGTAATAGTCGCCGTCCTCCTCGTGCTTCACTTGGGTGAGCCTTATCGGCTGGCGCTTGCAGTCGTACACGGTGACGGTCTCCGCATCGGGCGCGATTTCATAATCCGTGAGCCTCCGGCGGCTGACGCACAGGTAGTTATAGCCTTTCGCCTTGATTTTCTGCAGGTTGTCCTCCGTCGCTATGCCGGCGTCCAGGCAGACGAGCACCTTGTCCTTCGGGGCGTCCGCCATGCGGGTCTTGGCGTGCAGCGTGTCCACCATGTCGGGGAGGCTGTTCGGGTCGGCCGTGTTGCCGGCGAGGATGGAGGAATAGCGGATGAACCCTTCCTTGTTGATGCAAAGTGCGAGCACGAGTAGCTTGCAGTCGGTGCGCTTCTCCTTCGAGCGGCCGAACTGAGCCTTCGGGCTGCCGTCCTTGCGCCCCTCAAAATAGAAGTTGGTCAAGTCGAAGATGGCTATGCGGTTGGTGATGTTGAACAAGTCGTCCGTCTTGCGGCATAGGTGCGACTCCAACTGGTCTTTCAGCTCAAACAGGGAGGGGGCCACATTGTACACGCCCCTGTAGCCGGGGCGCCAGTCCTGCCTGCCGCTGACCAGCTCGCAGACCGCAGAGTTCTCTTCCATGATGCGCATCGACTTCAGCTCGGACGGGGAATACACCGTGCGTGTGATAAGGTGGGCCAAAGCCGTGTTTATCTTCACCTCGCTCCATCCCTGTTTCTCAAGGAACTTGTCTATCTCCAGCTCGCGTATGGCCTGGAGGCATATCCATTCGGCGCCCACTTCGCGGGCGTCGGTGTGCTTGGCCGTGTCGACGTCCACAAGGCGCTTCGCCTTCTCGCCAGACAACCTAATGGCCTCCTTTACGGCGTCGATGCTCCCGTTGTTGATCATCTCGGCCCAAAACTCCTCTGTCTTCCTACGGACAAACTCGTTGTAGCGAGACAGTGGGGCGCCGAAGAGGTCTTGCTGCCCCTGGTGGCTGTTCTTGTATGTCAGGCATTTGCCGATATCGCGTATGTCCTCAGGACGATGGGGCTCCGATATGAAACCCACATTCAGCATGACACGGTTGCGGGGGCGGCCTGTCTGGTCGCGGTAAGACTCCTTGATGTGGTAGTACCACTCATCCTTCTGGGTCTTCGGGTTGTGTCTGAGCTCTGACATGAAGTGCATAATGGGCACAAAGATAACACTTTCCCGCGACATCCCTGTGTACTACAAACGAACTTTTCAAGATGCCACTATTGATTATCAACCACTTACGCCAAGGTTCCCCGCGAAAATTCGTTGAAATTTGTTATAGGGGTCAAAGTTGGGTTAATGGCGTGTTCGGTAAATTCTCGAGCACGCCATTAATAGTATTGTCTCATTTAAGAAGTAGGTGTGCTATCCACTCCGCATAAGGCCGTAAGGCCTTTCCTCCAAATGTTGTTAGACCCCACACCCAATACACTAACCAACAAGATCTTACCACAACTTTCAACTCTACAACAAATTTCGAAGAATTTTCACTCAAATTTTAGAAATCCTTGTGTGATGTGCCGAAAATGTGTATATTTGCACAAAACAAGTATCAAAAATGTGTAAAACTACACATTTTCGGCACGTAAACAAGAAATAGTATGTTTAATAGGACAATCAACAAGGAGCTTGAAGCTTGGAAAAATAAAGACGGAAGAAAGCCTTTGATCATGCTTGGCGCAAGACAAGTGGGCAAGACTTCCGTGTTGAAGAGATTCGGCAAGGAGCAGTTTGAGCACTGCGCCTATTTCAGTTTGGATGAGGAGGAAGGTGTATGCGACATATTCCGCACGACAAAGAATCCTGTTCAGATTATAGAGCAACTGTCTTTCCTCACGGAAGAGCCGATATTGCCGCAAAAAACGCTCTTGATTCTCGACGAGATACAGGATTGCCCCGAAGCGATCAGTGCCATGAAGTATTTCTGCGAAAAGACTCCTGAATATGCCGTGGCATGTGCTGGCTCACTATTGGGATTGGCATTCGGGCATGAAGGGTTCTCTTTCCCCGTGGGCAAGGTTGACCATATAAATATGTATCCCGTAACGTTCTCAGAGTTTTTGGAGCAGAAAGACGCAGGGCTTTATCGTTACTACCAGTCAATAAACAGTCTTGAACCATTGCCGCAAGTGTTCTTCGACAGACTGTCTCAGGCTTTTACCGCTTATCGCATATCAGGCGGAATGCCAGAAGCGGCGATGAAGATGATAGAAAAGGACATGAAAGGTGTGGAGAAAACATTGCAGGACATTCTGCAAGACTATGCCCTTGACTTCGTGAAGCATGCTTCGCCATTGCTTGCCAACAGAATATCGCACGTGTGGAACTCGCTGCCATCGCAGTTGGCTAAAGAGAACAGGAAGTTTGTCTATCAGTTGGTACGCCCTGGAGCAAGAGCCAGAGAATATGAGGATGCACTCACATGGCTGCAAAATGCCGGACTGATACACAAGGTGAGCCTTTGTCAGACACCACTGGTTCCGCTGAAGTCATACGAGGATTTGAGCATATTCAAGATATATTGTCTTGACATAGGTTTGCTGAGAGTCCTTTCGGAACTAAGTCCGGAAGCATATCTCAGCGACTCACCGACTTTCAAGGAATACAAGGGTGCGCTTGCTGAGAACTACATTCTGCAAAGTCTGATTGCAAGTGGAATAAACTGCTCACGCTATTGGGCTTCAGGTAACAAGGCCGAAGTGGAGTTTATCGTGCAGCAAGGCATGGAGGTCATACCGATAGAAGTGAAGTCTGGAACGAGTGTCACAGGAAAAAGTCTCATGGAATACAACAAGAAGTATTCGCCAAGTCTGCGTGTCAGGTTTTCCATGCTCAATCTGAAGCGTGATGGCACATTGCTTAATATACCTCTGTTCTTGGCAGACCGTGCTAAAGACTTGACAGGCTCGTGACTGCCACGTGGCGTGACACTGGCGAAGGGCGGAAAAGTGCGCTCCCGAGCCATTCAAGCACCAAAAACGACGTGACAAACCGCCCATGCGACAAATAAGCGTCAGTAAGGACTAACTCCATCAGCATCAACGAGATAGAAGACAAGCAGAGCAAGCAGCGCAACGAAGCTATTTTAATTGTTTTCCCTCATTTTATTTGCTTTTTTCAAGAAGAATGCCTAATTTTGTGAAAGATTGTTTGGCGTGACGTCCTGCATAGGCGTGCGCGACAAAACTGGGACGTCTGTGTGGCGCCCTCGCTTTCTTAACGGATTTCTGTCTAGAAAAAAGTTAGCATCGATATGCATGTCGATGAATGGACATCTGAAGATGGACACACCTTAGGAGGTGGTGAAATCCCTCCTTGCGGTGGACTTACCTCCAACGCCCTCCCCGAAGCTCCGAGCGCCGTTGCCGCCGAGAGTTCACACACAGGGGTGTCCACCAGCCATGCGCACACCCATCATGAACCTTAAACCTCCAACATGACACAGACAGCGTTTATACATCCCGAAGATGCAGCAGCCCTGAAGGCGCTGAAAGCCATCCCTATGCTCTCCCTGATCGTGAAGAAAGTGATGGACATCGGAGCGGAGCAATTGCAGGCAGGACTCAACATGGCGTCAAAGGTGAGGCTGTCGCCCACACAATTGCCCCGACTCTACTACATCCTTCCTCTCATCTGCGAGCGGTTGGAAATCAAGGAGCCCGAGTTTTACCTGGAGATGAGCCCCGTGCCCAACGCCTATGCTTTTGGCGACACGCAGACAGCCATCACGATCACGTCGGCCTTGGTGGACATGATGTCGGAGGACGAGCTGGTGGGTGTGGTGGCGCACGAGTGTGGACACATCGCCTGCCACCACATGCTCTATCACACCTTGGCACAGGTGATCGCCAACGCCTCTGGAATGTTTGACGCGCTGGCCAAGCTCGCCGTGCCCGTCCATTACGCCTTGATGTATTGGCAACGCAAGAGCGAGCTCAGTTGCGACCGCGCGGCAGCCTATATCGTCGGCCCGAAGTCCACGGCGTCGATGCTGGCCCGACTGGCTGGCGGCCCCAAGTCGATCACCTCAGAACTCAACCTGGAGGAACTGGCCGAGCAAGCCGACCTCTATGATGCTTTCTGCAAGAACGGACTGTGGAACAAGACCTTGCAGACCTACGCTGTGATGGACCAGGATCACCCGTTCACATCCGTCCGTGTCAGGGAGATGCTGAAATGGACGGAGAGCGAAGACTACAGCAACCTTGTCGGTACCGATCCCGTCTGTGACGATTCCGTCTGTCCCAATTGCCACACGCCTATTGATCCCTCATGGAAATACTGCCAGCATTGCGGACATAAACTATAACAAAGCAAAAACTTCATGGCCAAAGCCAGTCAGGAACTTGATGGAGGCCATGCGAAAGGGTTTACAATCTACTATTCAAAATAGCTAAAATTAGAAATGACAGCTCACTATGTCCCGTTAATGTTTAAACCTACAGACAGATGACCGACCCAGAAATCGTATCCTCCCTCATCGCTCATGACGCGCGGGTGACGGCACAATTCTTCTTCAAGGATTGCCGGCCGCTGTTTCTTCGTGTCATCAGGCGGGTGTTTGGGGCGCAGATGGTCGATTACGACGAGATCATCAGCGAGATATACATACTCCTTATGGACAACGATGCCAAGAAGTTGCGCTCGTTTAAGTTTGAAAGCACGCTCTATCAATGGCTCAAGACCATTGCCATAAGGCATTGCCTGTTGCTCAAGGGCAAGGCGAAAGTGATAGATGATGAACGCGGTGGCGCTCTTAACAAGGGGCAACAGGAACGTGCATGGGCAGAAAGCTCGCAAGCACAAATGGATCTGGAGACCCTGCTGCGACAGATGAAGAACCAGCGTTATGCGTTGGTCATCCGCTTGCTGATGATAGAAGGCAGGAAGCCCGAAGAGGTGGCACGACAACTGTGTGTGACCGTGGGCAACCTCTATAACATCAAGCGCAGGGCCATGCAGGCACTCAGCGAAGTGGCACTTAAAGACAAAAAACAGTATGAACAATAACCACATGACGATATCAGATGAGCTGCTGGCCGCTTTCCTTGACGGCAACACCTCGGCAGAAGACACCGTGCGTGTGCTGAAGGCGGCTGAGCAGGATGAGGATCTGCGGGAGACGATCCGCATCGCAAGCGAAATGGACGAGGACAGGGCAACCTTGAGACCTGCCACGACAAAGCCTGTGCCCATGACGGCCATGGCTGCCCGACAAAAGGAAAACTACCTGTGCGACATCGAGTGCGAGGAATTCATTCTCCATCAGTTTGGTGTGGAGACCACCCACAAGACGCTCCTTGACGAAGCCTATCGCAACTGCTGGCTGAAGGACAAGGGGATGCCCCTATACAACATAGGCAGGCTCCTGGAGAAGAACAACCTGTCGGTCAGCCGCCGCTACGACTCCACCACTGCCGACATCGCACGCCTCTTGGCCAATGGCAACCAACTGATAGCCGTGATCGACAACAGCCAATTGCAGCACGACGTGGCAGAGGACACCCCCAACCATGCCGTGGCGATCAGCGCCATCTCCATGGAGACAAGCCAGATAACACTCTTCAACCCCTACACCGCCGAGGAGCTTACCACTTATCCTCAGTCTTCATTCGTAAAAGCCTGGGCGCAGTCGAACAACTACCTGGTGGTGGTGAACACCACCGACCGTTTCGTTTATGAGCCATACCCCATCAGCCTCGATGACGTGACACTCGACGAAGACCTTGCTGAACTGCAAGAGGCCATCGCCGAGAACGCACACGAGATATGGGCGAAGGCCCGCACCGACCAAGGCTGGACATACGGACCGGAGCGCAACGACCAAAAGAAGGAGACACCCGACATGGTGCCCTACTGCAACCTGCCCGAAAGCGAGAAGCTCTATGACCGCGAGATGGCCATGCAGACGCTGAAGCTGGTGAGAAAGTTGGGATTTGAGATAAAAAAGAAATAGCATGCTGATATTCAAGAGCAAAACCAATAAGAGACTGCTGTTGCCTTTGCTGGCCTTGTGGTCGGTATGTGCCGTAGTGAGAGCCGCCTATCATAAGCTGCCATTGTGGGACGAAACGTCATTAGGTAAGGGCCTGTATTCACAACTTTATAAAATAGAGTCTTTCAGAGATTCGCTGCTCCGCCTAAACTGTTGGGACGGCTTCCTGCCCGTTTTCGCCTTGTTGGCGTTATTGGTGTTATGGTTTGCGGGGAGCAATGGCAACTACAACAAATACCTATCGTCATACACATGGCACAAGCAAGTCTTCGGAGCCTTGATCAAGACAAAATTGGAGCGTCGGGTTGTTCCGGTCGTTTTAGGGACCGTCTTCTTGGCCTATTACTCATGGAGGACGGGGCACTACCTCTTTCTGAGGTGTTGTGTCATGTTGTCGGTAACGCTTGTCCTCATGTGCGTGTGGCAAATCACGGTTAGCCTCAATGAGATCTATAGCCTGCGCAAACAAGAAGTGAAGATCACCTGGAGCCAGATTGGCTTGTTGACCACATTCGGGACATGGATGATCGTCGTCATCTTTTGCCTGAACCTGCACAATGTCAACACCACCATCGTTGCGGTCATTGGCGCCGTTCTCGGCTGGACATTCCAGGATACCATCAAGAGTGTGGCCGCATTCTTCTATCTGCGTGCCAATGGGTTGTTGCAGATTGGCGACCTGATCGCTGTGCCATCGAGAGGCATCGAGGGGTTTGTGCGCACCATATCGCTCACCACCGTGACCATAGAGAATTGGGACACCACCACGTCGGCCTTTCCCACATACATCTTGCACTCAGAGCATTTCAAGAACAGCCAGCGCATGGTGGACGGAAAGACCTTGGGACGACTCATGCAAAAGACCTTTGTCATTGACACAGGATGGATACATCCACTGTCAGAACAAGATGTTGCCCGCCTGCAAAACGAACTGGACGCTGACGGATATTTCATGCGGCAGGAAGTGGTGAGCGGAAGGCTCAACATGGAGGTGTTTCGCCTTTACATCTACCATTGGCTCATGAACCAACCGCACGTGTCGCAACAGCCACGCCTGATCGTGCGCTGGCTCGAACAGACCGATGAGGGAATGCCCTTGCAGCTCTTCGCCTACCTCACCGACACCCTGCTCGAAGCCTTCGAGTGGCAGCAATCGCAAATCATGGAGCATGTGGTGAAGGCCCTGGGATGGTTCGACCTGCAACTCTATCAGAGTCCTTCAGGCTATGATGCGAGCAACAGCAATATTTATCTCACGCGGCAAACAGCCGATTACCGTAGAAACACAGATGACAAAGCCAAACTCAAATAACAGCAACGACGACCGCATGGAGGCGCTTTTCCAAGAGATGCGCCAACTGCCACCCGACGAGTCAGGGAAGGAGACAGTGGGCTGTCAACCATTTCCCGAAGGAACGATAGAGGGGTGGTATGGAGCCAGAAATTTTGTTCTTGGCAAGCTGAACGCAGAAGAGGCATGGGGCGCGGGCGGCATCGCCCCCTCATCGAAGGACCATGTGCACGTGGTCATCCATTACAAGGACAACCCGATGGCTTTGTACGTGGCGCGACAGGTGGCGCTGGTGGCCCATTTCCCCAATTTCGTGGAAGGCGACGGAAAGGACCGCAAACCCAAGAACCGCACAGTGATCACCATCCTTTACAACCAGCAGGAGCACCCCGACATACTCGGCACCCTGAAGCGACAGGAGTGTCTTTGCAACCTGACCGATGTGTGTGAGTGTGTGGTGAAGGGTGGAGGTAAAGAGAAGGTCATCAATAGGAATTCGTATATTGACATACTGCTGGAACTGATAGGCTTCGACCATGATCAGGACATCGATGACTATACACCTCAAGAGGACCACAGCAACCGGTTGCCGCCTGTTGTCATCAAAGATGAGGAGCTCAACCGCATTGACAATGGCCATCACCCTCAACGCATAGACGTCAGCAGTGCCCGCCGTGTGAACATGGTCTATAAGGTGGGTGCCGACATCAACAACCTTCCTCCCGACGACCCGAACACGGCCGAGCGCTACAGCAAGGCCTTGCTGTATTTCTGCTATCAGCAGACGCCCACAGACACGATGGACAAATGGAGCGAACTCTGCTGGGGCAGAGGCGTGGACTCATGGGCTTACCAGATAGATCTGCGCAACAAACTCTCAAACGTGTTCTGCGCCGACTGCTTCGCCACCCGGCTGAAATCCGTGTGCAGCAATTTCGAAGATCTTCTTGAGAAGGACGAGCAACAGGTGTTGGACAAAGTGAAGACAAACCTCCAGGTCTTGGCACAATGCGAGCATGCACGGTGGAACGTGGAGAAGCTGATCCTGGGCTTCTCGACCTTCACTCCCAAAGAGCAATGGACAGACGCCCAGCGGTTTGGCTCCGCCCGCAACGACTATCGCAAGCAACTCAAAAACAAGGCCCACCACATAGACCTACGCTCCTATCACGACTTGCAACGCACCGATCCCGGCAACATGAAGTACGACTGCTTCCTCATGATGGCCATGGTGAGGATCATGAAAGAAAACCAAAAGCAATGAAAGGTCCTGGAAGATGAACAATTCCATAGAAATATACCGCTCGCAAGACGGAAGCATACAGCTGAACGTGAAGCTGGAGAACGACACCGTGTGGCTGAACAGACAGCAAATGGCAGAACTGTTTGGTCGCGACTACAAAACAATCTCAAAACATATAAACAATGCCTTACATGAAGAATTAGAGGGAGAGCCGGTAGTCGCAAAATTTGCGACTACCAAGAATTATGGTCGTATTGAGGGGTTTACCCAAGAACAAATGGTTGAATATTTCAGTCTCGAAATGATTACTTCCGTTGGATTTCGTGTAAAAAGCAAACAAGGTGTTGCTTTTAGAAAGTGGGCAAATTCCGTCCTCAAGCAATACCTCATCAAGGGCTATGCCATCAACCAACAGATAAAGCTCGACCGCTATAACGAGTTGAAGAATGTGGTGCGCCTGATGGCCCGTACCGTGGGCTTGCAAGAGAGGGTTACCCCTGAGGAATACGGTGGGCTCTTCAATGTCATCAGCGACTATGTCTATGCACTCGACACGTTGGACCACTACGATTACCAATCCCTCTCCATACAGAAAACCACCAAGGTGGAGCCGTTCCGGGCCACCTACGAGAATGCGATGGAGGCTATCAACGCCTTGAAGGAAAAGTTTGGCGGAAGCCAGTGGTTTGCCAACGAGAAGGATGAGTCCTTCAAGAGCAGCATTGGGCAGATTTACCAAACATTTGGAGGGGAGGACCTCTATCCGTCGGTTGAGGAGAAAGCAGCCATGTTGCTTTACCTTGTGGTGAAGAACCATTCCTTCAGCGATGGCAACAAACGCATTGCCGCCATGCTTTTCCTATGGTTCCTCAACAACAACCAAGTGCTCTACGCCGAAGACGGCCACAAGCGCATCGCCGACAATACCCTCGTGGCCCTCACGCTGATGATTGCCGAAAGCAGAACGGAGGAGAAGGACGTGATGGTGAAGGTGGTGGTGAACTTGATAAATAAGGAAAATCAGTAACAGACCTTGATAGGAGACTTTGACATCAAGAGAAAAATACTTTCTATAAAGTATAAACTGTTTAAGAGAACAATAAAAAGCATCAATGACCTACGACATTTTCATCAGCTATCGGCGCAAGGGTGGGGCGCAATATGCGCGCATCATCCAGCTCATGCTGGCGCAGCGCGGATACAGGGTGTTTCTGGATTACGACGAACTGAAGGACGGCGTGTTCGGGAAACGCATCAAGGCCGCGATCAAGGCGGCACCGGTGTTTATCCTGGTGCTGTCGAAGGACGCACTGGACAGGTGCTGCAATGCCGACGACTGGATGAGGGAGGAGGTCTTGCTGGCCATCGGCGAAGGCAAGAAGATCATACCGGTCAATCCCGACAAGACGTTTGACGGCATCCATCGTGAGATACCGCAGGAGATCCGTGAGGTGGCCTGTGACGTGCAACATTCGGAGATCGACTTCGGACAGGCGCTTGGCGTCACGGTCGACTTGATGATACACGACCGCCTGGCGCCCTGCCTCGGCCGCCGTGTGGCCAGCGGGCACAAGGACGACAACTATGACGCGGCACAAGAGACGCTGCGCAGGATGGACCGGCGAAACCGGTTTGTGAAGCGGCTGGCCCTGTGCGTGGCCTCGCTGGTGTTGGCGATGACGCTCGCCACTTGCTTCGCCTTTTGGAGGCACCAGATGAAAAGAGAAGCCGCCGAGGCTGCGGCTATGGAGCTGAGCGACATGAGGAGCGAACTGGAGAAGAAACACGCGCGTTTTCAGCTGCAACTCAGTCCGCATCTCTCGCGCGAGCAGATGGGTGCGATCGACACGCTGCTGATGCAAATGTGCGAAGTGAAGAAAGACACGCTCTGGCTGAGCCAGTTTGAGTTTACCGTGGGCCAGTGGCACGCGCTGTTGGGTGGGACATACGATCAGAAGGAGAGGCTACTGCCAATGACCAACGTGGCCTATGATGAAATCAACTACACGCTTCTCGACAGCCTGCGCAACATGACAGGCATCGAGTTCACGCTCCCCTCTGTCGATGAATGGCAATATGCGGCCCGAGGCGGCTCCAAGCGCGAACAGACCACCTATGTGGGGAGCGATGACGTGAATGCCGTGGCATGGTACAAGGGCAATTCCGGCAACAAGGTGCATGCCATCAACGACATTGTGGACATGGAGCCCAATGGGCTCGACCTGTTTGCCATGAGCGGAAATGTGAGTGAGCTGTGCAACACGCCCTATCCGCACCAAGGGGGCGGCGCCATGCGATGGACAGCATGTGGAGGAAACTACCAGTCGATGGCATCGGAGGTGACGATGCTTTCCGTGACGCCCATAGGGGTGAGCGAGAAGAGCAACGTGGTGGGCTTCAGGTTGGCCATCCGTAAAGAATAAGCGACGATGAAGAAAATCATTCTGATATTAGCAGCATGGGCCTGTACGCTGCCAATGATGGCGCAGCACCATGCAGACGACGCCTTTGACAAGGCCGTCGAAGCCTGTGTCACACTGCGCGATGCGGCTGCCATAAACGACACGGCAACAATCAGGCAGTCGGCCGAGCAGCTGCGCGCATGCAACGCTACCGACTTTGCCACCTTGCACCAGGCTGAGAACGAGACGACATCGCTCAACGGCCATTTGGTCTTCGACGGTGCCTTTGCAGACAGTCTGGCCGAAGGCATAGACATCTACCCCAATGCCGACTTTGTCTACGAGATGCTCCGGGAGAGAGGCGCTCCCACGGCGCAAGGCCGACTGCAGACCCGGACGATTCTCATCAAGGCCAACCAGACGGCCGTCTGCACCTTTGTGGCCAAAGGCCAAAAGCAGATAGCGGTGGTGGCCGAGGCTGGCGGACGGGTGTCGATGACCATGCAGGGATTCTACAAGAACAAGCCATACACACAGTATGTCGACACCGAAAGCGTGAAAAAAGGCAAGCCCCACCGCAAGGGCACACTGGCCCTGCGCAACGATTGCCTGAGCTCCGTCTCGATGAAGATCAAGAACTGCGTGAAAAAAGACATCAGCATTGTGATCATTATGGGTTAAGAGGCATGAAAAAGAGCCTTATCCATTAAAATTTGTGACTAGGGCCAACGTCAATGAGATAGGGTGAAAATTCATAGAATTGATAGACTTTCTCTCCTTTTCTTCTCTATTCTCTATAGGATAAGCAATAAAATGAAGTGAACAATGAACAAGAACAATTACACGCCACACCCCATCGACACGAAGGATGTGGCATTGCCCAGGGAACTGACGGCCTTGGCCGAGGAGATAGCCAAGAACGTGCATGAGGTGTGGTCGGCTGGACGCATGAAGGACGGCTGGACCTATGGCGAAGCGCGCAACGATGAGAAGCGGACGCACCCTTGCCTTGTGCCATACGAAGAGCTCTCGGAAGAGGAAAAGGAATACGACCGCAACACCTCTGTCGAAACGATCAAACTCATCCTGAAGTTGGGCTTCAGGATCACAAAGGGCTGACGCGAATGGGACGTTGGCAAAAGGGCGAGACTTGGAAAAACGAACAAAAGCCAAGTCTCGCTTTTTTTTGTTCTTTTTTGATAGAATGCAGCGCCCCACCTGCTCCTTATCATCAAGTGATAATCATTCTAAACAGACTGAAAACGATGAAAAGAGCATTTATCTTGTTTTGGAAAGGGCTGACGGGCATCATTGCCGCCACGGCCAATTGGTTTACGGTGGTGCTTGGCATGCAAGACGACTCCAGGTATGGGCGGATCGTTCGACGTGTGGTGGGAGGGAGCTTTGCGCTCATCATGCTGCTCCTCGCCGCCTCGGCCTTGGCCAGCTGCATCAGCCATATGTGCTATAAGTATGCAGCCTACCGCTACTACAACCGGTCCAGCTACGTGGCGCAGTATCTTTCTCGCAATGCCACTTACTATAGCCAGGAGTATCAGACCGACGGCTATGTGCAGACGCGCGACGGAAAGGTGACCGTCAAGGGCATCCACTGGATAGCCAAGCCATTGGGCGACGACTCGCTGGTGTGCTACAGCGACGGTGAGGCTCGCGGCTATTTCAACATGCTGACGGGCAGTGTGGCGGTCAAGCCGCAGTATCGCCACGCATGGGTGTTCTCAGATGGATTGGCCTCGGTGGACGATGGCGGATGGATCAAGTTTATCGACGGCAAGGGCCAGGTAGTGATAGACCCCAAGATACCCTATATCCCAAACGCTGAGGGCTATGTGTTTCATGCCGGCCACTGCGTGTTGCACAGCAACCGCCGCGACAAGTTTGGCATGATCGACAAGCAGGGCCGTTGGGTGTTGCCGGCCGAGTATGACCGCATTATGCCAGTCGACTCTTTCTGGGTCGTGAGCAAGGGCGGCTTGCAGAGCGTGATGACCAACCGTCTGGAGGTGGTCCTCCCGCTTGTGGCTGCCGACCTGTGGGTGTCGGGCGGAAAGATCACGGCGGAGATGGCCGACCACACACTCCGCTCTTACGACCTGAGGGGCAACCTGACGGATGCGTTCTTGGTGAGCGGCGTGGAGAACATGGTTTATGAGACTGGCGAGTTGCGCTATCTCAAAACACGCAATGGTGACGAGGATGGCAACTTGACCGACGAGACCGAAGACGAGAACCCAACACCCGTCCATCAGACGGCTCGCTGCAAGCGATACGAGGCGGCCAGTGGGTGGTATGGCCTGATGGCGCCCGACGGGGAAATACTCTCTCCTCCCGCTTATAGCGATGTCTCTGCCATTGGCTACGACCTGTACCTTTGTAAGAAAACTGGCATGGGTGGCGAGGTGCTGAATGGAAGGGGTGAGAGAGTGAAGTAGTATGACTTTGACGTTGCGCCCGACACGTATTTAGGGAGAACACTATGAAGCAGAACAATAACCGCGGCTTGCGTGCCTGGCTCGGTGCCGGCACGTGGCGCGAGCTCGCGCGCTCATGGCGGGAGAAGATGGCTGGCCTGTTGGGCCGCAAACAAGGAGACGGTGGCGCTGATGATGCCGAGATGACAGATGAAGAATTCCTGTACGCCCTCTTGTCCATCTCGGCGTATCAGAACCATCCTTTCTCCAAAAGTGACCTTGGTGAGGGCATGACGCTGGTCAGCCAGGTCATTGGGGGCTATTGGAAGCCCCGTTACCTGATGGACAATGAGGCACGAAGCGCTTGTGAGTTCATGTCTGAGACAGAGGTGTTGCAGATGGTGACCGACGCCGACATTGATTGGGAGAGCCTGAAGGGCCTGCCCGAGGAGATGGTCGACAGGGCCAGGCGCCACCTGTTCATCTTCCCTGGCTGTATCTATTCTTATGAGAACGGTGTGGCAGAGGTGAGATGGGAGATCAATCCTGATGGCCGCTACTATTGCGATGAGGACGGCTTCGGCATGACCAGCGATGTGGAGGTGGACTTGGTGGGGGCCATAGACAGAAACGGCAAGGTAGTCAGGGCGTTCACGCTGGCGGAATGACAGGGCCATGGGCCAAAGAGTCGTGGCGGAATGGGGGGAGCCTGTGGCTTGCGTTGCCGCAGATCCCCTCACGATAGATTTATTTTATTCGATGGTACCGAATAAAAACATGGAATTTTGTTCGGTACTGTCGAACAAAATCAGTAACCCGAACCTACTTTGAATGGGGCGGTTTTCCTGAGTTGGTGAATTTCCGGGAGAAGCGCATTTGGCCCAACAGCCTCTATAACAGGATATTCTTCAACGACTTGGTGGTGCGTCATAAAATCAAGAACGAGGATGCTTTGCGCCTATGCGTGCACCACTTCGCAAAGCAATGATCGTCACGTATGAGGATGAAGGGACAATAGAGCGTGGCGGACTGAAAATAGAACTCGTCCCTGTGTGGAAATGGGTGCTCAAATAACGGCAAGGTGGTCAGGGCGTTCACGCTGGCGAAAAAGAATAAAAACCAAAGATTTTTTTCAATTATTGTCGTCCATCCGAAAAAACATCGTTTTCTGCGAACATAGCGTTCGCAACCCCTGCGTAACTTTGCAGCGTGATTGACCAAAACAGGTGATCACGCGAACCCACAAAAACGTGTTTCAGACATGAGAAAAACCATCTGCAACCCTGTGACCAACAACATGGACAACCGCTATGACGACTGCGACGACTCGCTCTTCGACGACTCCGTCAACGACCACGACTTGGACCGTGACGAGCCCTACTTCTCTCTCGACGACTGCTATGACGCCGAGGGCAACTTCGACGCCGACCGCCTCGAAGACGCCATCCTCGACGGCGAGTATGTGCCAGAAGACTGGTGAGGGATTGGCGAGCCTTGCATAATCGTTTAAAAGTGGAGGAAACGAGTGAAATATTAACCCCAGATAATTCTGATTTTTCTTCAATTTGATTTTGATGTTTGGATTTGATTTTCTATCTTTGGGGCAAATTAAGGAGTGATGCTCCTTGCAGGGAGAAGTATACATTTTACGAACATTGTGTTCGCACTAATGTTTTAACTTTGCACCTGCAAACAACAACGAGGTGTTTGACAACCGGACGTAAGTAGATGTAAATTTGATTCCGTCATGCGGGCGCAAGCCGTGCCTACCTCTCGAGGGTAAGGTATATACGCGTGATGTCGCCCTGCCTCATAAGGGGCAAGGCGATGACAATGTTAGATGGTTAACGTAACCTGTATCCGCTGGTGCGGTTCTAATTATAATGTTGTTTTTTAATCTAAACAGTACTTATTTTAAATAAAGAAATAGTAAGCTGCTTCGCCTGGTTGTCTAACGCCTCACTTTATATACGGAAAACAGATGGACAAGAACATGATAGCCTCAAAGGCCAGACGCATGACTTCGAAGGAAGACTTGCTAGACCTTCTTAACCAGATCAAGTTATCAGAGATGGATAATGAAGGTTTGGCTGACCAGTTCCATCCTTTCACGATGAGGCAACTCAACTACTATTGCAATCCTCGCCATGCGTTTCATCGCTATGTCCAATTTATGATTCCGAAGAGAGCTGGTGGTTACAGACAAATCACCTCACCACGCAACCCCAGCTTTATGCTGATGCTACGATGCGTCAACGAGATGCTCAAGGCTCTCTACACACCTTCTGCCTATGCAATGGGATTCACTGAAGGTCGCTCCGTCGTTACAAATGCCAGTTTGCACGTGGGACAGAACTACGTGTTTAATACCGATTTAAAGGATTTCTTCCCCAGTATCCACCAAGCTCGCGTCTGGCGGCGTATTCAGTTGGAGCCCTTGAGCCTTCAGCCGTCTGTGGCCAACCTTGTGGCAGGCTTGTGTGCGATGAGGTACAAAAACGAGCATGGAGGGGAGAGGTGTGTGCTGCCTCAAGGAGCGCCCACATCGCCTATCTTGACCAATATGATATGCGATAAGCTTGACCGTCGTTTGGCAGGTTTGGCCAAGCGATTCGGATTACGTTATACCCGTTATGCCGACGACATCACATTCAGTTCCATGCATAATGTCTACCAAGCTGATGGGCCATTCCGCAAGGAACTAAAACGTATCATCGAGGACCAAGGATTCACGATTAACGAAGCGAAGACTCGACTCCAAAAGCGTGGTGCAAGGCAGGAGGTGACGGGCCTTGTTGTTAGCGACAAGGTTAACGTCACGCAGAAGTATGTGCGAGACCTACGCAATATCCTCTACATTTGGCGTAAATATGGATATGATTCAGCTTATAACAAATTCTTGGTTCTTCCGTTAAATGCATAGATAAGGAATAAGAATATTTTCTCTTCTATGGCAAAAATAAAGCTGGCATTATCTATCTTTGTAGTGACCAAACTCAATGATAAATGAATGCCAGCATAATGCATAAAGCTTTTGGCAT
>JBNMMB010000031.1:0-34250 GCA_050875105.1 Prevotella sp. | reverse complement strand
GTGCAGAGGTCGTCGTGGAGCCAGCCACCGCCGTTGTGGCGCTCATCGACGATGACGGCCTTCTTCTGCCGGTTGGAGTCGCTGAGCAACTCGGAGAACACCTCACGATAGCTGTCGGAGTTCATCGCCTTGACGTGCACGTAGGCAATCTGGCCGTTCGACCACTTGTCGACCATGGCCTTGTTGCGGTCCACCCAGCGGCGATAGAGCAGGTCGTCTTGTTCGCCACGGCTGATGGCCTTCACCGTGACGTCGCGTCCGCCCTTGAGGGTGATGCGCACGGGGCGTCCCACCTTGCCGTCGAGCAGGGCGTTGTAGTCTTGCCCGGCCATGATCTTCAGGCCGTCGATGGCCTCGATGATGTCGCCCGCCTTCACCTTCGTGTCGCGCACGGCGAAGGGGCCCCGCTTGATGACCTCCTGGATCTTCAGGCCGTCGCCCTCATAGGCCGGGTCGAAGAAGAGGCCGAGGCAAGCCGTCTGCAGCGAGGCGCTGCTGCCATAGTAGCGGGCACCGGTGTGGCTGACGTTGAGTTCGCCGAGGAGCTCCGAGAGCATCTCGCCGAAGTCGTAGCCGTTGTTGATGTAGGGCAAAAACTTCTCGTAGGTCGAGCGGTAGTAGTCCCAGTCGACACCGTTGAGGTCGGCGGCATAGAGCTTGTCCTTCACCTGCTGCCAGGCGTGTCCGAACATGTAAGCGCGCTCCCCGTAGGGACGGTAGTTGAAACGCGCCTCGAAGCCGATGTTGGTGGTCTGCGAGTTGGCCAGCGAGAACTTGCGGATCGAGCCACCGCAGAGGTAGAGGTTCTTCACGTCCTTGTCGGCCACGACTTGTCCGCCGATGCCCTTGGCCACGATCTGTGTGCGGCCCTCGCGGATGTCGTGCTTCCACAGGTCGGAGCCGCCCTCGAAGCGTGCCTGGTAGTAGAGCGTCGAGCCGTCGGGCGTGAGCACGCAGTCGCCCATGTGCGACGAGTTGACGGTGAGGCGGATCACGCGGTCGCGACAGTTGTCGAGGTCGAGCTTCAGGGGCTCAGCCTTCTCTGGCTTCACGGGGTCGGCCGAGGCGGTCTTGGCCTTGTCCTTGGCTTTCTTCTCGTCATCCTTCTCCTTTTTCTCGTCTTTCTTCTGTTCCTCCTTGCTGGTCTCCTTCCAGCGCGCATATTCCTCCTTGGTCATGCGGAACTGCTCGTAGGCGTTGAGGTCGAAGAACATGATGTAGGCGTCGTCCTCGGAGCCCCACGAGCCGTGGCTGCGGTATCCGGCGCGGTCGCTCTGGAAGAGCATGGCCTTGCCGCCCAGCACCCACTTGCCGTTGACGTCGTTGTAGCCGCTGTTGGTGATGTTGCGGATCTCGCCCTTGCCGTCGGCCGGCACAAGGGCGATGTCGCGGTTGTTCCATCCGCCGGTGCCGATGTAGCTGGAGAGCAGCCAACGGCTGTCGGGACTCCACTCAAACCACTGGTCGCCGTCGGAATAGCTGTACATGTACTTACCGTCCATGAGCTGGCGCACGTGGTGGCTCTTCACGTCGACAGCACAGAGACGCGTGCGGTCCTCGAGGAAGGCCACGCTCTTGCCGTCGGGACTGTAGACGGGCTGGAAGCTGGGATGGGTCGACTTCACCAGTTGCTCCTCCTCGATCTCGGTGGCGTAGGTGAAGAGATCCTCCTTCTTGTTCTTCAGTGTGCTCTGGTAGATCTGCCACAGGCCCCCGCGCTCAGCGGCGTAGACGATGCTGCGCCCGTCGGGCGAGAAGTCGATGGAGCGCTCCTGCTCGGGCGTGTCGGTGATCTGCTTGGTGGTGTTGTAGTCGACGCTCGTCACATAGACGTCGCCGTGCATCACGAAGGCCACCTCCTTGCCGTTGGGCGAGACGGCGATCTCTGAGGCGCCCGAGTAGCGGAGCTGTCGGCTGAGCTCGGTGTCGGTGCGGTCTGACGAGATGCTGACCTTCACCTTGCGCGGCTCCTCACCCTCGCGCAGCGTGTAGAGCTCGCCGTCGTAGCCGAAGGCAAGCGTGCCGTCGTTGGCGCGCGTGAGGAAGCGCACGGGGTTGCCCTTGAAGTGGGTGAGCTGTTGCTTGGCCTGGCCGCCGACGGTGGCGCGGTAGACGTTGAACGTGCCGTCCTCCTCGCTCAAGTAGTAATAGGTGTCGCCCTGTCCCCACACCGGGTCGCGGTCCTCGCCGGCAAAGTGGGTGAGCTGGCGGTAGTGGCCGTCGTGGCGCAGCCAGATGTCGCGAGCGATGGGCGACGTGTGGTGCTTGCGCCACTCATCCTCGTAACCCTTTTGGTCGTAGTAGAGCACGTCGCCCTGGGCGTTGATGCAGGGGCGCTTCATGGTGAGCTCGGAGAAGAGCGTGGGGCGCCCGCCGCTGATGCTGACGCTGTAGAGCTGTGGAAACGAACTGCTGGCGAAGAAAATGCTCTGTGCCGAGGGCATGACGGCCGACTCGAAGAGCACGTGACCATCGTCGGCGAAGGCCACGGGAATCTCCGATCCGCTGTTGGTGGTGAGGCGATGGGGCTCGCCACCCTCGCGTGGCATGAGCCACACGTCGAAGCTGCCCTCGCGTGTGGAGGCGAAGGCGATGTTGCGGCTGTCGGGGCTCCAGACGGGGTAGCTGTCGAAGGCGGCGTGGGTGGTGAGCTGCTTGGCCTGTCCGCCGGTGGTGGGCACGGTCCAGATGTCGCCCTTGTAGGCGAAGGCGATGAGCGAGCCGTCGGGCGAGATGGCGCTGTGGCGCATCCAGAGCGGGTCTTGTTGGGCCAGCGCCGTGGTGCTGATGGCCAGTGCCGCGAGAGCAAGGAGTTGTCTTTTCATGCGAATGTGTTGAGTGATGAAACAAAAAAATGCCGCCTGCCCCGTGGCGTCGCTTGAGGGCGAGGCGCGAGGCAGGCGGCCGTGTGGTCACACTGTTAGATGAGCGTGTGGATGAAGTTGTCCATCATGTCGTAGTGGTCGACGACGTGGTGGTAGAGCGCTTGCTGGTTGCGCGTGCGCACCAGGTTGTGCTCGGGATAAGCGATCTTGTAATAGGTGTCGCCATTCAGGTAGTCGGCGAAGAAACGCACGCACTGCATGAAGGGGAAGAGGGCCACGGCGTAGGGCAGGTTCTCGGCCTCGACGGGCGTGAGGAACGAGCGTGTGGCGTCGAGATAACCCTCGGTGAAGGCGCGGAAGATGTCCTCGTTGAAGCCCACCTTGGATGTGTCGGGATCGTCCTCGGCCACGAAGTTGGCGCCCGTGCGGAGGAAGTCGCCATAGTCGGAGAAGACGAAGCTGGGCATGACGGTGTCGAGGTCGATGACGCAGAGCACGTTGTCCTGCTTGTCATACATCATGTTGTTGACCTTCGTGTCGCAGTGGCAGATGCGCTTCGGCAACTTGCCCTCGCGGTAGAGGCGCTCGGCCTTGCACATCTCGTGCATGTCCTTCTGCAGGTCGGCGATGATGTCGGCCACGCCGCTGACGCGTCCGGCCTTGTCTTGCTCGATGGCCTCCTGGAGCTGGCGTGCGCGGAGCTCCATGTTGTGGAAGTCGGGGATGGTCTCGCCCAGTGTCTCGGGGATGTCGACCAGCATGCGCTCGAAGTCGCCGAAGGCCTTGCCGGCGTTGCGCGACGAGGTGGGGTCTACCTGCTCATGCGTCACGGCGTCGGGGATGAACACCGACACGCGCCAGTAGCGGCCCTCGGGGTCGAGGTAGTAGGTCTTGCCCTCGTGGGTGGGGATGAAACGCAACACCTTGCGGTCGATGTCGGTCGTGTGGGCCTCCTCGAGCTTGTGGCGGATGTGGCGTGTGACGGCCTCGATGTTGTGCTGCAAGAGGTCGACGTCGGTGAATATGCTGTTGTTGATGCGCTGGAGCACATAGTCGGGGGCTGAGCCCTCGGTGGTGACACGGAAGGTGTCGTTGATGAGGCCGTTGCCGAGGGGCTTGACGGTCTCCACTTTTCCTTCGATGAGGAACTGTGAAAGGATGTTGTCTAAGTTAGCTGTTTGCATGTCTTATGCGGTTAATAAGTGATTCGGTTGGTGTGTGGCGTTGGCCATGCGGCGGTTAATACTCGTCGACCTTGAGGTTCTTGCGGTATCGGCTGAGCGCCTCTTGCAGTTCCTGCGTGACCTTCTCATAGCCCTTCTTGCCGAAGAGGTTGTTGAGCTCGTGGGGGTCTTTCTTCATGTCATAGAGCTCCTCGTAGTCGACGGTGTCGTGGTCGCCCTGCATCGGGGCGCCATAGAAGTGGATGAGCTTGAAGCGGTCGTTGCGCACGCCGTCGTGACGGCGCACGTGGTGCTCGGCGGGATAGTCGTAGTAGTGGTAGTAGATGTCCTTGCGCCAGCCCTTGTCGTTGCCGTCGAAGAGGTCGAGCAGTGAGCGGCCCGACATGTCGGTGGGCTTCTTCACGCCGGCAGCGTCGAGCATGGTGGGCGCGAAGTCGATGTTCTGCACGAGGCGCTTCTCCACCGTGCCGGGCTTGATGGCCTTGGGGTAGCGCACAATGAGCGGTGTGCGCAGGCTCTCCTCATACATGAAACGCTTGTCAAACCATCCGTGTTCGCCCATGTAGAAGCCCTGGTCGGAGCAGTAGACGAGGATGGTGTTGTCGAGCAGGTTGTTGCGCTCGAGGTATTCGTAGATGTCGCCCACGCTCTCATCGACAGAGTGGATGACGGAGAGATAGTCGTGCATGTAGCGCTGGTACTTCCAGACGGCCAGCGCGCTGTCTGACAGGTTGGCCTGGAGCATGGCCTTGTTGCGTGGCGCATAGTAGGCGTCCCATGCCTTCTTCTGCAGGTCGTCCATGCGTGCCAGGCCCCACTTGCGCATGGTGCTGTCGAGCTCATAGACCTTGTTGTCGTAGGCCAACTGCATGTGCTTGGCGATGCTCATCTCCTGTTGCTTGGCGCAGGTGCCGCGCGTGGCATAGTCGTCCCAGAAGGTGGACGGCAGGGGGAAGGTGATGTTGTCGTAGAGGCCGAGATACTTCAGGTCGGGCATCCATGTGCGGTGGGGTGCCTTGTGCTCCACGAGGAGGAAGAAGGGCTTGGTGGTGTCGCGGTTGTTGAGAAACTCCACGGCGTGCTCGGTGACGAGGTCGGTGGCGTAGCCCTGCTCGCGGATGTACCTGCCATTGGAATCGTGGGAGAGGAAGGCGGGGTTGTAGTAGTCGCCCTGGTTCCAGAAGATGCGGAAGAAGTCGAAACCCTTCGGGCGGCACTGCATGTGCCACTTGCCAATGACGGCCGTCTGGTAGCCCGCGTCATGCAGGAGCTCGGAGACAAACGTCTTGGTGGTGTCGATGCCCTTGTCGAGGGTGCGCTGGCCGCTCTGGTGGCTGTAGAGGCCGGTGAGCAGGCAGGCGCGCGCCGGTGTGGAGAGTGAGTTCTCCACAAAGGCGTCGTCGAAGCGGACGCCCTCCTTGGCCAGCCGGTCGATGTGGGGTGTGGGTGCCAACTTCGACACCTCGCTGCCGTAAGCGGAGATGGTTTGGAACGCGTGGTCGTCGGTGATGATCCACACGATGTTGGGCCGCTGCGACTGGGCGGCGGCGTTCAGCCCGCATCCTGCCAGGAGGATGGCCGAATAAAGACGTGTATTGTTAGGGTTCATACGCTATTAGGTGGTTTTTAGAGGGGCTGCCCCGGGGCAGGACCCTATTTCTGTGCAAAGGTAAGCAAAGGGTGGCAAAAAGCAAAGGTTTTCGGGTTAATGTTTGAAAACTTTTTGTAACTTTGTCGTCGACCGACACATTCAAATCATCATGTCCACATCACACAATGAAAGTCACAAGGGCTCACACGCCACGGCCACTCCCTTTGCCCATCCCATGTATGTCATGGCCAAGCCAGTGGGGGCGGCGTGCAACCTGCGTTGTGACTACTGTTATTACCTGGAGAAGGCGCATCTCTATGACGGCGAGCGCCCGGTGCTCTCGGATGAACTGCTTGAGCGCTTCGTGCGCGAGTACATCGAGAGCCAGACCACGGCGGAGGTGCTCTTCACCTGGCACGGCGGCGAACCGCTGTTGCGCCCGCTCAGCTTCTACGAGAAGGTGGTGGCGCTGCAACGCCGCTATGCCCGCGGACGCCGCGTGGCCAACTGCCTGCAGACCAATGGCACGCTCATCGACGACCGCTGGGCGCAGTTCTTCCATGACCAGGGATGGCTCATTGGCGTGTCGGTCGACGGGCCTGAGGCTTATCACGACGCCTATCGGCATGCCAGGGGTGGCGGACCGTCGTTCCGTCAGGTGATGGCAGGCATCGACACGCTCAACAAGCATGGCGTGGAATGGAACGCGCTGGCCGTGGCCAACAGGCTCAACGCCGACCATCCGCTGGCGTTCTATCATTTCTTCAAGGACATCGGGTGCCGATACATCCAGGTGACACCTGTCGTGGAACGCCTCATGCACCACGACGACGGCCGACAGTTGGCTTCGCTCCGCGAGGGGGGCGAGGTGGCGCCGTTCTCCGTGCGCCCCAGGCAGTGGGGTGAGTTCCTGTGCACCATCTTCGACGAGTGGGTGCGCCACGACGTGGGTGCCTATTACGTCAATCTCTTTGATGCCACACTGGCCAACTGGGTGGGCGTGGCACCTGGCCTCTGCACCATGGCCAAGCACTGTGGCCACGCGGGTGTGATGGAGCACAACGGCGATGTCTACTCGTGTGACCACTTCGTGTTCCCTGAGTATCGGTTGGGTAACATCCGCGAGCAGTCGTTGGTGGAGATGATGTATGGCGAGCGCCAGCAACGCTTCGGACGGGCCAAGGCCGACAGTCTGCCGGGCCAGTGCCGGCGCTGCGAGTGGTTGGGCGCGTGCCACGGCGAGTGTCCGCGCAACCGCTTCATGCAGACGGCCGATGGCGAGCCGGGGCTCAACTATCTCTGTGAAGGCTATCGCACGTTCTTCAGCCACGTGGCCCCCTACATGGAGGTGATGAAGCGATTGCTCAGCGAGCAGCGCCCACCTGCCGAGATCATGCGTCTGTTGGCATTGTCGGCCTCTCGCTGACAGCCAGCGACGATAGTTAAAGAAAACTAATTTGAAGGTATAAGCATTGCACACTGTCGGGCAATTCGTGCAATTTTAGTAACTTTGCACCTCAGTGAAAACAAGGCTGGGCCCTGATGAAGGGCTGGCGAACAAGAAAAGACATAACTATGGACAAACTGATTATTAACTCCTATGAGGAGTTTGCCTCACACCTGGGCCAGCAGCTCGGCACATCCGAGTGGCTCGAAGTGGACCAAGACCGCATCAACCAATTTGCTGACGCCACACTCGACCACCAGTGGATCCACGTCGACGTGGAGCGCGCCAAGAAAGAGAGCCCCTATCACAGCACGATCGCACATGGCTACCTCACCCTCTCGCTGCTGCCCTACATGTGGGAGCAGATCATCGAGGTGAAGAACCTGAAGATGATGGTCAACTATGGCATGGACAACATGAAGTTTGGTGTGCCCGTCATCACGGGCAGTCGCGTGCGACTGGTGGCCACACTGGCCAACATCGAGAACCTGCGTGGCATCTGCAAGACCACCATCAAGTTTGCCATCGAGGTGGAGGGCCAGCGCAAGCCTGCCCTGAGCGGCAATGCCATGTTCCTCTACTACTTCGAGTGATCCTACCTTTTTTAGTTTGTGACGGTCACGTCTCGTGTGCCGCCCACGAACACCCATCAACCACCGAGGGGGCGCTTGCCGCAATGGCAGGCGCCCCCTCGGTCCGTCTATGGGGTCTTTATATGAAAGATGTTAGTCCGACTCTTTAGGCAAAAATGCCTCGAACGCCCTCTTTTTATTCATTTCACACGCCGTATTGAATAAAAAAGTACTGATTTTATTCAATACGGCGTGTGTGTTGAACAAAATAGGCGGGTTTCGTTGGCTTTGCTGGTGCGGGGCGTGTGGAAAGAACGGAAGCGCTGTGGGCAGAAACAAAAAAACGGCTGAGCGCAAAGTCTTGCGTCAGCCATTTCATACACCAAGTAAATCGGGGGGGATAAGTGCGATTACTTGGCTTTTTGGGTTGGTTTGGCCCTGCTCTCACGAGCAAGACCAAACATCTTGAATAAAAAATCTATTAACCTTTAATCTTTCATCTTTAATCTTCCTTTTTCACCTCAAGCTTCAGCTCCTCGAGCTGCTTGGGATCGAGCTCGCCAGGAGCGTCGAGCATGACGTCGCGGCCGCTGTTGTTCTTCGGGAACGCGATGCAGTCGCGGATGCTGTCGAGACCAGCGAGGATGCTCACGAAGCGATCGAGACCGAAGGCCAAGCCTGCGTGAGGGGGTGCTCCGTACTTGAAGGCGTTCATGAGGAAGCCAAACTGAGCCTCGGCACGCTCGGGTGTGAAGCCGAGCACCTCAAACATCTTCTCCTGCAACTGGGTGTCGTGGATACGGAGCGAGCCGCCGCCGACCTCCACGCCGTTGCAGACGAAGTCGTAAGCCTTGGCGCGCACCTGCTCAGGATGCTCGTCGAGCAAGGGGATGTCGTCGGGGTTGGGCATGGTGAAGGGGTGGTGTGTGGCCATGAGGCGCTGTTCCTCGTCGCTCCACTCGAAGAGTGGGAAGTCGATGATCCAAAGACACTTGAAGT
Organism: Prevotella sp.; assembly: GCA_050875105.1. GTDB lineage: Bacteria > Bacteroidota > Bacteroidia > Bacteroidales > Bacteroidaceae > Prevotella. Next base: position 25,632 of record JBNMMB010000031.1, on the reverse strand, counting down.
CGTCCTTGTTGCGCAGGCCCAGGCGGTCGCCCATCTCCAATCGCAGCGAGCAGAGCTGGATGCGAGTCTTGTTGGCATTGTCACCAGAGAGGATGAGCACGAGGTCGCCGTCCTTGGCGCCCATGACCTCCTTGATCTCGGCGAGCACCTCGGGAGAGTAGAACTTGTCGATGGAACTCTTGACGGTGCCGTCGGCGTTGTATTTGATGTAGACCAAGCCCTTGGCGCCCACCTGCGGACGCTTCACGAAGTCGGTGAGCTCGTTGAGTTGCTTGCGGCTGTAGTCGGCGCAACCTGGCACGCAGATGCCGCCGATGTAGGCAGCCTCGTTGAACACGCTGAAGTCGCCCTTGCCCTGGAAGGCATCCTTGAGCTCGACAAACTCCATGCCGAAGCGGAGGTCGGGCTTGTCGCTGCCGAAGCGGCGCATGGCCTCATGCCAGGTCATCTGCTGCAAGGGACGGGGAAGGTCGACGCCGCGGATCTCCTTGAAGAGCATGCGGCACATCTCCTCGAAGAGGTTGATGACGTCGTCTTGGTCGACAAACGACATCTCGCAGTCGACCTGTGTGAACTCCGGCTGGCGGTCGGCGCGCAGGTCCTCATCGCGGAAGCACTTCGCAATCTGGAAGTAACGGTCGAAACCTGCCACCATGAGCAACTGCTTCAGGGTCTGCGGGCTCTGTGGGAGCGCGTAGAACTGTCCGGGGTTCATGCGCGAAGGCACCACGAAGTCGCGTGCGCCTTCAGGGGTGGAACCGATGAGCACCGGTGTCTCCACCTCGATGAACTTCTGGTTGTCGAGGAAGTTGCGGATGAGGATGGTCATCCTGTGGCGCAACTCCAGGTTCTTGCGCACGGCAGCGCGGCGCAAGTCGAGGTAACGGTATTTCATGCGCAGCTCGTCGCCGCCGTCGGTGTTGTCCTCGATGGTGAAAGGCGGTGTGAGACTGGGGCTGAGCACGGTCAGCTTCTCGGCGATGATCTCGATGTCGCCGGTGGGCATCTTGTCGTTTTTGCTTTCACGCTCCGACACTTTTCCCACAGCCTGGATGCAGTATTCGCGTCCGAGCTTGTTGGCGCGGTCGCAGAGTTCCTTGTCGTCCGACTCATTGAAGACCAGCTGTGTGATGCCGTAGCGGTCGCGCAGGTCGACAAACGTCATGCCGCCCATCTTGCGCGTGCGCTGTACCCATCCGGCCAGGGTCACTTCCTTGCCGGTGTCGGAGAGGCGCAACTCTCCGCAAGTATTCGTTCTGTACATATCTTTATGTTACGAATTAGATATAATTTTGGCGCAAAAGTACAAATAATAATTGAACGACAAAAGAAAACGGGGAGTAATCTTGCGCCCGGGGTGAAACATTTTGCGTTATTGGGGTTCATCTGGCTTTTGGCCGGGCTCAACGTGCTCTCACCACATCCACCACGTGGCTGCCGGCTCCCATGAGGTCGGGGCGTTCGGAGACGCGTTTCTGGTAGTCGATGAAGCGGGCGAAGGTGTCGTCGCTCATGTGGTTGAGGCGGGTGCGCATGTAGTCGGCGGGACCGTCGGGCGAGAAGATGGTGACGCGCTCCAGGCCGGCCAGTCGGTCGAGCCGGTCGATGTCGTCGAGGCGCACATAGTCGTAGAGCTCATCGGGCTGTGCCTGGATGTGATAGTCAGCGCTGACGGCGCCCCGCTCCATGAGTCCGCCGATGCGGTCCTCGTCGAAGCAATAGGAGAGGATGCTGTACTCGTTCATCAGGTAGGCCACGAAGATCAGGCCGCCAGGCTTGGTCACACGCCGGGCCTCGGTGAGGGCCTTCACCTTCTCGTCGTCGCCGATGAGATGGTAGAGCGGGCCGAGCAGCAGCGTCATGTCGGCCATGCCCGTGGGCAGGAAGGGCATGTGGCGCGCATCGCCCTGGACGACGTCGGCCGTGGGCTCACGCTTGAGAAACACGTCGATGTTGCGTTTCACCAGTTCCACGGCCTTCACCTTATAACCCTCGGCCATGAGCGCCGACGTGTAGCGCCCCGTGCCCGCGCCGATGTCGAGCAACTGCTGGCCCGGGCGGAGGAAACGGTGGATGTGGTACATGGTGGTCTCAAACTCCACGATGCCGTGCCGTCGCAGCAGTCGCAGGTCTTCGGGGTGCTTGTTGTAGTGCTTCTCTATGTTTGTCAGTGCCATGATGCGATGTCTGTTTTAGGCATAGTAAGGAATATATGTCATGAATTTCTTTGATAATATGTCAGTATTGGCAACTTTGATAAGGCCTGCTTCCAGTGTGTCTGCTATAATCCTTGATGCGACAGATGATTGTGTTTTTTTGAGGTTGAAACGTTCTCTGACCGATTGGTTGTTCATGCTGACGCCATCCTGATTTACGAGACATGCATGTTGATAACAGGCCTCTATCTTTTCTTCTTTGGTCATGTTGCGTAGCTCCTTGTGAGGGTACAATGTAACCCTTGTGCACATTTCTTCTTTTGCTATTTTGACAGCAGGCAGATGCATGCTCTCTATGGCTTCGACGGCCCTGTCTATACCGCTACCGCGTCGTTCACAAAAACCTAGAAGAAACATTTGCTCGGCCAATTTTTCATTGCGAGAATTTGGAGGAAGATCAATCAGGCGATTTACATCGTTAAGTGGTGCTCCAGGATTTGTTATAACCACACGATTTGAGAAAATCTCAACTGTGATGTTTATGCCAGAGATCCCAAAATCTTGATGTACTAAAGCGTTTGCGGTGAATTCACGTATTGCAACCCGTGGATATTCTGCAATTTCTTGACGCTTAACGTCAATGTTTTCTTTTGAGACATTTTTCATGATGAAATCGATGAGCCCCTCAAATCCTACAGCATATCCATATTGTCCGAACTGCTCAAGTAGTGTGTTTCTATTGTTCGTGCCTACATATTTGCGCACTATAACCTTTCTGTTGTTAAGACTATCAAAGTCGTTTAGGTCATTGGCAAATAGTATAGCTCCAAGATTGGTGATGCTCCAATTGTCCCCATCTCCTAAGCAGAATCCATATTCAGCCATTCGATGTATAATCGCGTCAATGGACTTGGGTGTATCCTTATCTAATAACTCGAAAAACTTTCGGAAATTCAATAGTTGTAAAACATCATTTTTAGTAAGGTCTCGTTTTGCGACCCTTTCCTCAAAACTTATACCTTGGGATAAGGCAATCATGTTACGTACTTGTAGTTCGGACATTTTTCGAGTTTGTCCATTAGCCCTACAATATGACTCATGATAATCCTTTCCTCGCAGAAATATAGGTTTTTCTCTTTGCTCCGGCACATACACAAAGAGAACAGGATGTCCCTTGTATTCGAGGACAGCATGGTCTATGTCTACAGCTTGTGAGAGATTGTTATGGGCTATATTTCCCAAATGTTTGACGATTCTTTCAGTTTCTTCTTTTGTAAGTAAGGAAAAGGTGGCGTCGTCATTTATGCCATATGCAAACATACCACCACCCTGATGATTGCAGAATGCGCAGATATGCTGGGCAAGCCTATCCGTTTTTGTAGATAGATTACTCTTCCAGTCGAGCTCGCTTAACTCATGTGGGATTGGGCTTAAGCTCTCTTTTAAAATATCTAAAGCTTTGTCTTTCCAGTTCATATCTTTACTCCTCGGAATTTTCTTTGCAAATAAAAACCTGTTGAATATCAGCGCTTTGCAAAATATCGGAATTTTCTCTGCAAACAAAACTCGTTGTTTTCTAAAAATAAACAGATATATGGTTTCTCTGTATCTGACACATCTCAGCCACGCCTTAGCAAGTTGTTCTTGACGAGTTGTAATGGTGTTTTATGGTGTGAAGTTCTCGATGTCGGAACGCTTGATGGTGAAGCCTTTCTTCGAGGCGCCGTCGGCCACGTTGCGCATGATCTTCTGGTAGCCCCTGAGGATCTTGCGCTCGCCAGCGGTGATCTGGCCTTGCTTGGAGTTCTGGCTGTCGATCTTGCCGTTCTTATACCATTTCATGGCAGCCTTCTCGGCCTTGCCCGCCCACTTGTCATACTCGTTCTGATAGTCTTGTTGTGTGCGGCAAGCGTTGGTGTTGTCGTTCTCGTCAGAGCCGCTGGCGCTTGTCTCGCCGTCAGTCTTGTTGCCACCCTTGATGTCGGAGTAGAGCTGTGCGCTGGTGGTGAGCAGTCCGCCGATGATCTCAACAAACGAGAGCTTGTTGCCGTTCTCGTCGACCGCCCCGGGGTAGTAGGAGCCGCCCACCTGTGTGATGAAGTAGCCATTGCCGCTGCGTTTGCGGATGAACGCCTCGGCACTCTCGCGCGAGTCGCAATAGGCGATATATTGCTCGCCCTCGCGCGGCTGTGTGTAGGTGTTGTAGACGATGAGATACTTGTTCATCATCGACACGTCGATGAGACCCACGCGCCATCCATCCTTCCATTTTACCTGTATGTCGGCCATGGCCTCGTCGGCGTTTTCATAGTAGCATATCTGTTGCTTGTCGATGTCGGTGCCGTCTTGTGCCACCACTGCGCAGTCGCCAAACTTGCGCGTGCAGACGGTGAGCTTCAGTCCTTGCTGCGCCTGCTGCTCCATCCATTTGGGCAGTTGCTTGCAGCCGACCATGTCGACCACCTGACGCGTCACGCCCGGTTTGGTGTTGAAGATGCTCCACCAGAGCCAGCGCGTCTCCACCTCGCCCAGCGAGAGGCCCGACACGTAAAGCCCTTCCTTGGCGTTGGCTTCGCATTTCTTTTTCACCTCCTTGAAGGAGTTGTAGACGTAGCTCTGGTTCTCGTCGCCGACGGGCTTGCGAAGAATGGCGAACAATCCGGCCCTTGTGTTCTTGGCCACCTGGATGTATCTGCCGAGGCCCCACTGCTTCTTGAAGTAGTCGCCCGAGAGGCGCGTGTCGAGAAAGTCGTACCATTGCTTGGAGATGTCAGCCTTCTCGATGAGGATGACGAAGCACTCTCCCTGCTCCCTGGCTGGCGCCGCAAGATGCGAGAGGGCAAAGAACAATAATAGGAGAAACAGTTTCTTCATATTTCCATGCTTTTTAGATTTGCCAATCAATAATTAGTAATCAGCAGATGAGTAACTTTCTTGTCGTTTCTGTTCATGAAGCTAACTTGATATTTTTTGTCGAAACTTCGAATGTTTACACCTTGATGACCACTGTAAAGGTCATAGATGAATGGAGTGTTCTTGATGATTAGCATCCACTTAGCTTTGCAATTTTTTATGAGCGTGTCTGCAAGCCGTTTTTGGTCCTCTTTTGTGAATTCATTCTTGTCATATGTGGAGAATTCACTGTCATAGGGTGGGTCTAAGAACACGAAGTCATCCGACAGAGGCTTGGCCTCCTTTAAAAATCTTTCAAAGTCAAGATTATAGATGGAAGTATTCTTAAGGTGTTCAACGAGAGACTGAGACTGATAATACTCCATTTTTTTTGCCATCAGTTTCGAGTTGTATGCCATGCCTCCATACGGAACATTGAATTTGCCGTCGTCGTTGAAGCGAAACATTCCACTATAGGCATAGTTCCTTATAAAAAGGAAGACAGCAGAATAGAGTGAGGGGTTGTTGCGTTTCAACTGGGCGTCATTGTACAGCTCCCTATAATACATGTATAGCGAACTTTTAATGGCAGTCTCGATATTGCCGTAAAGATCTTTATCTGACAGTATTCCTTTTTGCTCTTCAAGGGTCTTCATTCGTGACATTTTGCGGAAAAGATTCTTCTGCATTTCACTTAAAAGTGTATCAGTATGCTCGGTAAATGAAGGTTGAAGAATGGAAAGGATTTCTGTTTTATGGGTAACACAGAAAGCATTGATCATTACTTTTAACGAGGTTTTATCAGCTTTGTTTAACCGATAAGCCAGATAGATATCAACAAGTTCTTTGTGATTATCGAAAAATGTTTTGGTGTTTTTCCATGAAGAGTCGATTTCCGCAATGCAATGAAAGAACAACTCATCCTGTTGTGCAATGTTTTTGTACAGGGCGATGAGTTCACCAGACAAATCATTGATGAAATAATGATTTGCATGAAAAGCGGTGAAAACAGATCCTCCGCCAACAAATGGCTCGAAATAATTGTTTATTTGGTAAGGCGCATTGGGAAGTATGAACTTCAGTTCCTTTTCCTTTCCTCCAGGCCATTTGAGTATTGGCGACAATGCAGCATTCACCCTTGGGTTAACAAGTTGTATGTCTACATCACTTTGTGAAAGATCTTGCAAATCCTTCAAATCCCAAATTGACAATTCTTCAATTGATGGCTCACACATCATATTATCGTTACAATCAAACAAATTAGAACTATTTAAAAACTCCTCATTAACACGCGTTTTAGCTGCTTCATAATACGCATGATCAATTTCCACTCCGATAAATTTTCTTCCTTCTTGCATGCAAGCCACTCCTGTTGAACCTACGCCCATGAAGGGGTCAAAGACAATGTCGTCCTTGTTTGAGGCGATTGTAATCATCTTTCTTAGAATTGATACGGGCTTCTGGGCAGGATGCTTCGGATTGGATAAACGTTCCGGGCGCATACATATAGGACTTTCGATAAAATTGTGCATCTCTTTCTGAGAAATGAAATTCCATGTGTGTTTTTTGTTCCAACAAGTGTAAATCATTTCGCAGCTGTTAAGGAAGCCTGTTTTGAATATCTTTGGAGCAGGGTTGGTCTTATGCCATATCATGAAGTTTGTGGTGTCAAACCGTTTGTCAAGGCAATCATACCATTTACCTATTTGATTGTAGGTTGTGAATATAAAAAGATTCCCCGTGGGTTTTAAAATGCGAATGAATTCATCAGCCCACTCCTCTGGGCGGAATTCAATCCAATCCCAATCTGCAACATCATTGTTCATAGCAGATCGCCCTGGCAAAGGAATATTTCCAGTGGAGTGTTTACCAATATTATAAGGTGGGTCAGTTAGGATAAAGTCAATCGAATTATCAGGAATTCTCTTGATAATATCTTTGCTATTTCCACAAAGTAGGCACTTTCGCCAATTAGGATTCTTCATCTATTCGTCCTCTGGTAAATATACATTTTTGATCCGATCAAGTGCTTCGTTTATAAAATGAGCATTTTTTGTGTACTCATCAACAACGATTTCAAAACCTCGTTGCGACTTGCATATCAAATTCCAAAAGTCTTCACTGATGCAAAGCTCTTCTTTTGCAAAAAATTGTAATACCCGTCCTTGGTTCCATACGTTGCCTTCACCAAAGCGGTTGTATGCGGTTGCAAACAGGATTTTCACCTTTTCTTCAGACCCCAATTCATTTGTTAGAATGCAATATTGTTCTAACAAAGCTTCTTTCTCTGAGCGAGCCTTCTTGTTTTCCAAGTCGCCACCAATTTTCAGTTCAACCAAATAGCGCATGTCGTTTTCTTCGTCTACCAAGTAGTAGTCGCTTTCGTGTCGCTTGTGGTCTCCCGTATCTTTCATTTTTGAAATCCCATGGTAATCATCGACACAGGGTTTCCGCTTGTGGTTTTTATAATCTTCCAGGAGTTCTGCGATGCGATCGGTTTGCCCTTTGTAAAGTGTTCCCTCGACATGCTGGCTTACCGTGTAGTGAAGAGAAGCTATTTCAATGGCCATGCTTTCCAGCATATTGCCCAAAGAACTGTCTAAAGAACGGGCTAAGGCAGAATAATACTGGATTTCTTTACCCAACGCAGCGATGAAGACATTGTGTATCTTCATATTGATAACACCTTTCTCGTTATCTTTTTGAGAAATGTGTTTGTCTGAAAACCCAGAAGCATAAGCCTTTACGTGAGAGCGTACGATAGCTCGAACAGCTCTTTCATTATCAACTTTCATCAATGTCTTTTCGTTTGTATGCCACAAAGATAACAAATAGTTGGCATATAATCAGAAAGAAAAGAAGATTTTTGTGTGCAAAGTGGTTCCCATGTGTTGTCATGGGGCCAAACAAGTGAAAGACCCATACGGTCCTTACAACCGTTGCGTTTTCCTGCATGGACTGCTGTCTGCCCGTTGGGCGACGGAGCCGAGGAGACCTGTTGTAAGGTCTGTATGAGTCTTTGTGAGGCAGTCTTGTTTTTCCAGCCTTTTAGTGGTTGTTGTCGGGCGCGAGGCCGATGGTCACCTTTCCGCCTGTGGTCTTGGTGGGATAGTAGAAGGCGGCGTAGCGGGTGCCCATGAAGAAGCGCAGGTAGTCGAAGCGCATCTTGTAGTCGGTGGTGCCGATGTGGTGGAAGGTCTTGCCGTCGAGGCTGTAGTAGAAGTTGGCGGCATCGCGTCCGGGGTTGAAGTCGCCGTCCATGCGGAGGTAGACCTTGCCGAGCGAGCGCTTGGGCAGTCGCACGCGTGCCACCTCCTTGGTGTCGACATGGGTGATGGCCTTGGTGGCACCATCGAGCTGCACGCTCTCCTCGGTCATGACCAGGTGGAAGGCCGCGCCGTCGCGCTGGATGGTGAGCACGCCCGCATCGCCGTTGAAGGCCGAGAGCCCTGCGCGGTCGCCGTCTTTCATCTGGCGGACGTCCAGGCAGATGGTGTCAGAGCAGGTGGGGCCCCATGTGCGCCAGGTCAGCGTGTTGCGGGCGTCGAAGATCGAGTGGGCCAGCACCGAGGTGGTGAGGCGCACCTGTCGGCCCGGCCTCGTCAGGCTGCCCGAGGCAGTCTGGATGTCGGCGCGGATGAAGTTGTGGTTCCACTGGTAGTCTTTCTCGATGGAGGCGTAGGCCGCCTGCTGGTGGCAGGAGCAGTCGCCGTCGAGCGTCACCGTCTCCGGGATGCGTCCGTCGCCGCGTGTGCCGAGCATGGGCCAGCCGTCGATCCACGAGCAGGGCTCGAGGGTGAGCACACGGCCGATGCCGCCCCGGTCTTGGAACATCACGCCATACCACTCGCCGTGCTTGCCGTCGACGATGGTGCCCTGTCCGGCCAGCGGAAAGCCGCCGAAGTCGCTCTTGAGGATGACCTTCGAGTCGTAGGGGCCCTCGATGTTGTTGCTGCGATAGGCGATCTCCTGCCGGCCCGTGCTGGGCCATGAGATGCAGAGCAGGTAGTACATGCCGTCGTGTTTCACCACGCGGCTGCCCTCATGCAGTCCGTCGGGCTTGCCATGGAGCACCAGTTGCTTGCGGACGCCTCCGGGCTTCTCGGCCGAGAGGTCGGGTTCGAGTTCCACGAGGTTGATGTTGCCGCTGCCGTAGAAGACGTAGACACGGCCGTCGTCGTCGAAGAAGAGCGAGGCGTCGTGGTAGGCAGGTAGGCGGCTGTGGAGCGTCCAACCCTTCGTCGGGTCGGTGGTCTTGAAGACCATGGAGCGGTGGGGTGCGTCGTTGGCCACGAAGAGCGCCCAGAAGGTGCCGTTGTGGTAGCGCAGCGAGGTGGCCCACTGGCCGCGGCCATAGACCGAGCCGCCTTGCAGGTCATACTTCGGTGTGTCCTTGATGGCGTCGAAGAGATACGACACCACTTCCCAGTGGGCGAGGTCGCGGCTGCGCATGACGGGTCCGCCGGGGAAGAGGTGCATGGTCGTGGAGACGAGATAATAGTAGTCGCCCACGCGGATGATGTCGGGGTCGGGTGCGTCGGCCCAGATGAAGGGGTTCTTCACTTCGATGGCTTGCGCCTGTGCCAGTGAGGCCAGGAGCAGGATGAGCGTCATCAGGCGTCGTCTCAAGGCATGGAGAGGTTGTTTCATGATGTTGCGATTGTCAGATGGATGGGGCGTCGGCACAGCCCATGCCGTGGCGATCGCCCCTTATGTTCTGCAAAGGTATGGCATTTCTCAAGAAAAAGCATCGCCTCATGTTTCAAAAGTGTTGGTTGGCGTAGCACGTTGCTGCCCAGGCCACCCATTCTTTACCATATCTTCATCTGTTTCACACATCTTTGCAACATCCATGGTGTACCTTTGTCGCCGATGTCGGACTGACGACAGGCCGGCGTCTATTGACGACAAACAGATGAAAGATAACGATGAATGTGATTTTTGTAATTCAAGGCGAGGGGCGAGGCCATCTCACCCAAGCCTTGGCGATGAAAGAGATGCTCGAGCGTGGCGGCCACAGGGTGGTCGACGTGCTGGTGGGCAAGAGCAAGGGGCGCCAGGTGCCTCAGTTTTTCACGGAGCGCATGGGGCAGCCCATCACTCGTTTTGACAGTCCCAACTTCCTTCCGTCGAAGGACAACCGCCACTTCGGCCTCTTGCGTTCTGTGGCCTACAACCTGCTGCGTGTACCCACCTACCTGTCGAGCCTCGCCCTCATCCAGCGCCACATCGAGGCGAGCGACGCCGACCTGGTTGTCAATTTCTACGAGATACTCTGCGGACTGGCCTGTGGTTTCTTCCATCTGCAGGTGCCCGAGGTGTGTGTGGGCCACCAATATCTCTTTCTCCATTCCGATTTCCGCATGCCAGGGCTGAAGCCCTTGCCCGAGCGCTTGCTAAAGATGTTCACCCGGCTGACGTGTTTGGGTGCCACGCGTTGCCTGGCGCTGTCGGTGCGCCACTATCCTGCCGATGAGTCCCATCGCATCACGGTCGTTCCGCCGCTGTTGCGCTCGCGGGTCAAGAGCGAGGTGCGCCACCATGGCGATTACATTCTGGGCTATATCCTCAATGCCGGTTTCCAACAGGAAGTGATGGATTGGCACAAGGCCCACCCGAAGACACCCCTCCATTTCTTTTGGGACAAGGCCGACGCCCCTGAGGAGTGGCGTGTGGACGACACCCTGACGTTCCACCGCATCGATGACGACCGTTTCCTCTCGCTCATGGCGGGTTGCCGGGCTTATGCCACCACGGCTGGTTTTGAGAGTGTGTGCGAGGCACTCTATATGGGCAAGCCCTGCCTGATGGTTCCCGCCCATGTGGAGCAGCTCTGCAATGCCGTCGACGCTGAGCGCGAGCTGGCTGGCGTCCGTGGTGATCGGTTCGATCTCTCGCGCCTGAAAGCCTTCGCGCAAGACTATGAGGAAGATGTGGAGTTTCGCATGTGGGAGAACCATGCCGAGACACGCATCGTGGCAGCCATTGAGGCCGCGGTCGACAATTATTATGCTTGGCACAACCATACGATGGGCCAACAACTGACAACGCTTGCTGGCCTGTGCGGAAGGTCGTAGGTCACCGCGTTCGCATGATGCCGAGGTAGTAGGCCACGGCCCAGTCTTGGTCGTTGGCGAAGGGGTCGGCGAAGTGGGCCTTCTCCCCGTTGACGCGTTTGGGATAGACAAAGGCGCAGGTGGCCGTGCCGTCTTCGGCGAGGTTGCAGAGGTTGTTGCGCACGATCTCTTCGGCGCGCTGCTGATAGGTGGTGTCGCCTGTGGCCAGCGCATAGTAGTGGTAGACCTGTGCGTTGATGCACGACCAATAGTGTGGGAACGTGTCGCCAAACATCATGCGCTTGCCAAACCAGAAGCCGTCCCAGTGGCGGATGGCGATCTCGTGGAGCCGATAGTCGGGCTGTTGGCCGCAGAAGTTCTCGCAGACGGGCAACATCTCTTGTGCTTTCTTCAGGTAGGCGCTGTCGCGTGTGGCCAGGTACATCTCCAGCAAGAACTGTGTGGCCGGTGCGACGATCGACTGTTCGAAGTTGACCTCATGCTTGGGGAAGTTGAGTCCGTTCTTCATAAAGATGTCGGCTGTCTTGGCATAGTCGATCAGCAGATGGTTGTATTCCGCTTGCAGGCCAGCGTCGCTGAGGGCTTTCAGGCTGGTGGTCACGGGAATGCCGATGCAGTAGAACCCATGGCCCTTGTGGCGGTAGAGCGCTTGCAGCGTCTGGTAGCCGTCGAGCGCATACTGGCGGTTGCCTGTCAGCTGGTAGAGTTCAAAGTAGAAGTCGGCCACCCACGCGTAGTTGTACCCGCGGTTCTCGCCTTGGCGGCCTACGCGCGAGAAGGTGGTGTAGTCGTCGGCTTGCAGTTGTGTGCGCAGGAAGGAAGCGTGGCGGATGAGCGCCTGTCGGATGCGCTCGTCGGGATGCAGCTTGTACCATTTGGCCAAGGCCACGGCCATGCCCACGCGCTCGCGCCCCTCGTCGGTGTCGCTGCTCCGGCGCGCGTCGTCGTTGAGATAGAGGGCGTGGCGCTCGTTGTCGTAGACCATGAAGGCGCCATAGCGCGCGTCATGGGAGTCGTTCATCTGTTGGTGGTCGAGGATGAAGTTGAGGCGGCGTGCCATGAGCTGCTCGATGTTGCTCACCACGAGGATGGAGGCGTGCGTCTTCCCCACCTTATTATATTGCAAGTCGATGCGCTTCTCGCCCAGGCTGGTGGCCTTCCATAAGGCATAGAGACCATTGGCGTCGCGGGCGATGGCCAGTGGTTGGCCGTCGATCGAGGCGCCGAGGGTCTTCAGGCGATTGGCCTTGAGGCGCACCTTGACCGTGTCGCCCAGTTCGTAGACGTAGCGGTCGCTCGAGGCCACCACGCCGCCCTCGGCCAGCAGTTGGCGCATGAAGTCGGTGCGTCCGCCGTGCTCCAGCAGCGTCCAGGCCACGGTGTATGCGTGTCCGCCTCGCAGCGTCATGTCGGGCAGCGTCATGGCGATCACCCCACGGAAGTTGGAGTGGCTCTTCTCCATGGCTCGCTCCCACACCTCGTAGTCGGCCAGCTCGCCCCGCGTCACCATCAGTCCCACGTTGCCCGTGTGCTTGTCGCCCCCAGGGTCGCCCATCCTGACGGCGCAGACATAGGCGGCGCCGTCGCCCGCCCACACGCTGGCGTCGCAGCGTTGGGTCATGCAGGTGTGGGCGTCGGGGTAGTTGTCGTTCCAGGGCGTGTAGATGGCCCAGTCGGTGATGCGGGCGTCGGTCTTGCCCGTGTTGCGGAAGGCGTAGGTCTCGCGGAGCTTACCGTCGCTGAGCTGTCGCGTCACGGTCAGCGTGATGTCGCCCATGCGATAGACCAACTTGTCGTCACCGATGCTGACCGGCTTCTGCCACGACAGCTTCTGGCCGTTCACGGTCATGTAGCCCAGTCCCCAGCCGTGCTTGGCCGTCACCCATGGATATTGCGTGCCGTCGGGCGCGAGCACCCAGTTCATTTGGTTGGGATCGTTGTTGAGGCCCAGGCGGGCAATGGCCCCCGTCGTGGGGTCGGTCTGATAGGTAATGCCCTGTGCCCAGCCGAACTGGGGCAGCAGGATGAAGAGAAGTGAGATGATGATTTTGAGATGCTTCATGGTCAAGTTGTTTATGCTTGCGAAGGTAGGCATAATGGATGGGCAACGGGATGAAAAATCGACAAAAAAGGGGTAAGAAATGACAAAAAGTCCACTTTCTTTTTTGCTTGAATGGCTTGTTCAATTAAGCCGATGTTGTGAGGCGTCATTGCGAGAAAACGACGGTGGTGTATAAGTTGTTGATTTTAAGAGGCTTTCTTTGCAACTACACACTTTTCCGACCGATTTTTTGATGAAACCCCACACTTTTCTGACCGATCTTTTGATGAAACCCCACACTTTTCCGACCGAACATTGACTGAATGTTTACAGTTGCCTCGTTCAAGTATAGGGGCTTACCGCATGAGCCGCTGGCGACCAAAGAGGAGGGCCAGGTGGGTGCGGTCGAGCGCCAGGGCGATGGCGTAACTGCCCGCCACGGCCATGACGATCGTCACAAGCAGGTGAGCCACGCCCGTCGGGTCGAAACTGAAGAGGGGCACGGCAAACTTGGCGGCCATGGTGAAGATGGGGTGGAAGAGATAGACGGGCAGCGTGTTGCGGCCCACGAAGCCCACCCAGCGGTGCAGGCGCCGACCATCACAAACGGTGACAGTGGGGGGGTACGAATGACAGGAACGAGGCCACAAGCACTAGCGTGGCGAGGAAGTGCCAGTCGGCATAGCCGCCATAGCTGGCCAGCGCGCCGAAGGGGAGGAGGGCCCAGAGCGAGGGTCGGAAGAGCTCGTCGAGACGACGGCCCGTGAGTCGCACGCAGACGCCCAGGGCGTAGAAGGCCGCGTGGGTGGCACTCAGCAGGGGCGTGTATTGGGCCACGAGCATCAGTAGGGTGGCGAAGACAGAGAGCTGGGCCGCCACGCCGAAGCGCCGCAAGAGATGGAACGCGACATAGTAGAGCGCGCCACAGACGATCATCGTGTGGAGAAACCAGTAGGGGCCGAGCGGCGCCACGAAGACCACGCGCAGCAGCGTGGGCACGTCGAAATGGCTGATGCCGTCGGCCACGGGCGCCAACGTCGACACATAGGCGTAGCCCACGACCATGATGGCGTAGGGCAGGGCGATCTTGCCCAGGTAACGGGCGAATGCCAACGGCGAGCGATCCACCTTCACCAGATAGCCCGTGATGAGCAGGAAGGCCTGCATGAAGAAACAGTTGATGAAGGCCTTGAGCTCAGGGTGGAGGGCGGTGAAGTGGACCGTGTGGACCACGATGACGAGCACGATCAGCACGGCGCGCTGATCGTCGATGGCGTTGTAGCGGGTGGGCGTCATTTCGTGTTCTTCAAGAGCTGGAAGTATTCAGAGGCGCCGAGGAGGAAGCATCCCGTTCCGAAGTCCTCAAAGTCGGGCACCGAGGTGTAGGTGACGGGCTGACTGTCGGAGGGCTGCTTGCCCGTGCCCTGCACATAGCCCAGGAAGCCGTCGGCATGCAGGCATTTCCTGTCGAGTCCCTGCCAGGCGCGGTCGGCCACGGGGCGATAGGTCTTGGCTTTCAGCAGGCCACGGCGGATGCCCCAGCTGATGCCGTAGAGGAAGAGGGCCGAGCCCGTGAGCTCCGGTCCGGCATAGTGGGATGAGGTGAGGCTGACGTTCCACAGGCCGTCCTCGCGCTGGCAGGCGATGAGGGCGCGGCTCATGGCGAGGTAGTCTTTTCGGAGTTCCTTGTAGCGCTTGTCTGTCGGTGCCACCTGCTCCATCACGCGCACCAGGGCGGCGTAGACCCATCCGTTGCCCCGGCTCCAGTAGCACTCCTGTCCGTCGGGCTCGCGATAGGGCGCCACGAAGTCCTTGTCGCGATACCACAGCCCCGTCTTCTCGTTGAAGCATCCGCCGCCACACGTGTTGCGTGTCCAGCGATAGCTGTCCATGGCATAGTCGAGATAGCGCTCGTTGCCCGTGAAGCGATACATCTGAGCATAGAGCGGCATGGCCATCTGTATGGCGTCCACCCACGACCAGTAGTCGTGTCGGCCGGTGGCCATCTGGTGGTCTAGGTTGGCCTTCACGTTGCCGAGCAGGCTCGCCGCGTCGCCCTCGGCCGCGTTGCGGTAGGCCGCGAGCTCCATGTAGGTCTGTCCGCAACACTGGTCGTCGGCGTCGGTCGTCGTGACACCGTTGCGTGGCGTCCACTGGTGGAAGCGGGCCCAGCGGAGGGCGTAGTCCACATAAGCCTGTTGCGGGTCGATGGCTTGCAGCGCCATCAGTCCCTCATAGTAGACGGCGCGTGTCCAGAGGCTGCTGGGTCGCACCTTGCGCACGTAGGTGGGCCGTGTCGGGTCGGCATATTTGGTCATGAAGTAGTGGTTGGCCTTGCGGGCGGCGTTGAGCACGTCGGCAGGATTTTGGGCCAGGGCCGTGGCGCTCACGAGGGCCACCACGGCGAGAGAGAACAGTCGCTTGAGGGTCATAGTTGTTTGTTTTTAGTTGTGCCGGGCAGCGCGCCGCTGTTGTCCGCGAGATTGTCGGATGCGTATGCCGCGTCGTGCCTCCTTTGCAAAGTTACAAAAATCTGCGCAATAATCCGTCACGCCACCTTATTAATTTCTTTGTTTCGCCCAGGTTGTTTCTTTTTGATCATTTCGCAAGCCTAATGTTAAGTTTTGTTAAGCATGTGATAAATCCTCCTGTTATTCACAATTTTTAAAGCTGTTTGATTACATTTGCATTCAAAACCACTAAAAACCAATAATTGTGAAAAAAGTCGCCAAAGTTTTAATCGCTTGCATAAGCTGTTTTTTTATCATTGCTTGCTCAACCGACAGTAATGAGTGTGCTGCCAATGGCATGGTTGGACTCAAAAGTACGCTCACGAGTAAGGACATAGCTTCTGTGAATAATCAATTGATGAAATATGTGACTCCTCCTACCAAAACGCGTGCCTTCTCAACAGTAAACACTGAACTTTCCGATGCACCGTTAAAACTTGAAATATCCGAAAGTCAAGCAAAAGAAGTCTGCACTCCTTATCTGAATGATGGAATGATTTTGCAAAAGCAGATGATAAAGGAAATGGAAATAGACGGGGCTTCGCTTGAAGACATACAATATATCACTTCGCTACCAGAAGAGAAGTTAGTCATTTTGTCGTTTGTAGTGTCAAATTTACAAAATACTAAGCAAACATTAGCGACCTCTGTATCCAAAAAACAGGTGCTGGATTGTTTATGGTACGCTGTTGGAATAGGAGCAAATTTTGGTAGTTATATATCTGGAACTAAATCATTGGCGAGCTTGGGAGAAATGATCAGTTGACGATTTGCGTTACAATTATGTCGAACAATGGCCTTGCGCTATATAGGATTCGTTGGGGCAGCTGTTTGCATATATGATTTTATAGATTGCATGTAAATTCATGGATGAACTATTATCAGAGAAATTAGTGCAGGGGATAATCGTCATACTTGGCGTAATCTATTTCGAGCATCCCACATCAACCTTTGCCTACATAATAATAACAGGCTTAATTATCAATATTGTCTGCACTTTAAGTAAGTGCAGGCTATACTCAAAATGTCAAAAGAAGTCATCCAAGCTAAATTTTGGCTTATTAATAATTACTGATTTTTTGTTATTGATGATATTTATTATCTCTCTTTACGTTTAAATATTATTTTCGGAATTAACCTCAACCTTACTCCGCCATGCCCATCAAATTTTCAAAAACCATAATGGTTTTTTATCTCATATTGCTATATGGCTGTACAGCTCACAATTCAAGAAAAGACTCAACCTTAATTGCTAACAACAGACCAGTAGAAGCTACATTTATTGAATATAATGATTTGAATTTTGGCAAACTCAAATATTCATCAGGGAAATATTCAAGAACAATGGTCCTTAAGAACAAGAGCCGCAAGAAAGTATTGCTGAGCGCGGTATCAGCAGGATGTAGTTGCTTGTCGTTCAACTATCGTGGAAATGTTATAAATGCCGACGACTCCATCTCCATAGAAGTCATATTCACTCCCTCAAAAAGGAAAGGCTATTTTAGCAAAATGATCTTCATTAACTTAAACAATGGCAGAAACTATGTGGTTCCATGCGTATATGGCAATATTGACTAATCTCTCTGTCTTGAAAATTCTGAAAAAACAGGTACCTGGCGACTGCACCTTCTAGAGAAAAATTCAAGGCTTTTGTCCGATTATATTTCGTTAAAAGTCTTAATGGTGGTTAATTTGTATGAAATTGTTCCGCGATAGATATCGAATCGAGGGTCGATAAGATATCTATCGCAAAACTCTGAGCATGCGCAGAGTTTTCCGGAAGGCTCATTTTCGCTTAACGCTCCGAATGTCAGACGTTTGCGCAAAATACGCTGAGAATCGCATATTTGCGAGCAAAAGTAGTCGTGATTGATTTCAAGCGATTCTGGGGAGACATTTTGTTCGAATAATTCTGAAAGAAACCACTCGCGTCGCTACGACGACAAAAAAAAATACTGAATGCCTGAAACTACATCTACTGTATCTATCACTGATTGATTATCAGTATTATACGTTCTAAACAGTAGAAAAGTGGTTATATGGATTCTATATAGATACGAAAAGAGCAAGATTTAACGTATTTAACTTTCGATTACATCAAAAACCACGAAATAAGGATTTGGATGGGGTCGTTTCAACCGAACCCATAATGTGGCGAATGGAAGTTATCTGACGAAATCCATAAAGGTGTACGGTTGAAACGACTCCCTTGAAGGGTATGATTACAAGTCATGCCCTTTGTTCTAATAATCATTTTGTGTAGTTTACGATGCTACGCTTTACTGTTTCTTTACTTGGTAAACGCAGTTTTTCCATTGTTTATGCCGTCTTTTGAGATAAAAATATTACTTTTGCGGTGTAAAATATGATACCAATATCAAAAATAGCACTCTAATATGATATTTGAACGTAAGAAATACTTGAATGAACTTATCGCAGGACGTGGAAACGGACTTGTGAAAATAATAACAGGTGTCAGACGATGTGGGAAGTCCTTCCTGTTGTTTGACATCTGGCATAATTGGTTGTTGGAACATGGGGTGACTGATAGTCACATCATCGAGATACAGCTTGATGATTTCCGAAACAGACGGTTGAGAAAGCCTGATTCCTTGCTTGACTATATCGACTCCAAGGTTGTGGATGACGGTAATCCTTATTATATAGTATTGGATGAGGTGCAGCTTGTGGAAGAATTTGTAGAGGTTATTCTTAGCTTGACACACATGAGGAATGTGGATGTGTACGTGTCAGGTTCCAACTCACGTTTCCTGTCAAGCGATGTCGTGACAGAGTTTCGTGGCAGAGGTGACGAGATACGCATTTGGCCTCTCACCTTTGATGAATATTTCAAAGGTGTAGGTGGAGATATACGCAAAGCATGGCGAGATTACTACACCTTTGGAGGATTACCACAAGTAGCCCTATTGGAAACTGAGGAAAAGAAAACTGATTATTTGCGTGGGTTGTATGAGACTACCTATCTCCGTGATGTGATTGAGCGTAATCATCTGCGCAATCCAGAAGGAATGAAGGAATTGGTTCGTGTGCTTGCTTCGGGCATAGGCTCTTCCACCAACCCTACAAGAATTGCCAATACCTTTCAGTCTGCACAAGGTGTTGCTATAAAAAGGGACACGGTAAAGCAATACATTGATTATCTGAAAGACTCTTTCCTGATAGAGGAGGCTCTGCGTTATGATGTAAAAGGCAGAAAGTATATTGGCACTGAGACCAAATATTATTTTGCAGACATAGGCATTCGTGCTGCCATTCTCAACTATCGCCAACAGGAAGAGACGCACATCATGGAGAATATCATCTACAACGAACTTCGTAGTCGTGGCTATAATGTGGATGTCGGTTTGGTGGAACTTGGTGGCAAGGATGAAAATGGCAAATTTGTCAGAAGACAATTGGAAGTTGATTTTGTGGTGAACCGACCACCATACAGAGTTTATATCCAATCGGCTTTTCATATGCCAACACTGGAAAAAGAACAGCAAGAGCGTCGCCCCTTGCTGTCTATCAATGACCATTTCCGTAAGATAGTCATTGTTGGTGATGACATCCATCGTAAGGAAGATGAACTTGGAGTGTTAACTGTTGGACTGTTGGATTTTTTGACTGACAAGAATTTTCTTGAACAAGGATAAATGTAAAACTTTTCGGCATCTCATTTCTTATAGTTTTGCTCAATAACGCCCCACGATATGGCTATAATAACCATGTCGTGGGGATGAAATAATTAGAATGGAACTTTACTAAAATGGCTTTCACCCCACTCCCCTTTGAGCCTTATCTTCGTCGACATAGAACTTGCGATAGTTCAAGGGCGACATGCCAGTGGAAGCCTTGAAGAACTTACCGAAGAATGACAAGGAGTGGAAACCAAGTTGAACGGCTATCTCCTTGACACTGTCTTCCGTGTATCTTAGTCTATAGACAATCTCATTCATCGTGACTTCCTTAATCCACTCGGTAGCGGTCTTGTTACTATAACTCTTCACCACTGACGAGAGATATTTCGAGGTGACGCAGAGTCTTTCCGCATAGTAACCCACGCTTCTCTTGATAGGTCTTGTCTCGAAAAGCATGTCCATAAAACGCTCATAGAGTATCTTTCCCCTTGGCGCATGCTCCCTTGCCTCCAAGCTGTTGGTATGGTCGGCTCGCAACATAATCGCCTTGTCTTTCGTCAGAGAGGCTATGACATGAGACAGTTCCTCAGTGCTGATGTCCATCCGTGAAGCAACCTGCTGAAACGTAACGCAGTATGGCGCATCCCGAATGTAGTCTAATATGATTTCTTCTTTCGTTCTCATAGTCTAACTACTTTTCTTGTAACTGATGATGGCAAATACCCAAACCACAACGGCATAGACCGACAGGGCGATGAACTGGGAACTCAAATCGTGCAACGTGCTACCCTTGATATAAAGGGCTCTCATCACCTCGATGAAGTAGCGCAAGGGGTTGAACATGGTGATGACCTTTGCCCACTCTGGCATTCCTGCTATCGGGGTAAGCAATCCGCTGAGCAAGATGAAGATGACCAGGAAGAAGAACATCACAAGCGATGCCTGCTGGGTGGTGTCGGAATAGTTGGACACAATCAGTCCGAGACACGAAACCACAAGGATGAACAGGCTTGCGAAGAGGAATATCACGCCAATGTTGCCCGCCGGTACTTGCCCATAAATGCCCCTTGCCAACAGCATGGAGTAGGCGAGAATGAACAAGCCCACGCACCAATAAGGTATCAACTTGGAGAAGATAAACTCAAAGCGCCCCACAGGGGTGACATTAATCTGCTCTATCGTTCCTTTCTCTTTCTCGCCCACAATGTTCAACGCTGGCAAGAACCCCACTATCAGTATCAGCAACATCGCTATCAGTCCTGGCACCATAAACGCCTTGTAGTCCAACTCGCCGTTATACATATAGCGAGGTTCCACATCGAAGTGAGCCATCCGCACAGTTCTTGCATCCAAGCCCATCTCCTCTCGCAAGTCAGCAGAATAATCCACGATAATCTGAGAGAGATAAGACGTTCCCAAACCAGCCTTCACGCCGTTGACGGCATTGGCGGAAATCATCACACGGCTGATGCCTTCTCTTGCCAAGTTGCGCTCGAAGTCGGGTTCTATCTCCACGATGAAGTCAGCCTGCCCACGTTCCATGGCTTGCAGTCCGCCCTTGTAGGAAGAGGAAAAATCGGTAAGCGTGAAGTAGGTAGATGCCACCATTTTCTGTATCAGTCGTTCCGACCACGTACTATGGTCATTGTCGATGACACTTATTTTCAAGTCCTTCACCTCTTGGGTCGCAGCCCTTGGCATCACGTTGATCATACCAATGGGCAGCAGGATGAAGACTATCGGCAGGATGATGTTGCGCATCATCTGCTTGAATTCTTTTTCTATAAGGAAATGTATTACCATAACAATCCATTTATAAACGAGTTTTAAACATCTTCCACGAAACCGCCAACAGCGTGATTGCCATGATGGCGAGTATCAGAGTGTCTTGCATCACATACCTCACGGATACGCCTTGTATCATCAGTCTCCTGGCGATGTCGACATACCAACGTGCAGGAACGATGGTTGACACTTTCTGCAATACCACCGGCATACTTTCTATCGGGAACGTGATGCCAGAGAGATACACCGTAGGCACGATGAGCAGCAGGGAGAGAAGCATGGCTGCAAGCTGACTGTTGACACAGGTGGAAATGAACAGACCGAGGAGCAGCGATACCAGTATGTAGAGCATCGTGATAGCCACGAATCCCACAAGACTGCCTGCTATCGGAATATGCAACAGCGTGGTGGAGAGGATGAGGATGGTGGCAAGGTTCAGGCATGAAATCACGAAATACGGCACCAGCTTCGCCAATACGATCACAATCGGCGGCAATGGCGAGGCAAGCAATATCTCCATCGTGCCAGTCTCCTTCTCCTTCACGATGGCGATGCTCGTCATCATGGCGCATATCAGCAACAGAATCAGGCCAATCACTCCCGGCACAAAGTTGTACTCACTCTTGCTCTGCGGATTATAGAGTCTTTCTATGCCGATGAGGCCGGACTTTCGCCCAACCATTTCACGCGCATCATCCGTGAGCAGACAGGCAAGACGCCTTCCGAATGGATTGCCTCGATGATTATCGTCAATGCAAAAATCCTGCTCAAGCAGAAAGACTTGAACATCAAGGCGGTAGCAGACAAACTGAACTTCCCGGAGCAATACACTTTCAGAAAATTCTTTAAGTTGCATGTGGGCATGTCGCCGAAAGAGTATAAGCAGCAGGTGCTGAAGAAATTTAATACCATAAAATCAAGGTTTTAGATATGGTTGGTTATAAGTGGTTATGGTTGATTATAAGGGGCTAATTACAAATGCAGGAAGTCGATAAGCCGCTTACGCTACAGGAAAAGAAAAGCGGGATGCGTGGCGCAAAGGCACGCTCTGATGGTTTATCGGAGCATTTGTGCTGTTTCCTTTTTCAGCAGGTCACTCAAGCAAGTGGGCGACAGGCCTTGGTCTGTTAATTATTCCTAATTTATAGGCGTTTGCCACGGCGTCAGCCCCGTTTTCTGCTCATTTCTGAGTAACTTAGCAGAAACATTTGATTGCTAAAATCCTACGCTTATGAGACACGCTTACCGATACCTCTTGTTGCTCCTTGCACTGTGGATGCCCCAGCTCTGCAATGTGATCAGCGCCGACAACCTCGACGTGCTGGAGCAACGCCTGCGCAACAACCAGCAGATCCAAGAGAAAATCTATGTCCATACCGACAACAACTGCTACTTCATCGGCGACACCCTGTGGTACAAGGCCTACGTGGTGCGTGCCGACGACCTGCACCCCACCAACATGAGCAAGATGCTCTATGTGGAGCTCGTGGCCCCCGACGGCGTGGTGGTAGACCGCCAGCGCGTGGTGGTGAGCGACAAAAACTACACCTGCGGGCAGTTTGCCCTCAAGGACAGCCTCTACAGCGGCTACTATGAGATACGCGCCTACACACGCTGGATGCTCAACTTCAACGTGACCTCGCGGCCCTATACCCGCGACGACCGCGCCCTGTTCTACAACTACCAGATGGCGCGCGACTACTATCGCGACTGGCAAGACCTCTACAGCCGCGTCATCCCCGTCTACAGTCGTCCGCGCGAGGCAGGCGACTACGACGGCAAATACATGTACGCTCGCCCGAAGCGCGAGGTGCCGTTTGTGAAGAAGAACAAGCTCCTCTGCACCTTCTATCCCGAGGGCGGCACACTCGTCAACGGTCTCAAGAGCCGCGTGGCCTTTGAGGTGACCGACCAAGACGGCCAAGCCCTCACCCTCGCTGGCAAGCTCGACGGGGCCACCGCCGTGAAGGCTGGCCACATGGGGCGTGGCACCTTCGCCTACACCCCCAGCGCCAAGGGCGACCGTGGCCAACTGGTCTTCACCTGGAACGGCGACAAGTACACGTTTAAGTTGCCCAAGGCCGAGGATGCCGGCGCCGTCGTCACCTTGCAAAACCCAGCCTTCGACGGCGACAAGCAGAGCCCCACGTTTGCCCTCAGCAGCCAGGGCTGCACGCCAGCCGCCTACGCTGTGCTGTGCCGCGGCCGCCTGATGCTGTTCGAGCGGCTGCAGGGCGCCACCTCGATCACCCCCGACGTGAGCCAGCTGACCACGGGCGTCAACGAGCTCCTGGTGTTCGACGCCGACGGCAATGTGCTGGCCTCACGCCCCTTCTTTGTCAACCATCACGACATGGCCAGTCCCCTGCGCGTCACCACCGACAAGACCGACTACAAGCCCTATGAGCCCATCCAGCTCTCCATCGCCGCCGAGGACGGCACATCGGGCATGCCCGTCAGCGTCTCGTTGCGCGACACCCGCACCGACGACAGTTCCTACAACGATGGCGACATGCTCACCGACCTGCTCCTCAGCAGCGATCTCAAGGGCTTCATCGCCTCGCCAGCCTACTATTTCGCCTCCGACGACGCCACACACCGCCAGGACCTCGACGTGCTGCTCATGGTGCAGGGCTGGAACAAGTACACACCCCTGCGCGAGGTGAAGGACCAGGTGGGCCTGGGCCAGATGGCCTTCGACCGCCTGCGCTACACCCCCGAGAAGACGCTCACCATCGAGGGCCGCGTGCGCAAGCAGCTCAGCGTGGGCTTCCTCGAGCCCGACGACGTGTTTAGCCTTGCCTCGCCCAAGAGCGTGTCGGAGCAGATGGTCGACGAGGCCCTCAACGCCGTCGGCGAAGGCGGCGTGTCGATGAGTGGCTGGTCGGCCGGCAAGGACGTGTCGGAGGGAAGCATCGAGGCCACGGAGAGCGCGCAGCCCGACGGCAGTTCGGCCACGAAGGGCAGCAGCGACAGCAAGGACCCCAATGCCGGTGGCACGGCAACCACCGACGCGGGCACCTCCGACGGCAGTTACCTCGGCGTCAACCAGAAGTCGATCAAGCACGAGGTGCTCGTCGAGGCCGAGGTCGAGAAAGACGGCATGAGCGCCGGCAGTGTGCAGATGTCGCATGACGGCGGCCAGTTCCTCTTCGAGATACCGCCCTTCTATGGCAAGGCCATCCTCTTCCTCACGGCCTACGACCGCAAGGACTCGCTCAAGCGCTGCATCGGCTCGTCGGAGGACAAGCACCGCTTCGACGAGGAGTGGTATCCCGACTACTATGTGACACGCGACATCTTCTATCCCGTCTTTTCACACCCCTACAGCTATTACCAGACCCACCTGCCCGAGCTCCTCACGCCCGTGGTGATGGGCGAGGACAGCATCGACTACAGCAAGGCCGACGGCACGCGCACGCTCCAGAACGTCAGCGTGAAGGCCAAGCGCCGCACGCGCCGCGCACTCGACTACTCGAAGCCTGCCTATGTGGTTGATGCCTATGATGTCTACAACGACGCCACCGACCGCGGACTGTCGTGGGGCATCGTCAACATGGGAACCTTCCCGCCCATCGCCGCCCAGACCATCTATGGCAACATGAACCGCTACCGCACCTACAACGTGCTGGGCAAGCTCGACAAGTACACGTTCTACACCAACTTCTCGCCCATGCAGGCCATCGTGCGCAACCGGTCGAACACCTCCCTGTTCAAGGATCTGCACCTCAACCGCATCGACACCATCTGCTTCTACACCGACTTTGAGCCGCGCAACTATACCGACCGCCACACCGAACAGCTCAACCTCGAGGACATCGTGGTGGTCTACAAGACCATCCCCGACGACGGCAAGCGCTACACCTACCGCGACCGCCGCTATGTGTTGCCCGGCTTCACCAAGCCTGAGAGGCAGTATAGCCCCGACTACAGCCAGCGACAGCCCGCCGCACCCACCGACTATCGCCGCACGCTCTACTGGAACCCCAACGCCGTGCTCGACGCCAACGGCGAGTTCCACGCCACGGCTTACAACAACAGCAAGGAGACGCGCGTGAAAGCGTCGGCTGCGGGACAGGCCGCCGACGGCAAGTTCTTTGTGCAAGAGTGATTTTCCAACCATTCACTTTGCCAGAACACGCAAATGCACTAACTTTGCAAAAATAATCACCCGCCATGAAATACCTCGATCCCAAAGCCGACCTCACCTTCAAGAAGATTTTCGGCGAACACAAAGACCTGCTCATCAGCCTGCTCAACGCCCTGTTGCCCCTGGGCGACGACGAGCAGATCAAGAGCGTGGAGTATCTCTCGCCTGAGCTCGTTCCCGACACCTATGTGGGCAAGAACAGCATTGTCGACGTGAGGTGCCGCGACGAGAAGAACAGGCAGTTCATCGTCGAGATGCAGATGCTGTGGACGGAGGCTTTCAAGCAGCGGGTGCTGTTCAACGCGTCCAAGGCCTTCGTTCGCCAGTTGGACAAGAAGCGCAAGTATGAGCTCCTGCAACCGGTCTATTCGCTCAACCTC
>JBNMMB010000030.1:0-34348 GCA_050875105.1 Prevotella sp. | reverse complement strand
CTATAACCCCATCCTGCACACATCGCAACCCCCTTATTGTAACCTGTAACCATGTAACCGTGTAACCTTTTGCAGGGTGCATGTTTGCAAGCAACCCCGTCAAGAGTTGTATGGATTGTCTCCATTCTCATAACGGCACTGGCGGATGCCAAAAGCCTCTCGAATAAGAGTTTAAGGATATTAACACTATAATCCCATTGAGTTAACACTATTTTACATAAAAACAAGTCCAAAAATTTGGAGATACTGACAAAATGGCGTACCTTTGCATTGTCCATAAAACAAAGACCGTCAAGCCCAATATAAAATCACAACACGCCTCCAATCATCCCTCAACACCGCCAAAATGACAGCAGCCAACATTAACACACATTAGACACAACACGAAACATGGCTTCACCTACGCCACGCCACCACACACTAAAAACCACAACATGAAAATCACGCCATAAAAACCACACGCCAAGAGGGTGCACACAGCCACCGTCGATTGTCACATACTGTCCTCCATTGTCGTCAAAAAAACAACCCGAAAAGGTTACACGGTTACATGGTTACAGGTTACAATAAGGGCGTTCCGATGTGCGCGCGGCACCTCTTTCGAGATTTTCTCGCTCGCCCCCGCCCTTCTTTCCACCAAAAGCCGTAACTTTGCAGCCAAACAACGAAAACCAACCCTAAGACCCCACACACATGAAAAAAGCACTATGCGCCCTCGCCCTCGCCTGGGCCACCCTCGCCGCCCCGGCACAGCAATACGCCCCGGCACAGCAATACGCCCCGGCACAGCAATACGTCCCGACACCCGAAAACCTCGCCCAGCGCGAAAACTTCCGAGGCGCGAAGCTGGGCATCTTCCTCCACTGGGGCATCTACAGCACCTTCGCCCAGGGCGAGTGGTACCTGCAAAACTACGTGCCCGACCGCATGGAGTATGCCAAGGCCGCCGACGCCTTCTACCCCCACCGCTTCGACGCCCGCCAGTGGGTCAAGGCCATCAAGGACGCCGGCGCCCGATACATCTGTTTCACCACGCGCCACCACGACGGCTTCTCGATGTGGGACACACAGCAGAGCGACTACAACATCGTGAAGGCCACCCCCTTCGGCCGCGACGTGGTGAAGGAGCTCGCCGACGCCTGCCACGCCGAGGGCATCGGCCTGCACCTCTACTACAGCCACATCGACTGGATGCGCGACGACTACCCCATGGGCCGCACAGGGCGCCACTGCGGCAAGGACAGCACCAAGAGCGACTGGCCACACTACTTCAACTTCATGAACGCGCAGCTCACCGAACTGCTCACGCGCTATGGCAAGGTGGGCGCCATCTGGTTTGACGGTTGGTGGGACCACGACCAAGACTCCGTGCCCTTCGACTGGCACCTCGACGAGCAATATGCGCTCATCCACCGGTTGCAGCCGGCCTGCCTCATCGGCAACAACCACCACATGGCCCCCAACGAGGGCGAAGACATACAGATCTTCGAACGCGACCTGCCGGGCGAGAACAAGGCGGGATTTGTGGACAAGGCCGCACAGGTGAGCCGCCTGCCCCTGGAAACATGTGAGACGATGAACGGCATGTGGGGCTACAAGGTGGTGGACCAAAACTACAAGTCGACAGACGACATCATCCGCCTGCTCGTCAGCACCTCGGGCAAGGGTGCCAACCTGCTGCTCAACATCGGGCCGCAGCCCAACGGTTGCCTGCCGGCCCTGGCGCTCGACCGCCTCAAGGGCCTGGGCCAATGGATGCGCACCTATGGCCAGACCATCTATGGCACCTCGGCAGGCCCCGTGAAGCCCTCGGCATGGGGCGCCACCACGGAGAGGCACGACACGGTCTTCGCGCACGTCTGTCCGGCCAACGGCGCTGAGCCGCCACGCACCATCGCCCTGCCCATGCCCCGACGGCCCAAGGCGGTGACCGACTTCCAGAGCGGCCGAAAGGTGGCCCACACCTATCGCTCAGGGCAACTGACCATCGAGTTGCCACAGGCGCTGGCCACCCCCGACCACGTCATTATAATAAAGAGGTGATCTTCCGAATTTTTTCCACGTCCGACACCTGTCCCGTGCGTAGGGAGCCATGGATTTCCGTGGCTCCCGTCGCGTTTAATAGGCGCAAGGCGTTGTCCGGGCTGACGCCCGCCCCACAGAGGATGGTGAGCCGGCGCCCCGACCGCTCGGTCAGTTCCCTGGCCTTTTCCACCAGTTGGCGCAGCAAGGCGACGCCCTC
The DNA here is from genome assembly GCA_050875105.1 of Prevotella sp. Classification (GTDB taxonomy): domain Bacteria; phylum Bacteroidota; class Bacteroidia; order Bacteroidales; family Bacteroidaceae; genus Prevotella. Next base: position 32,106 of record JBNMMB010000030.1, on the reverse strand, counting down.
CTCGGCCGTGGCCTGCTGGCCCGAGGTGAGGATGCGGTTGCACCCCAGCTCGTGGATCTGCTCCATGGCTGCCAACGGATCGCGGCAGACATCAAAGGCGCGGTGAAACGTGACGTTGCAGCGCAGGCGCCCCGCCCCATCGCGACAGGCGTCGAGCCAGCGCCGGCAGGCCCGCTCATCGACATCGCCAGCAGGCGTGAGTGCCCCGACGACCACGCCGTCGGCACCCGCGTCGAGGGCCAGGCGTATCTCCGCCGCCATCTCGGCCACCTCGGCCTCGCTATAGACAAAGTCGCCCGCACGCGAGCGGATCAGCACATGCACCCCCACACCGGCCGGCCGACAGAGGCCCACGGCCTCGCCGATCATCGGCGCGCTGGGCGTGACCCCGTCGGCCTCCAGGTCGCGACACAACTCCACACGGGCGGCTCCGCCCGCCACGGCAGCCCTGACGCTCGCCAGGTTGCCACAACACACTTCCAATATTTTCTTGCCTTTCATAGCTTTGCTGATTGATGTCCCCAGTGTCTCATTGTGCGCTCTGCACCGAGGTGGCGCTGGCGTTTTTCTCGCTGTCGTCGAGCTGCAAGTCGCTCTTCACACTATGCTGGCTGCTGCGGAAGCAGACGGGCAGTTCGGTGGTCCGCCCGGCCTGCAACGTGAACATCACGCTGCGGGTGAGCACGTCGCCACCCTTGAGGCGCGTGCCTGTGGTGAGCAGGTAGTCGCCGGCAGGGAGCTGCAAGCCCTGGCGAAACTTCTCGGTCACCGTCGGGTCGTCGTCGGCATAGTCGAGCGGCATGGGCCGTCCGTCCACCATCTTCGAGATGGTGTAGCCATGATAGTACATGATGTCGGGGGCCACACGGAGCTTCAGCGTGCCCTGTGCCGTCGGCGCCTCAGCCGCCGTGGGGTCGCTGAGGCTGAGCCAGCCGTCGCCATCGGCCACACGCGCCTTGCCCAGCGGGTCGAGCTCGGCCCTGAGGCCCAGCGCACGGGCACCCGCCACGGTGAACACCTCACGGCTGCGCGCGTCGGCGCGTCGCGTGGCGTAGACGCCCACCACCGAGAGATAGAGCGGCTTGGCGTTGCCCGATGGTTCGACGCGGATGTTCTGTTCCACCCAACTGACCCACTCTCGGGCTGTCATCTTGGGCAGTCGGCGTTGCAGGTAAGCCACATAGGGGCGCAGGGGCTCCGTGGCCACGCGCACGCCTCCGCTCCGCAGTGCCTCATCGCTCATCAGGCAGGCGTCGTGGAGCACGTCGAGCGTCACGTCGCGCAGGTCCTTCTCGCTCAGGCCCCGGAGCACGAGGTCGGCCTGCGGCCGCTTCTCACCCAGGAATTGCGACAGCACGCGCCAGTTGCTGCGCGCCTTGCGCAACAGTTCGTTGTCGCCATGATAGAAGGACGTCTGCTGGTAGTCGGTGCGGATCTTGTCCTCGGCCCGGAGACGCCGCCCGTTGTCGCTCACCGTGTCGACGGCGCTGCGGTCGGGCTCCTGGAGCGTGCTGACGGGCACGTGCCAGTCATACTCCGTGGTCCAGGCGCTGCCCGCCTTGTGGCAGGGCGTGAGCGTCAGCTCCGTGGCATAGGCGTCGGCCTTCTGCACACCATAGGCCTCGGGCGTGCTCACCCACACTTGCAGGTCGCCATAGCCCGTGGTGAACGAGGCGTATCCGTCGGCGTCGCTCGTCGTGGTGTGGAGCGGGAAAAACTCGGAATAGTTGTACAGGCGGAAGTCGACGGTGGCGCCCGCGATGGGCTTGCCCTCCGTGTCGACCACCCTCACGCGCAAGGTCTTCGTGGGCGCGTAGGTCGCCGTCGTCGCGATTTCATGCCCCTCATAGTCGAAGGCGCGGGTCAGCATGGCCCTGCTGGCCGCCCAGTTGAACCAGCCCTTGTCGAGCACAGCCTCGGGTTCGCAAGCGCCCATGAAGCGCCAGCGGCCGTCGACCCACACCTCCACCCAGGCATGGTTGTCGTCGGTGTGGGCCCAGCGCGGGCAGTAGACCTGGCGCGCAGGGATGCCCACGGCGCGCAGGGCCGCCACGGCAAACGTGCTCTCCTCGCCACAACGGCCTATGCTGTTGCGCATGGTGGCCAGCGGGGGCGATGTGCGGCCGTCGCTGGGCCGGTAGCTCACCTTCTCATGACACCAGTGGTTGACCTCCAGGGCGGCCTGCTCCATGGTGAGCCCCTTGAGGCGGGGCGCCAACTCCTTGTAGATCACCTCGCGGGCGTCGTCGAGCGCCTCATCGTTGACACGCACCGGGAGCACAAAGTTCTCAAACTCCCACCGGGGCACCTGCCGGCCCCAGGGCATCTGCCCACGGGCCTTGAGCGCCAGGCGCACCTGTCGGCGCCAATAAGTCTTGGGATAATCCACGCTGTCGGGCGTGGGCATGCTCTTGTAGAGGAACGCGAGACACTCGGTCTCGTTCTGTGCCGCGGCGGGCACGCTCAGGGCCGCAAACAGCAGGGCGGCCAACAATCGTCTTTTCTTCATAGCGGGTTGGGGTCTATTTAGCGTGTTGGGGTTGTGGTCTATTTAGCGTGTTGGGGTGCAATCTTGTTCCTGCGTGGGGGCCTCATAGCGCCCGTTGACCTTGATGGGCTCGATGTGGATGCTCACCAGGGTGCTGGCACCGAAATGGTCTTTCAGGCGAGTCTCGATGTCGGAGGCGTGCTCGTGGGCCGCATAGAGCGAGAGCGAGCCCGGCATGCGCACATGCATCTCGATGGCGATGCGGTTGCCGATGCGGCGCGTGCGGAGGTTGTGGACCTCACGGACACCCTCCTCGGCATTGGCGATCTTCACGATCTCGTCCTCATCGGCCTCGGGCAGGCTGGCGTCGGTCAGCTCGCCCACCGACTGCATGACCAGGCCCCAGGCGGCCTTGATGATGAAGGCGCTCACCACGATGGCGGCCAGCGGGTCGAGCACGGCCCAGCGCTCACCCAGCAGGATGGCGCCGCCGATGCCCACCATCGTGCCGATGCTCGACAGGGCGTCGCTGCGATGGTGCCAAGCGTTGGCCACGCAGGCCTCGGAATGGTACTTGCGGCCCACACGCACCGTGAACTGGTAGGCCCACTCCTTGAGCACGATGCTCGCCACAGCGGCCACGAGGGCCACCACGCCGGGTTGCTGGAGCCGTTCGCCACAGATGGCGTGGTAGGTCTTGATGACGCCCGAATAGCAGATCAGCACGCCCACCGCCAACAGCGACAGGCCTATGATGGCCGTGGCCAGCGTCTCATACTTGCCATGGCCATAGTCGTGGCTCTTGTCCATGGGCTTGCTGCTGATCTTCACAAACACCAGCACCACCACATCGGTGGCAAAATCGGTGAGCGAGTGGATGGCGTCGGCGATCATGGCGGCCGAATGGCCCAGGACACCTGCCACAAACTTCAACAAAAGCAACACCACATTGATGACGCTGCCCGCAAGGGTCACCTTGTAGACAGCCCTCACACGGTCGGGGTTCTCCTCGAGTTTATCTTCTTTTTCCATATCTAAAAAGCAATTTAAAAGTCTTTTCGTTTATCCATGCCTTGCAGCATCCGCGAGGACAGCAAACACCTTGCCAACGACGCGGCGGCAGGACACGAAATGCTGATTACGAAAAATCTCGCAAGCCTAACCATGGTTAGCAAACTTGCGAGATCTCTCGTAAGGCGACTTCAGCAAATCACCTTTTATCCTATTCTATTGTTCTGTGTCACAGATTATTTCTTGGCCTTGTCGGCCGCGCCCACCTTGCTCTTGTAAGCCTTGTTCAGGCCGGCCACCACCTCGTTGGTGATGTCGTAGGCCTTGTCGGCATAGAGCAGGTTGTCACCTTGCTTGGAGAAGATGAGGCTGTACTTCTTGTCCTTGTTGTAGACGGCCAGGTAGTGCTGCAACGAGTCGTGCAGAGCCTTGTTGAAGTTGTCGGTCTCTGTCTGGAACTCGGCGCTCAGGCGCTGGTTGAGCACCTGCAGGTCGTTGTTCTGCTTCTGCAAGCCGGCCTGGATGGCCTCTGCCTGCTCGCGGGTGTAGGCGTTCTGCTGGATCTTCTGCTGGAAGTTGGCAGCGGCGGCCTGCAACTGCTGCTGCTTGGCGGCCAGCGTCTTCTGGATGTTGTTGCCCTTGGTTTCCAGGATCTTGCTGTACTCCTTGCAGAAGGTGTACTGGGTCATGATCGAGTCGACCTCCACATAAGCGATCTTCGTTCCCTCGCTCGCCTTCGGAGAGGCAGCAGCGGTCTTGTCGTCCATCTTGGGGCTGCTCTTGTCGCAAGAGACGAGGCCCAGCGTTGTCATGGCCGAAAGGGCCACCGCAAGAATGATGTTCTTCTTCATTTCGTAATATAATGTTTTTATGATTTTCCGTTCATGAATGCGTTCTTCCGTTTATGAAAGCAACGACTTGCCCGACCGGGCTTCCCTGTCCTGGTCGAGCACACAATGAATGCCACGGTCGCGCATGGCCTGGCTGTCGTGGATGTGCTGCGACTCAAACCGGCCATTCTTCTTGAAAATGACCTTCACCGACAGCAACGCCACGGCTATAGCAATTATTAACACGCTTAATAGCAAAGTCTGCATCATTTTTGTTACTTTTGCATTGTCATTTGCACATTAATGTTGCAAAGTTAAGGCAAAAAGTGGAGATTGCAAAGAAAATTTTGATAAACCTTTATAAAAAACAAACATTATGGCAGAATTGAAACCTGCTCGCGTTTTCGAGCAATTCGCAAAAATCAATCAGATCCCTCGCCCTTCCAAGCATGAGGACGAGATGATTGCCTATCTCAAGAAGTTTGGCGAAGATCACGGACTGGAGACGCTGGTCGACGAGACCGGCAACGTGCTCATCCGCAAACCCGCCACCAAGGGCTATGAGAACCGTGCAACAACCATTCTGCAGAGCCACATGGACATGGTGTGCGACAAGCTGGTCGACGTGGACTTCGACTTCCACAAGGACGCCATCCAGACTTATGTCGAGGGCGACTGGATGCACGCCAAGGGCACCACGCTGGGTGCCGACGACGGCATCGGCGACGCCATCGAACTGGCCATCCTGGCAGCTGACGACATCGAGCATGGACCCATCGAGTGTGTCTTCACACGCGACGAGGAGACAGGACTGACGGGCGCCTTCGGCATGAAGGCCGGATTTATGACCGGCAGCTACCTCATCAACCTCGACTCGGAGGATGAGGGACAGATCTTCGTGTCGTGCGCCGGTGGCATCAACACGTCGGCCGCCTTCAACTTCACACGCGAAGAGGCACCCAAGGGCTACTTCTTCATGGAGGGAACGCTGAAGGGTCTGAACGGCGGACACTCGGGCGACGACATCAACAAGAAGCGAGCCAACGCCATCAAGGTGCTCGGGCGCTTCCTCTACACAGAACAGGAGAAGACCGACCTCAGACTGGCACAATGGAACTCGGGCAAGATGCACAACGCCATCCCACGCGACGGCAAGATCGTCTTCGCCGTGCCCGCCGACAAGAAGGAAGAGGTGAAGGCCGACTGGAACAACTTCCAGAAGGATGTGGAGGATGAGTTCCACGTGACCGACACCCACATGGAGTGGAAGCTCGGCAGCGCCGACGCACAGCCCGTCATACCGAAGGCCGTGAGCGAGAACCTCATCCGCGCCATACAGGCCGTGGACAACGGTGTGCTGGCCATGTGCCAGGACGAGGCCCTGGCATGGATGGTGGAGACATCGAGCAACATCGCCAGCATACAGAGCGAGGAGAGCAAGGTGAACATCGTCAGCAGCCAGCGCTCCAACGTCATGAGCAACCTGAAGAACATGGCCAACTCGGTGAAGGCCGCCTTCCAGCTCGCTGGCGCCGAGGTGAAGCAGAACGACGGATACCCCGCCTGGAAGATGAACCCTGAGTCGAAGCTGGTGAAAATCACCGTCGACGCCTACAAGAAGCTCTTCGGCAAGGACCCCGTCGTGAAGGGCATCCACGCCGGACTCGAGTGTGGCCTCTTCTCTGAGAAGTATCCGCACCTCGACATGGTCTCGTTTGGCCCGACACTCCGCAACGTCCACACACCCGACGAGTGCCTGCTCATCCCGACCGTGCAGATGGTGTGGGATCATCTGCTCGAAATCCTCAAGAACATACCCGCTGAGGCATGAGAAATTGTTGCTTAGCCACCATGGCCCTGGTCGCCACGCTGCTTGCGGGATGCGGACAGGGCCACGAGGCCAAGGGATTGGTCAAGGAGTTTATGACCACGCAGATGGGCGTCGGCGATTATGACGTGGTGCAATGGGGCTCGATAGACTCCACCTTCTTCGTCTCCGACTCGATGGTCGCTGTCATGAGGCAGCAAATGGCCGGCAAGGTCAAAGGAGACTACACGAAGCCTTCGGCCAAGCTGCTCTACCTCAACGTGAAATACGCCATCGACAAGGACACCGTCAAGCAGACATTCTACTTCGACGACAAATTGACGGGCGTCGTTGCGCTCAAGAACAATTGAGGAAACCATCGCCAAGTGCCGCCCTCCAATCATGGAGGAAGCATCGCTGAGCGCGGCCCTCGCCTATCGGCAAGGAACATATTATACACAAGACAACGGAAGCGGAACGCTGCCTGGCAGGCTTTTTCCTGTCGGGCGGAGTTCCGCTTCTGTCATTTGCAGGCGTAGGCTCTTTCCAAGCCTGCCTCCGTCTTCCACCTTCCCACCCGTCAGAAGGGCATGCCCACAGCGAAATGGAAGGAGAAATCGCGACTGAAATCGGGATGGACCACCGCCCAATGCTCGCGCTGGGTGGTGTAAGCGGGATTGATGGCCTTCATGCCCATGTCGAAACGCAAGATGAAGTAGTCGAAATTGAGACGGATGCCCAGGCCGTAAGCCACGGCAATCTGCTTGTAGAACTCGTTGAACTTAAACTGTCCGCCCGGCTGCTCTTGGTAATTGCGCAGCGTCCAGATGTTGCCCGCGTCGACAAAGACGGCTCCGTTGAACTTCCAAAACAAGAAGGTGCGGTACTCCATGTTCAGGTCGAGCTTCATGTCGCCCGTCTGGTTGATGAAGTCGATGCGTCCGTCGGTGCCCCTGAACTTGCCAGGACCCAGTTGCCTCACGCCCCATCCGCGCACCGAGTTGGCTCCACCCGAGAAGTAGCGCTTCTCAAAGGGCAGCACATTGCTGTTGCCATAAGGATAGGCTATGCCGAAACCGCCATGAAGGGCCAGCGCGTTGTGGCTGTCAAACTGTATGAGACGCGTGTAGTCGAAGTCGAACTTGGCGTATTGGGCGAAGGCTATATTAAATAAGGTGTATTGCCCATTGTCGTTCTTCTTGAACCCTGCGGCATGAGCAAGGCCGCTCAGCACATTGCCCGAGGTCTCGATGTTGGCGCGGAAGGCGTCCACACCATTGTTGTAAGTAAGGCCAAAGCCTATCTTCATGATGAAGAGGTCCTCATAGTTGTAGCGGAGGATGGCGTTGCGGTTGGACACGCTGTCGAGATAGTCGTGCTTGAACTTCTCGCTGATCCAAGGCATGTAGACATAGTTGAGGTCGAGGGCGTCAAGACGAAAGTTCAAGTGGTTGGGCGCGTCCGACCAGCGATAGCGCCAGGCAGCGGAGAAGACGCGACGATGAAACTCGGGTCGGCTCTGCAGGTTCCAAGCCACCGCCAACTCCGACGAAGCGTTGCTCCGCTTGCGGAAGGCTCGCGAGAGGAAGGGGGCCACAAAACGGGGGAAAGCCAGCTTGGCCTCCACGCTGAACTCCTCATAGTTCTCGTCATGATAGCCCTCCAAGCCCGTGATGGCCTCGAAAGCGCCACGAAACTGCAAGCTCAACTGCTCGCTGCCCCTGAAGAGGTTGCGGTTGACATAGGTCAGAGAGGCAGCGGCGCCAAGGTCGCCAGCCGTATTGGTGCCCTCGGGCTGAAACGAGATAGACGAAGGCTTCTGCGTGCTCACCTGGATGTCGCAGTCGAGAAGGGTCGTGTCGGGCACTTCCGTGAAACGGATATTGGTGTACCTGACCGCCTGCAAACGGGCGAACTTGTTGTAGGTGGCCTGTAAGGCCGAAGCGCTGAAAGGCTTGCCCTCGCTCACCGCTGTGGCCATCTCCATGACTGAGCGCCGCAGGTGCGACGGGCCGTTGTCGCCTTGATGGTAGTTGATCGACCGTATGTAGTAGCGGGGATGGCCTGTCGCGGGCGAACTGCTGGTCGCATGATATTTCACAAGATGTAACGTAAGGTTTACTTGGTTGTCAAGACTCGACGAGTCGGCATCGAACATGATATAATCCTTGTGAAACTTGTAGAAGCCTGAGTCCAAGAGGATGGACGTGATGCGCTTGCGCTCGTCGTTCAGGCGAGACACGTTGAAGCGCTCACCTGCATGAAGGCCCAGGTCTTGGGGCTTTTTGGTTTTGGAGGCCCACCGCGCCCTGTAATTTGCAAGCACACGGGCAATGGCCTCATCCTCAATGTTATACGACATCTTGCCGATGTAATAAGGGGTGCCGGGATAGAGCGTGTAAACGGCTTTCAACTTCTTGCCCCTCACCTTGGTCTGCAAGTCGACCGAGGCGTGCATGTATCCTTGGTTGACCATGGCCTGCCGCAAGTCCTCGACCGAGATGCGGGCCTGCACGCTGTCGTAGACCACAGGCTTCTCGCCAATGCGATGCAGCGTGCGGTTGATCCACTTGGTGGAGTCGCGGCCGGACAAGGCGTAGGTGGCCATCGGAATCTTAAAGACCGAGAACCACTTGGAATTGGCCTTCTGGCGGATGTAAGGAGAAAGGGCCGAGGCGTCAAAACCTTTCTCACCACTCTTCACTTCCACACTTTCCAGAAGATATTTTTCCTCCGGAACAAACCTCGTCGCACTACAAGACCATAACAGGCTGGCAATGATCAAGGGAAAAAGTAATCGTTGTGGCTTCAAGAATTTAAACGTTTAGAATGCAAAGTTACTGTTTTTTGTCTATAGAACCCACAGGAATAGTATATTTTTTTGCTGTTTCGAACAATAATCATTACCTTTGCAATAAATCATTATCATCATGGACATCGTAAACTCCCAATTCGTCATATCTGCTCCGAGAGTGAGCATGTGCCCAACAGACAACAAGCCTGAGTTCGCATTTATTGGCCGAAGCAATGTGGGCAAGTCATCGCTGATCAACATGCTTTGCAACCATAAGGGACTGGCCAAGACCAGCTCCACTCCTGGAAAGACGCTGCTCATCAACCATTTCGTCATCAACAAGGAATGGTACCTGGTAGACTTGCCTGGCTACGGATTTGCCAAGCGCTCCAAGAAGGTGCAAGAGGACATCGACCGCATGATCCGCTCTTACATCCTGCAACGCGAGCAACTGGTCAACCTCTTTGTGCTCATCGACATCAGGCACGACCAACAGAAGATCGACAGGGAGTTTATCGACTGGCTCGGGCTCTCGCAGATCCCGTTCTCCATCATCTTCACCAAGGCCGACAAGCTGAGCGGCGGACGCGCCAAGGCCAACGCCAAAGCATGGATCGACGCCTTGCTCGACACCTGGGAGACACCACCACCCTACTTCATCACCAGCGCCGAAGACAAGACGGGGCGCCAAGAAGTGTTGGACTACATCGATGACATCTTGAAAAAGCTATGACACCTTATTTGGACATACAGAACCTGACAAAACGCTTCGGAGCGAGGGTCTTGTTTGAAGACATCTCGTTTTCCATTGCGGAAGGTCAGAAAGTGGGCCTCATCGCCCAGAATGGTACGGGAAAATCCACGCTCATGTCCATCCTCACCGGACACGAGGGCTATGAGAGTGGGTCTATCATTTGGCGCAACGGACTGAAGATTGGCTACTTGGAGCAGTCGCCCAAGTTCGACCCGGAAGAGTCGGTGCTCGACGCTTGTTTCAACCATCAGGGAAATGAGGAAAAGGTGCTGAGAGCCAAGCAGATACTGACGCAGCTCCACATCACCGACCTGCAACAGCCCATGGGGCAACTGAGCGGCGGACAGCAGAAACGGGTGGCCTTGGCCAACGCCTTGCTCAACGATCCTGACTTCTTGCTGCTCGACGAGCCCACCAACCATCTCGACCTCGAGATGATCGTCTGGCTGGAAGGATACCTGAGCCGCTCAAACCTCACCTTGCTCATGGTGACCCACGACCGCTACTTCCTCGACCACGTATGCAACATCATCCTCGAGCTTGCCGACGAGCGCATCTACAGCTATCGTGGCAACTACAGCTATTACCTGGAGAAGCGGCAGGAACGCATAGACAACCAACGGGCGGAGATCGCACGCGCCAACAACCTCTATCGAACAGAACTGGAATGGATGCGACGCATGCCACAGGCACGTGGCCACAAGGCGCGCTACCGCGAGGAGGCCTTCTATGAACTGGAGGCTAAAGCCAAGCAGCGCATAGAGGACCGCCAGATGCGCCTCAAAGCCAGCAACGTATACATCGGATCGAAAATCTTCGAGTGCCAATACGTCTCCAAGAAGTTTGAGACCAATGGCCAAGAAAAGGTCATCCTCGACAACTTCTACTACAACTTCGCACGCTTCGAGAAGATGGGCATCGTAGGAAACAACGGCACAGGCAAGTCCACGTTCATCAAGATGCTCTTGGGCATCGTGCCGCCCGACGCCGGCAAGTTTGACATCGGAGAGACCGTCCGCTTCGGATATTTCTCGCAGGAAGGATTGAAGTTTGACGAAAACGAGAAGGTCATCGACGTCATCACAGATATCGCCGACTACATCGACTTGGGCGGTGGACGCAAGATGACGGCCTCGCAGTTTCTCAACTACTTCATGATACCGCCCGAGGAACAGCACAACTTCGTCTACAAGTTGAGCGGAGGAGAGCGACGCAAGCTGTATCTCTGCACCGTGCTGATGCGCAACCCCAACTTCCTGGTGCTCGACGAGCCGACCAACGACCTCGACATCCAGACGCTGCAAGTGCTCGAAGAGTATTTGCAAGACTTCCCCGGCTGCGTCATCATCATCAGTCACGACCGCTACTTCATGGACAAGGTCGTCGACCACTTGCTGGTCTTCAAGGGCAATGGTGTCATCAAAGACTTCCCGGGCAACTACACCCAATATCGGGAATGGCAGTCGCTGAAGTCGAAAGAGGAAGAGAAAGACAAATCATCCAAAGCCTCGCAAGACGCAACAAGCAAGAAGAAAGACTATCACCACGACGACAGGCGCCGCATGTCTTACAAGGAGAAGCGCGAGTATGAACAACTGGAAAAGGACATCAAAGCCCTGGAGGCGGAAAAGGCAAGCCTCGAAGAGGCATTGAGCTCCGGGCAGCTCACCGTGGATGAGATAACCGAGAAGAGCAAGCGCTTGCCCATCGTCAACGACGAACTGGACGAAAAGGAGATGCGTTGGCTTGAACTCGACGAGCTGGACCACTAAAAAAGGCTGAGCCATGTGACGAAAGGAGGCCACCATGCATCAACAAACAGGCAGGTCACTTGAAAACCATTGGAGCATGAGAGGTGTCGTGGCATTTCTCATGCTCCTCCTTTTTGCCTGTCCTGTTGTAGCTGAAAGGGAAGCCTCCGACCAAGATAGTGCCACCCGTTCGACAGCTGTTGCCGTCCCTTTGCTCCCTAACAAGACAAAAGAACGCACGGGCCAAACGATCATCGAGCTTGTCTTCCTGTATGGAAAACAAGCAGAGTCCACATTCAAGCTGCAAGACACAAGCTACGCCTACACCAAGTTCTTTCTGCGAGTGGACCGCAAGAACCCCACCCTATTGCTGGTTCCTTCGGTATATGCCATCGCCCATCGGGCTGAGCGCGAGTTTGTTGGAGAGTCGTATAACAAACTCTACGTGAACAGCGAGCGTCATTATGAAAGTGAGAACCTCATCAACCTGACCACCATTCCCCACAAGCAGCGTGTGTTTGATGTCATGCTGAAGTATCTCACGCCCAACATCTACCAGGAGACCATCATCGACAACACTATCATCTCTCCTTTCCACGCCACCAACCACCGTTTTTACCATTATAAGACAAGCAACATGGCAAATGGCCAAACATTGTTGGCCTTCACGCCGAAGCGCAAAAACACGCAACTGGTGATTGGCACGGCCATCGTGGACACACAGAGCGGGCGCGTCGTTTCGTGCGACTTGACTGGCGAATACGACATGATCAACTTTCAGATGCACCTGGAAATGGGGCCTTCGCCCATCCCCTCGAGATGCGAGGTTTCCTTCAAGTTCAGCTTCTTGCGCAGCAAAGTCACAGGCAGGTATGTGGCACGCTACGGCCTCGTCAGGCCTCTTGACCTTTCCTCTGCCCTTTCCGACTACGACAAACTCTGCCTGGTGCGCCCCGAACCGCTTGGCGGTGACGAGCAGAAAGCATACGACAAAGTACTCGGGCAACAACGGGTGCAAGACTCGCTGAAAGCCGACTCGACCACCGCACTCGCCGAAAAGAAGAAACAGAATTTTGCCAAGGACGTCTTATGGGACGCTGTTGGCGACAATGTCTTCAATCGCGTCAAGACCCATTTCGGTCTCAACAACCAAGGATACATACGCCTCAACCCCGTGTTGAACCCTCTCTACATGGGCTACGACCATTATCGAGGCTTCACCTACAAGGTGGATGTGCGAGCCAGCTACCAACTCTCACACAACTCCGAACTGTCCACTCGCCTCAAGGCGGGCTATGCTTTCAAGCAACACCAGTTTTTCTTCCGCCTTCCTGTTTATTATTATTTCAACAAACGGAGGAATGGCTACTTCAAGCTGGAATGGAACAACGGCAACCACATCCGCAACGCCTCGGTGAGAAGGCAGATAGAGCAGGATCAGCCCGACAGCACCTTATATGACTACAGCCGACTGAATGAGTTCAAGCAGATGGAGATGCGCGCCATCTTCAACTACGATCTTTCTGACAAATGGAGCATCCAGCTGGGCTCCCTCTTCCAAAGAAAGATGGCCGTACACAAACGCGACTTCGACAAGTTTGGCTGGGAAAAGGAATACAGGTCCTTCGCCCCCGTGGCAGAAGTGCAATATCGTCCGATGGGATGGAGCGGACCGGTCATCACGCTCGACTATGACCGGGGCGTCAAAGGAATAGCCAAAGCCAACACAGGCTATGAGCGCTGGGAGCTCAACGCCGATTACATCCACCACGTCAACAAGTTGCAGTCTTGGCAGATGCGCATCGGGACCGGTTTCTACACCAAGAAAGACAAGGATGCCTACTTCCTCAACTACGAGAACTTCAAGGAAAACAACCTGCCCAATGGTTGGAACGACGACTGGAGTGGCAACTTCGAACTGCTGCGAGGCGACACCTACAACACCTCGGAATACTACATACGGGCCAACGTCACCTACGAGAGTCCGTTGCTCCTGTTGAGCTGGTTGCCCTGGATTGGCCACTATGTTGAGATGGAACGGGTGTACGTCTCTACGCTCGACGTGCACGACGTGCACCCTTACGTCGAGGCCGGTTATGGCTTCACGTGCCGCCTCATGTCGATGGGCCTCTTCTTCAGCAATGGTCGCGGCAACCGCACCATCGGCGTCACCTTCGGCTTTGAGCTGTTCCGCAACTGGTAACAGCCCCATAATGCCCCACACAAAGAAAACCACTTCCCCGCCGTCTTGCAAACAGGCAGCAGAGAAGTGGTTTTGTTGTTGTTCAGAGACAATCGGTCAGATTGTCTTGATTATCAGATTGTCTTGATTAATTCTGACTGTCTTGATTAATATTCCTCCCACGACTTGATGTCCACATCCTCCAGGTTCAAGGTGCAGAACGCATGGATGAACGCAGAAGCCAGTCGGCTATTGGTGATCAAGGGCACGTTCAGGTCAACAGCCGCACGGCGGATCTTGTAGCCGTTGGTCAGCTCATGTGGTGTCAGGTCCTTCGGGATGTTGACCACCATGTCGATCTTCTTCTCATGGAGCAGGGTCATGGCCTGTGGCTCCTTGCCCTCGTCAGATGGCCAATAGACCATGGTGTTGGCGATGTTGTTCTCTGTGAGATACTTGCTCGTTCCACCTGTGGCGTAGAGCTCGTATCCATGGTTGATGAGTTCCTTGGCCGCATCGAGCATTTCTGCTTTCTGCTTGGCGCCACCCGTAGACAGAAGCACGGTGTGCTTCGGTATGCGATGGCCCACAGAGAGCATGCTCTTGAGCAACGCCTGGTTGGTGTCGTCGCCCAAGCAGCCGACCTCACCCGTGGAGCTCATGTCGACGCCGAGCACCGGGTCGGCCTTCTGCAAGCGGTTGAAGCTAAACTGCGAAGCCTTGATGCCCACATAGTCGAGGTCGAACAGGTTCTTGTTGGGCTTCTCCACAGGCACACCCAGCATCACCTTGGTGGCCAAGTCAATGAGGTTGAGCTTCAGCACCTTGCTGACAAACGGGAACGAACGGCTGGCACGGAGGTTGCACTCGATGACCAGGATGTCGTTGTCGCGCGCCATAAACTGGCAGTTGAACGGACCCGAGATATGCAGCTCCTCGGCAATCTTGCGAGCCACGCGCTTGATGCGTCTCACCGTCTCAACATACAACTTCTGCGGCGGGAACTGGATGGTGGCGTCGCCCGAGTGGACACCAGCAAACTCGATGTGCTCAGAGATAGCGTAAGCCAGCACCTCGCCATTGCGCGCCACAGCGTCGAACTCGATCTCCTTGGCATTCTCGATAAACTTGGAAACCACCACTGGATGGTCCTCGCTCACATTTGCGGCCAACTGGAGGAAACGCTCGAGCTCCTCCTTGTTGGAGCAGATATTCATGGCAGCACCCGACAGCACATAGCTGGGTCGCACCAGCACGGGGAAACCCACACGGTCGACAAACTGGTCGATGTCCTGCATGCTTGTCAAGGCGCTCCATTCCGGCTGGTTGATGCCGTTGCGCGTCAGCATGCTTGAGAACTTGGCACGGTCCTCAGCGTTGTCTATGTCCTTGGCCGAGGTGCCAAGGATGGGCACATTCTCTGCATCGAGATGCATGGCCAGGTTGTTCGGGATCTGTCCGCCCGTAGAGACGATGACACCATGCGGAGTCTCCAGTTCGATGATGTCCATGACACGCTCAAACGTCAACTCATCGAAATAGAGGCGGTCGCACATGTCGTAGTCTGTCGACACGGTCTCCGGGTTGTAGTTGATCATGATGCTGCGGTAACCCTGCTTGCGGATGGTGTTGAGCGCTTGCACGCCACACCAGTCGAACTCCACCGACGAGCCGATTCGGTAAGCGCCCGAGCCGAGCACGATGACCGACTGGCGGTCGGTGCTGAAGGAGATGTCGCTCTTCACGCCGGCATAGGTGACATAGAGATAATTGGTCTGTGCGGGATACTCAGCGGCCAACGTGTCGATCTGCTTGACCACCGGCACGATGCCAAACGACTTGCGCTGGCGACGCACCACAAGCATGGCCTTGTACATGTTGCCCAGCTCTGTCTCAAGGCCAATGGCACGAGCAATCTGGAAGTCGGTGAAGCCATAGACCTTGGCCTCGCGCAAGAGGTCACGGTCGAGGGTGTTGATGTTCTTGGCCTTCAACTTCTCGTCGATGTCGATAATGTGCTTCAGCTTATAGAGGAACCACTTGTCGATCTTGGTCAAGTCGTGTATCTGGTCAATGGTGTAGCCCTTGTGCATGGCTTTGGAGATGACGAAGACACGCTTGTCGGTGGGCTCGCGCAGGGCCTCATCGATATTGGGGATTTCCAGTTCCTTGTTCTCCACAAATCCGTGCATGCCCTGTCCGATCATGCGAAGTCCCTTCTGCAGGGCCTCCTCAAAGTTGCGGCCGATAGCCATCACCTCGCCGACACTCTTCATCGACGAGCCTAGCTCCTTGTCGACGCCACGGAATTTGCTCAAGTCCCATCTTGGAATCTTGCAGACCACATAGTCGAGTGCGGGCTCAAAGAAAGCGCTGGTGGTCTTCGTCACCGAGTTCTTCAGTTCGAAGAGGCCATAGCCCATGCCCAACTTGGCAGCGACAAAAGCCAGGGGATAGCCTGTTGCCTTGGAGGCAAGCGCCGAACTACGGCTCAGTCGGGCGTTGACCTCGATGACACGATAGTCCTCGCTGTTGGGGTCAAAGGCATACTGCACGTTGCATTCGCCGACGATGCCGATGTGCCTGACGATGCGAATGGACAGGTCGCGCAACTTGTGATACTCCGAGTTGGTGAGCGTCTGCGACGGAGCGATGACGATGCTCTCGCCCGTATGGATGCCCAGCGGGTCGAAGTTTTCCATGTTACACACGGTGATGCAGTTGTCGAAACGGTCGCGCACCACCTCATACTCGATCTCCTTCCAGCCCTTCAAGCTCTTCTCCACCAACACCTGGGGTGAGAACGAGAAGGCCTTCTCACAGATCTTCTGCAACTCGGCATCGTTGTCGGCAAAGCCTGAGCCCAGTCCGCCAAGGGCGTAAGCGGCACGCACGATGACAGGGTAGCCCAGGTCGCTGGCGGCCTTCTGTGCCTGCTCCATGTTCTCGCAAGCCTCACTCTTGATGGTCTTCACCTTAATCTCGTCGAGCTTCTCGACGAAGAGCTCACGGTCCTCCGTGTCCATGATGGCCTGCACGGGTGTGCCGAGCACCTTGACACCATATTTCTCAAGGATGCCTTGCTCATAGAGCTTCACACCACAGTTGAGCGCCGTCTGTCCGCCGAAGCTCAACAGAATGCCATCAGGTTTTTCCTTCTGGATGACACGCTCCACGAAATAGGGCTGCACGGGCAGGAAATAGATGTGGTCGGCCACACCCTCCGATGTCTGCACGGTGGCGATGTTGGGGTTGATGAGCACAGTCTCCACGCCCTCTTCGCGCAGAGCCTTCAAGGCTTGTGAGCCTGAGTAGTCGAATTCGCCTGCCTCACCGATCTTCAGGGCGCCTGAACCCAGGAGGAGGACTTTCTTTATGTTAGGGTCTTTCATGAGATTTCTTTTAATACGTTAGTTGCTCAAGCATTCAATTCCTCAATAAACTTGTCGAACATGAACATCGTGTCCACCGGGCCGCTGCATGCCTCCGGGTGGAACTGTGAGGTGAACCAGGGGTTCGTCTTATGGCGGATGCCCTCGTTGCTACCGTCGTTCATGTTGACAAAGAGCTCCGTCCACTCGCTGCCCAGCGTCTTGCTGTCCACAGCATAGCCATGGTTTTGCGAGGTGATGTAGCACTTGTTGGTGCCCACAAGTCTCACGGGTTGGTTGTGGCTGCGGTGGCCATACTTCAACTTATAGATGGTGGCGCCAGCGGCCTTGCCCAGCAACTGGTTGCCCATGCAGATGCCACAGATGGGTTTGCGGCTGAGGCTCATCTGCTTCTTGATGATGTCGACAGCGTCTTGGCAGGTGTCGGGGTCGCCAGGACCATTGGCCAGGAAGAGGCCATCAAAGTCCATGTCGGTATAGTCGTAGTTCCATGGCACGCGGATGACCTCCACGCCGCGCTCGATGAGGCAACGAATGATGTTGGCCTTGACACCACAGTCGACGAGCACCACCTTCTTGCCGGCGCCCTCGTTGTATCGGATGATCTCTTTCGTCGACACCTTGTCGACGAAGTTGACGCCCTCGTAGTTGGCCTCAGGCACCTCGGGGTCGTCGTCAAAGATGATCTTGCCCATCATCACACCATGCTCGCGGAGCACTTTGGTCAGCTCGCGCGTGTCGATGCCGGTAATGCCGGGCACGTGCTCGCGCTTGAGCCAGTCGGAGAGACTCTCCACGGCGTTCCAGTGGCTATACTGCTCGCTGTAGTCGGCGCAGATCATGGCAGCCACATAGATCTTGTCACTCTCCATGAAACTGGGCAGCGTGTTGGCCTCAAACGTGAATGGCGGCACGCCATAATTGCCTATCAAGGGAAAGGTGAACGTCAATATCTGACCGGCGTAAGAGGGGTCTGTGAGCGACTCGGGATAGCCCATCATGGCCGTGTTGAACACCACTTCGCCGGCAACTGGTTTCTCATAGCCGAATGACTTGCCATGGAAGCGCGTACCATCTGATAGCACCAAGGTTACTTTCTTCATCTTCTATCGTTGTTTATCTGATTTTTCTCAAGTGTACAAATGTAAGCATTATTTTTCAAAGTCTGCGTCAAGAAAGTGGAAAAACGCATTATTTCCACTTTCTTTCCACATAGTTGACAAAGGCCTGGTTGCACAGGCGTGTGCCTCCAGGTGTGGGGAAATGGCCCGTGAAGTACCAGTCGCCCTTGTGGTTGGGGATGGCTGAGTGGAGGCCGTCGATGCTTTGGAAGACGATCTCGATGGGTGTCGTCATACCTTCGGGGCGAAGCATCTCCACAATCTTCTTGTTGATCTCGTCGACGGTGAACGGCTCATAGACGTCGCGCACGCAGTTGCGCATCTCACCAACGGGCTTCTTCAGTTCGGCCTTACAGGCTTCGTAGGTGTCCAGGATGACATGCTCCATGCCACGGTCCTTGAGCAGGGCCACCGTGGCGCGGAAGACGCAGAATTCCTCAAGACGCGCCATGTCGATGCCGTAATAGTCGGGGTAGCGTATCTGTGGCGCAGAACTCACCATGACGATCTTCTTCGGGTGCAGGCGGTCGAGGATGTGGAGGATGCTCTCCTTGAGGGTCGTGCCACGTACGATGCTGTCGTCGATGATCACCAGGTTGTCCACGCCTGCCTCCAAGCTGCCATAGGCGATGTCATAGACGTGGGCCGCCAAGTCATTACGGGCGTTGCCCTCGGTGATGAACGTGCGCAACTTGATGTCTTTCCATGCCACCTTCTCCGAGCGCACGTAGTCGTGGAGGATTTCCTCAAGCTCCTCGTGTGTCGGCATGCGGCCCAAGGCCTCGATGCGCTTGATCTTCTGCTCGTTCAAGTAATGCTTGAAGCCATGGAGCAAACCATAGAAAGCCACCTCGGCCGTGTTGGGGATGAACGAGAACACGGTGTGAGCGATGTCGTAGTCGATGGTCTTCAGCACCTGTGGCGTGAGCTGCTCGCCCAGCTTCTTGCGCTCGCGGTAGATGTCCTGGTCGGAGCCTCGCGAGAAGTAGATGCGCTCAAACGAGCAGGCGCTGTCGCCCTTCTGCTCGAGGATGCGCTTGACGACCACCTCGCCATTGCTGCGCACCAAGAGTGCCTGGCCGGGCTTGAGCTCCTGGATGTCGGCATACTCCAGGTCGAACGTTGTCTGAAGCACAGGGCGCTCTGAGGCGAGGATGACGATCTCGTCATTCTGATAATAGAACGCGGGACGGATGCCCCACGGGTCGCGCATGGAGAACATCTCGCCGCTGCCTGTCAGGCCACACACCACATAGCCGCCATCAAAGTCGGTCATGGTGCTCTTCAGCACATTCTCCATCTGCACGTGTTGGTCGATATAATCGGTGATGGCCACATGCTCGAGCCCTTGGCGCTGCGCCTCGACAAAGTTGCGCTCCACCTCTCGGTCGAGACGGTGGCCCATGGCCTCCATCATGATGTAGCTGTCGCTGTAGATACGCGGGCACTGGCCTTGCCGGGTGAGCTTGCTGAACACCTCGTCGACATTGGTCATGTTGTAATTGCCACAGAGACAGAGGTTCTTGGCCTTCCAGTTGTTGCGGCGCAAGAACGGGTGCACATACTTCAGCCCGCTCTTGCCAGTGGTCGAATAGCGCAGGTGGCCCATGTAGAGCTCGCCGGCAAAGGGCATCTCCTGGTAGTCGAAGTCGGTGCTGTCATCGCCAAACTGTCGCGCTTCCTCAATCTGCTTGCGAGCCGATGCCATGATCTCGGTGATGGCGTTGGCTCCCTCAGCACGCTCGCGGAACATGTACTCGTGGCCAGGTTGCGTATGCAGTTTCACCGATGCCATGCCAGCACCCTCCTGTCCACGGTTGTGTTGTTTCTCCATCATGAGATACAACTTGTTGAGGCCGTACATCCAGGTGCCGTATTTCTGTTGGTAGTAGCTCAGGGGCTTGAGCAACCTGATCATCGCCACACCACAATCCTCGTGAATATCCTTATCCATATTACCTTACAATAACTAAACAATCGCGCATTTATAAAAAAAAGATTGAAATACAAAGAAACTCAATCTGAGTGAAATTCTTCATATTCCAATCTTGCTATATCATATCACTATCTCTTTCTCTCCCACTACTAATTCCTTAAGATGTTGACCAACAACGACGTCAAGGAAGTGGCAATGCCGATAAACGAGAACCAGATGGTGGTGCTGCTGCCGATGGCCGAGTTCTTGGCCTTCACGGAGTTGGGCTCCACGTAGACGATGTCGTTTTGTTGGAGATAGTAGTATGGCGAGTTGATGATGTTGGCATCGTTGAGGTTGAGGCGATGAGCGTGCTTCTCGCCATTGGCGTCCTCGCGGATGAGGAGCACGTTGTCGCGCTTGCCATAGATGGTGAGGTCTCCTGCCTGTGCGATGGCCTCGATGATGCTCATCTTCTCGGTGGAGACGGGCTTCACGCCCGGGCTGTTGACCTCGCCTGTCACCGTGACGCGATAGCTGGCCATGCGCACCGTGACGATGGGGTTCTCCTTCTCAGAGAGATAAGGCTTTACCTTGCTCTTGATGAGCTCTTCGCATCCAGTCTTGGTGAGACCGGCCACGTGGATCGTTCCGATGACTGGGAAGTTGATGTTGCCCTCGTTGTCGACCAAGTAGCCCTGCAGGGAGCCCTGTCCGCTGTTTGACAACTGTCCGCTGGTGCCCACGGTGTTGCTCACGGTGAGGTTGAACGGTGCCGATGCTGCGGGATTGGTGGTGATGACTGTGATGGTCAGCATGTCCTTAGGCATGATATGCGCATCATAGAGGCCACGTGAGGCAGCCAGGCTGACGGTGTCGATGTTTTGGAAATAAGCAACTTTCTTGCTGCTTGAGCATCCACCGACCAAGATGATCATTGCCAATAAAACGAATGGGAGAAGTAGTTTCTTCATATGTTAAAAACTTGACTATTAGCTTCTGAATTCTTGTGCAAAATTACGATATATTTTTGAAAGTCACAAACACTTTGAGAGAAAATTGCAAGCAAATCTGTGAAGCTTCATCGTCGGATGGTTTTTGGGGACACTTGGGGGATGCGGCGAGTGGTGGGAGATTGTGGAAAAATGACAACAAATCCTTCGCGCTGAGAGAGGAGAATGGCCTTTGCGTGGCTTTGTCGATGTGTGAAAAGGCAAGGCCGCGGATCTCGTGAGCGAGCTCACGACTCCACGGTCTTGCCTTTCTGTATGGTGGCTCCCATCAGCATTCCATCAGTTGTGAGAGTCGTCGTTAAAATTTCGGATCAATAGAACTTGAAGTAGCGGCGGGCATTGTTGTAGGAGATGTCCTCCACCATGCGGGCCAACGTGTCGTGGTCATTGGGCAACAGGCCTCGTTCCACATCGTTGCCCAGCAGGTTGCAAAGCAAACGGCGGAAATACTCATGGCGCGGATAGCTCAAGAACGAACGGCTGTCGGTGAGCATACCCACAAACCTTGACAGCAGGCCAAGCACCGACAGGGCGTTGAGCTGGCGTGTCATGCCATCGAGCTGGTCATTGAACCACCAGCCGGAGCCAAACTGTATCTTGCCCGGGGTGACGCCATCCTGGAAGTTCCCGAGCATGGTGGCAATCATCTCGTTGGCACAGGGATTGAGGGTGTAGAGGATGGTGCGTGTCAACTTACCCTCCTCGTTGAGCTCATTGAGGAAATGGCTCATGGCACGTGCGGTGTTGAACTCGCCAATGGAGTCGAAGCCTGTGTCGGGCCCGAGCTGCTTGAACATGCGCGTGTTGTTGTCGCGAATGGCACCATAATGGTATTGTTGCGTCCAGTCGGCATCGGCGTCCATCTCGCCACACGTGCGCAGGAAGGCATGCTTGTACTGGCGCACCTCCAGTTCGGACAGCTGCTGGCCACGGAGGGCTTTCTCGAAGATGGTCTCGATCTGCGAGTCGGTGTAGGGTTCGTCGTAGAACTCCTCCACGCCATGGTCGGAGAGCTTGCATCCGTTGGCGGCGAAGAAGTCGTGGCGGCGCTGCAGGGCGTCGACCATGTGGGCAAACGTGTCGATCTCGACGCCACTCACCTCGCCCAACTTGTCCATGTACTCGGCAAAGCCACCCTTCTCGATGTTCATGGCCTTGTCGGGGCGCCACGCCGGGATCATCTTGATCTCAAAACCGCTGTCACGCGTCACCTTGTGCCAAAGGAGGTCGTCGACAGGATCGTCGGTCGTGCAGACACATTCCACATGGTAACGGCGCATGAGGCCGCGGGCGCTATACTCGGGTTGCTTGAGTTTCTCGTTGCACTCGTCATAGATTTCGCGGGCGGTGGCGGGACTGAGAAGCTTGGTGATGCCGAAGGCGGTCTTCAGCTCCAGGTGGGTCCAGTGGTAGAGGGGGTTGCGGAAGGTGTAGGGCACGGTCTCGGCCCACTTCTCAAACTTCTCCCAGTCGGAAGTGTCTGTGCCCGTGCAGTATTTCTCGGCAACGCCATTGGTGCGCATGGCGCGCCACTTGTAGTGGTCGCCGCCCAACCACAGCTCGGTGATGCTGCGAAACTGATGGTCCTCAGCCACCATCTGTGGCACCAGGTGGCAATGATAGTCGATGATGGGCATCTTGGCCGCGTAATTGTGAAACAGGTCCTGCGCCGTGGCGGTCTCGAGCAGGAAGTTGTCGTCCATGAATGCTTTCATTCTATAAATTTAGTTTGTTTTTGTGATTAGTCGATGCAAAAATAGCATAAATCTTTGGAATATCGGGGCTTTTAACTAATTTTGCACAAAAGATTGCAAGCAGATGAACAAAGTATTGCTGATTTACACCGGAGGAACGATCGGAATGGGGCACAATGCACAGACAGGTGCGCTGGAACCTCTTGATTTCAACCATCTTGTGGACTCCATGCCCGAGTTTCGACAGATCAAGACCCAAATTGATGTCTACCAGTTCACGCCCCCCATCGACTCGAGCGACATCTCGCCAGAGCGGTGGGCCTACCTCGTGCGCATCATCTCGCGCAACTACAACAACTACGACGGCTTTGTCATCCTACATGGAACAGACACCATGGCCTACACGGCGTCGGCCCTGTCGTTCATGCTGGGCAACCTCACCAAGCCTGTCATCCTCACGGGATCGCAACTGCCCATCGGCCAGCTGCGCACCGACGGCAAGGAAAACCTGGTGACGAGCATCGAACTGGCATCCATCAAGAACGCCGAGGGCCATGCCATGCTACCTGAGGTGTGCATCTACTTCAGCGGACGACTGCTGCGCGGCAACCGGGCCACGAAGATCAACGCGGATGGCTTCTACGCCTTCGAGTCGTTCAACTATCCGCACCTGTGCGACGCCGGGGTCAACTTCACATTTCACCCCCACCACGTGTTGCGACCTGACTTCGACAAGCCGCTGTCGCCCCACCTGGCCATGGACAGCAACGTGGTGGTGCTCTCGCTCTTCCCTGGCCTGCAGGAGAACACCATCCGCGGCGTGCTGGGCATCGAGAACCTGCGGAGCATCGTCATGCGTACCTTCGGTAGCGGCAATGCGCCCCAGCAACCGTGGTTTCTCCGGCTGCTGAAGCGGGCGTCCGAACGGGGTGTCGTCATCGTGAACATCAGCCAGTGTGTGGCTGGAACGGTCGAGATGAAACGCTATGGTGCAGGCTACCAACTGCAAGACATCGGTGTCGTGTCGGGCTATGACTCGACCGTGGAGGCCGCCGTCACCAAACTGATGTATCTGCAGGCTTGCTACAGCGACACCAACATCATCCGCAAGATGATGAACACCTCTATCGCCGGAGAGATATCCGTCTGACGGGGCGTCACCGTTTTTTGTCAGAGACAAGGGTTGTGGGCCAACAAGGCCCCACCCTATTGCCGCCGAGTGGACACAAAAAAAGTCGCAAAGCATCGGCCTTGCGACTTATGTTGATTCGTTGTCGAAATAAGATTATTTCTTGAAGAAATCCTTCACGGCCTCGTTGGGGACCATGCGCTCATCGAAGACGTAAGCACCCGTCTTGGGGCTCTTCACCATCTTGATGACCTTAGAATATGCGCGACCATCCGTAGAACCTTCATGGAGGGTAGCAACCGCTTTCTTTGCCATAGTGTTTTACTTTAAATTACCTTACCAATGGATTACTTAATCTCCTTGTGCACCGTCATCTTCTTCAAGATGGGGTTGTACTTCTTGAGCTCGAGGCGCTCGGGAGTGTTCTTGCGATTCTTCGTGGTGATGTAGCGGCTTGTTCCGGGCAGACCAGAGTTCTTCATCTCTGTGCACTCCAGAATAACCTGCACTCTATTACCCTTAGCTTTCTTTGCCATGATGATTAATCTCCTATAACTTTAATGTCCTTCCAATCGCAATAACCCTTGGCAACAGCCTGTTTCAGGGCAGCATCAAGACCTACTTTATTAATGAGACGAAGACCAGCGGCACTGATCTTGAGGGAAATCCAGCAATTCTCTTCCACATAGAAGAACTTCTTGCTGAAGAGGTTAACGTCAAAGCTGCGCTTTGTGCGATGCTTTGAGTGAGACACATTGCAACCAATCTGTGCCTTCTTACCTGTGATCTGACAAATCTTAGACATTGCTATTCTTTGTTTTTGATTTCGATTTTGATACTTATTCCAAACAGAGTGCAAAATTATATAAAATTCTTTATACCACAAAGCTTTTGCCCAACGAATATTATTTTTTAAGTATTTTTTTGTTTTTCAGGCCCGAAAATGCCCTCTGGCATAGCAGAATAGGTCCTGATGGTGGCACACGTCGCTTTTTGCCTGAAAATGATGGGCGTTACCCATAAAAAATTGTAACTTTGCAACAAATAACGAACCAAGTAAGCTGATTATGAAATTCATCGCTATCATTCCGGCACGCTATGCCTCCACGAGGTTCCCGGGCAAACCCTTGGCCTTGCTGGGCGGCAAGCCTGTCATCCAGAGAGTCTACGAACAAGTGACGCGCGAGATACCCGAAGCGTGGGTGGCCACCGACGACGAGCGCATCCGCGAGGCCGTGGAAGCCTTCGGGGGAAAGGCTGTCATGACCCGCGCCGACCACAAGAGTGGCACCGACCGCATTGAGGAGGCGGCCGAGAAGATCGGCACCGATGCCGACGTCGTTGTGAACATCCAGGGCGACGAGCCTTTCATACAGGCCTCGCAGATCCAGACGGTCTGCCAGCAGTTTGACGACCCCACCACCCAGATCGCCACCATCGGCAAGCCATTCACGAGCATGGAGGCTGTGGACAACCCCAACTCGCCCAAGATCGTGACCGATATCCACGGCTTTGCGCTTTACTTCTCGCGTTCGGTCATCCCCTTTGTCAGGGGCAAGGAGCACGACACGTGGCTGGGCGAGTTCCCCTTCCTGAAGCACCTGGGCATCTACGCCTATCGCCGCAACGTGCTCCGCGAGGTGACGAAGCTTCCGCAGTCGCCCCTGGAGAAGGCTGAGAGCCTCGAGCAATTGCGCTGGTTGCAAAACGGATACCGCATCCGCGTGGGCATCACCCAGGTGGAGACCGTGGGCATCGACACACCTGCCGACCTGGAGCGGGCTGAGCAGTTTCTCAAGGACCAACAAGCTGGCGCTTGACACCTACACATTTTAGACAAAAAAACAGGAGAGCCCTGACATGTGGCCACCGAGAGCATTCTCTCTGCTTTCGGCGCCACACGCCAGGGCTCTCCTGCCTTTTTGTCACATGTCATGTCATCAGACCGTGGTGCCTGCCTGCTTCATCTGGCCGAGGAGGTCTTTCTGTCGCTCGGTGAGATGGGTGGGCAACACCACATTGTAGGTGATGATCAGGTCGCCAAAGGTGCCGTCGCCACGGTCGTAGCCCTTGCCGCGCACGCGCACTTTCGTGCCGTTTTGGGTCTCGGGCTTGACCTTCAACTTCAGTTTTTCGCCGTTGCTCAACTGGATGATGATCTGTCCGCCGAGCAATGCGGTGTAGAGGTCGAGGTTGACCTTTGCGTTCATCTCGCCCGTGCTCTGGCGTGCGCGCGACCTGGTGCGGGTGCCACCGCCCATGCCGCCAAACAGGTCTTGGAAGAAGCTCGAGAAGCCTCCGCCACCATTGCCGAAACCCGAGAAGTCGAAGCCTTCAAACGGCGACCCGCCTCCAGCGCTGCTCCAGTGGAAGCTCTCGCCACCCCCACCGGCTCCACCAGCCTGTTGGTTGAAGGCGTCGGCGTTGCGCCAGTTTTGGCCATACTGGTCGTATTTCTTGCGCTTCTCAGGATCGCCGATCACCTCATAGGCCTCGTTGAGGGCCTGAAACTTGGCCTTGGCCTTCGGGTCATCGGGATGAAGGTCTGGATGGAACTGTTTGGCGCGCTTGCGGTAAGCGGCCTGCACGTCCTTTTGGGGGATGTTCTTGTCCACTCCCAAAATCTTATAGTAATCAATAAATGCCATATCTTATGCCTCCATTTCTTTATTGTTTTTCTGATGATTGCATCAGCAAAACGCGTGCCACTCGGCCTGACGGCGCATGAGCGAGCGGTTTGGCCCACTTTTCATCTAAAAGAACATGAGCCTGCTTTCGTCTGGACACAAAAAAGTGCCAAGCCCTGAAAAGGACCTGGCACTTGATGGTTTCTTACAAGACAGCCTTTAAGCCTCGGCGGGAGCCTCAGCGGCAGCCTCCTCAGCGGGAGCCTCTGCCTCAGCAGCCTCGGCGGCCTTTG
Source organism: Prevotella sp. (assembly GCA_050875105.1). Taxonomy (GTDB): domain Bacteria; phylum Bacteroidota; class Bacteroidia; order Bacteroidales; family Bacteroidaceae; genus Prevotella. The sequence continues at coordinate 5,305 of JBNMMB010000030.1, read as the reverse complement.
CAGCCTCTGCCTCAGCCTTTGCCTTAGCCTCAGCGGCCTTCTTCTCAGCCACCTTCTTGGCGATGGTCTCGTTGATCTTCTTCTCAGCCTCGAGCTCCTTAGAAGCAGCGTCCTGCTTGGCCTTAGCCACACCCTGACGCAGTGCCTCGACCTTCTGGTCCTTGGCGGTCTTCCAAGCCTCAAACTTCTGCTGGCAAGCGGCCTCGTCGAAAGCGCCCTTCTTGACGCCACCCTTGAGGTGCTTCATCATGTACACGCCCTCGCCCTTCAGGATGTTGCGGACGGTGTCAGTGGGCTGTGCGCCATTCTCCACCCAGTAGAGGGCGCGCTCGAAATTCAAATCTACGGTTGCAGGATTGGTGTTGGGGTTGTAAGTGCCAATCTTCTCAGTGAATTTACCATCACGTGGTGCTCTTGCGTCAGCGATAACAATGCGATAAAATGCGTAAGCCTTGTGACCGCCGCGCTGCAATCTGATTTTTGTTGCCATTTTGTTTTAAAACTTTTTTAAATTAGGTTTGAATTATGCTACTAACTCGTAATAGCGACTGCAAAGTTACTCATTTCCCTGCGAAACGTTGGCATCCAGTATGGTTAAAACTGCGTTTTTAAGTTTTATTAATAGTTTTCCGCCCAAAGGTATGACTCGTAGTTGTAGACAACAAATCAGTCAACCGAACAGAGCCCTACCTATCTCTTTTTTTGCTTCGAGGGACAAACGAGAAAGCATTTGAAACATGGCGAAAAGCACAGACGCAAGGTTTTCTGTATTTTTGCAACGGAAACAATCATCAATGCCCTTCGTAGCTAAAACCCATAGAAACAAACATCATGAACCACAAAACACTATTGGCTTCATTGCTCTTGGCCTGTCAGCCCGCCATGAGCATGGCACAGCGAGCAACCATCAACGTGGATGTCAACCATCCCACACATGCCATATCTCCGACACTCTTTGGCGTCTTTCTCGAAGACATCAACCTCTCGGTGGACGGAGGACTCTATCCCGAACAAGTGAGAAACCGGTCGTTTGAGGACGCCGACACGCTCTGCTTCTGGCAGTTTGCATCGCGACGGAGCAAAGCTCTGGTCGAGAAGGCCAATCTCAAGAACATGAAAGACCCGATGGTGCCCCTCAACCCGACCAATCGGCAATTTCTCCGCGTGTCGGCCGACGGCACCTTCGAGGTGAGCAATGCGGGCTACTGGGGCATCAACCTGGAGAAGGGAGCGCGTTACGACTTCAGCGTCGCCCTGCGCACACCCGACGCCCGTCCCTACAAAGGAACGCTACAGGTGGCGTTGGTCGACGAAAACGGCCAGACGCTGGCCATGGCAACATTGCCGGCTGCCACCCAGGTGTGGCAGTATGCCCGACTGACGCTGACGCCGTCGGAAACCAGTAGCAAGGCCAAGCTGGTGCTATCGGGCGAGGGACAGGGCGACCTCTGCATGGACATGGTTAGTCTGATGCCCCAACAGAAATGGGGAGCGAGCGGCGTGCGGCCAGACCTGGGCCAGGCCCTGGACGCCCTGCACCCGACCTTCTTCCGTTTCCCCGGCGGATGCTGGGTGGAAGGCGAAGAGATTGCCCAACGTTACCTGTGGAAAAACACCATAGGGCCCATAGACGCCCGCATCCCGCTGTGGAACATCTGGGACTACCAGGCCACACACGGGCTGGGCTACCACGAGTACCTGCTGTTGGCGGAAGACCTGGGGGCCGAACCGCTCTTCTGCATCAATGCGGGTGTGTCGCACAAGGAGACCATACCATCCGACCAGATCGACCAGTATATCCAGGACGCACTCGACGCCATCGAGTATGCCAATGGCCCTGTGACCAGCGTGTGGGGTGCGGCCCGCGCACGTAACGGCCACCCTGCCCTATTCAACATGAAATATATAGAGGTGGGAAATGAAAACTATGGCAGCGTGTATTTCGAGAACTTCAAGCGGATAGCCAATGCCATCCTCAGCCGCTACCCGGAGATGAAGATCATCGCCAACGACTGGAGCGGCTCGCATCCCACGCAGCCGACACCAGCCTTGGTGGATGAGCACTACTACAACACTCCCGACTGGTTTGTGATGAATGCCAACAAATACGACAAACGCCAACGGGGTGGCTCCAAGGTGTTTATCGGCGAGTATGCCGTCAATCGGAATGTGGGCAAGGGCAACCTGCGGGGCGCCGTTGGCGAGGCGGCCTTCATGACAGGCCTGGAACGCAACTCCGACCTCGTGGAGATGGCGGCCTACGCGCCACTGCTCTGCAACGTGAACCACCAGAGGTGGCCCATCAACCTCATCAACTACGACAACCATCGCTGGTATGGCCTGCCGAGCTACTACGTGCAAAAGATGTTTGCCGAGAATCAGGGAACCGTCAACTTGCCTGTGACGGTGACGGGCGGACCGGTCATCGACATTCCGTCGGCCTCTGGCGGCATCGGGCTGGGCACTTGGAAGAACAGTGCTGAGTTTAAGGATTTGAGGGTCACCACCCCGAAGGGCAAACTGCTTTACAAGAACGATTTCGCCACGGACATCCACGACTGGGAGAAAACAGGCGATGGCGACTGGAGCGTGAAGGATGGCGTGTTGCGCCAGTCTTCTTTTGCCACTGGCGTCACAGCCTTCACGGGCGACAGCAACTGGAAGGAGTATGTCATCACCCTGAAGGCGCGCAAGCTGGCGGGCGAGAATGGCTTCCAGATCTATTTTCATCACCACAAGGGCGTGGACAACCGCTTGCGCTGGGACATCGGCGGCTACACCAACTCCATCAATGAGATGAAGACCAGCATGGACTCTGAGAGCATGACCTACTCCATCGAAACGGAAAGATGGTATGACATCCGCCTGGAGGTGTCGCCGCTCACGGTGAGAGGATACATCGATGGCCAACTGGTGCAACAGACCTCGTTGGCCGACAAAAACAGGCAGACCATCTGCGCCAGCGCTTCGCGCGACGACAAGAGTGGCGACATCATCGTGAAGGTCGTGAACGCGAGCAACAAGGCGGTCAGCACCACCCTCCTCTTGAAGGGCGCCAACACGCTGGTCCCTCTTGCCGACGCCACGGTGCTGGCTTCAGGCAGCGCGCTCGACGAGAACACGCTGGACGCCCCGACCAAGGTAGCCCCCAGGCAGGAGACATTCAAAGTGAACGGCCAGCAAGTGACCCACACCTTTGCGGCCAACTCCGTGACGGTTCTGAGAATTCACGAGAAAGGAACTCAGGATAGATAACATTCCTCTGCCTTTATGCTTATTTTTACAATAAGATAGGCTGTATCTCAGCAAAATATTCAAGCGAGCTTGATATTTTGCTGAGATTTGTATTATCTTTGCCTCCGAAGAAAATATTCTATTGTGGTTGAACGAAAAAGCACAATGCATTATGATTGTAGACGAGATCATCAAGTATAATGAGAAGTTCGTGGCCGAGAAGGGCTACGAGAAGTATGTCACAAGCAAATACCCCGACAAGAAGTTGGCTATCCTGTCGTGCATGGACACCCGGCTGACGGAGCTTCTGCCGGCAGCCTTGGGACTGAAGAATGGCGATGCCAAGATCATCAAGAATGCGGGCGGACTGGTCATCAGTCCCTTTGACTCGGCCATGCGCAGCCTGCTCGTCGCCATCTATGAGCTGGGCGTGGAGGAGATCATGGTGGTGGCCCACTCCAACTGTGGCGCCTGCCACATGAACGGCGCCGAGATGAAGGGGCTCATGGTGAAGCGTGGCATCCGCCAGGACATCATCGACACCATCGGCCGCTGTGGCATCGACCTCGACCACTGGCTGGAGGGCTTCCACGACACGGAGGACTCGGTGCGCAACACGGTCAGCATCATACGCCACCATCCCCTCGTGCCGCAGGACGTAAATCTCTACGGCTACATCATCGACTCGCACACAGGACAGCTCACGAAGGTGATCTGAAGATCATCGACATGATTTTCTCAACAAGGAGGTTATGGCAATCATGCCATAGCCTCCTTGCGGAGTGTTGGTCAAAAGCATCAAGTCAACAGCGTTTGGGCCTATTCGATAACCTTGATTTCCATTGGCGTATGCGTCATCGACGAGATGACCTTCAATATTTTGTATTTGCCCTTTATCTGGACGGGAACTGTAAGCCATTCACCTGTGCTCGTTTCAATCTGGTTGTTGGCTTTCTTTCCACTTGTGACAATAGGAAACCTGCCAACTTGGACACCAGTCTTCTTCACCTTGTCCACACCGATATGCTCCACCACATCGAGAAATGTGAGAATGGTCTCTGTACCGTGCTCGAAGGTCTTGTCACCCAGTGTCACTTCTAACTGAACCTTTCTTTTTTTCTTTGTTTCCTGCCTTTGCGCATTGATAGGTTCTAAGGATTCAAAGTCTCCAAGCTCCACCTTCACGTCTATCCCCAATTGCTTGATAATAGATACCATTTGCATGTATTTCTGTATTGTGTCGCTCTGCGCCATCAGAAACCATTTGTCATCTATCTTCTTTGTCCATCGGGCATAGCGCGGATTAACCTCTTGCGCCACCAAGGGTATATGGCACACTTCCATGTTCAGCTGTGCAACCCTTTCCACCCCAATTTTGCATATAGCGTCAATCATGGTCTGCGTTGCACTTGCATTACACATCTGTGTTCCATCGGGAAAAGAGAACCTGATCCGTTTCCGTTTCTCGCGCACTAGTATTTTCCCTTCGGTCTTCTTGGGACTCTTAAACTTTCCGGTCGGCATGTCTATCTGAATGATGTCATCGAAGAGTGACAGCTGCTTTACTTCTTGCTTCTTTAGTGCCATATAATGCTTAGCTTTTTGGCGCTAAAATTAAACAAATATTTCGAGACCGACAAGCATATAGGCTTTTTCTTTTTAGATGTCGGCTAAAAACGTGCGAGAATACATGAACATCCCGCGGAAGCTGACAACGAGCGATTTCAAAAAGGCGGTGGAGGGGAAAAACACCAACAAGCTGATAGGATTATACATTAAATAGGTATAGACTTTATGGAGCTACAGACAAGAGAACTGCTTGCATTTAGGCGAAAATCAATAGAAGACCAAGGGAAAAATAAAATTTTCTTCTCCGAAAGAAGAGTTCTTCAGAGTTTATTCCTAATTTTGCACTTGATGGTTGACTCTATACATGATGACTTCCACACTCCGGACAGCAAAGTTTGTCTGATGGAGTTTGGATATTCAAAACTATTTTATTACTTTCGCAACGCATATCCAAACATTCTTGCAAGGATATGCCAAAAGCTTTATGCATTATGCTGGCATT